>JAHYIT010000007.1 GCA_019429205.1 Mariniphaga sp. | reverse complement strand
CGAAAAATATCCGGCCGACTTTATACAATTGTATCCTTCCTGTAAGTATTGTCAATAAAGAAAAAAACAAACACTGGTAGCATTTTATCCTGTCAGGTGGTAGCATTTAAAGGCGGCGCGGAAATCACCGCCTGGGAATGGAAAAAACTAGCAAAAAGACAACGATATATAAAGATACGCAAAGAGTATCGGGAAATTAAAATCGAACCAGAATTTCTTTCTCAATATAAAAAGTACAGTGAATCAAAAAACACAGTAATCAAGAAGGGAAAAGTTTATGTACAGCTTCCTGATAAAGTCGTAACTAATTTGGTGCTGAGAAACCGGAAAAAACTTAAAAACCAGATGGAAAAAAATCGAAACATATTATAAAAGGGGGTATGGGGGAACAGCGTATTTCAAAACAAACAAAACAACAAAGAGAAAAGCAACAAAGACTCTAAACAGTTTTTTAAAATTAACAATTCACGATAGGACAATCAATTAAATTTTAATATTATGGAAAAAGAACAATTAGTAAAAACAAAAAAAGAAAAGGCTGCATCTGGAACAAAAGAATGGGCTTCGAGCAACGTAAACTTCATCAAAGGTTGCATACACGACTGCCGTTATTGCTTTGCCAAGAGTAATGCTGTAAAATTCAAAAGAAAAACTGCTGACAATTGGAAGAATGAGGAAGTTAATTATGAGAAGCTGAAGAAAAATTTCAGAAAGAGAAAGGGCACAGTAATGTTCCCAAGTTCACACGACATCACACCCAAACATGCTGATTTAGCGATTGGTGTTTTAGAAAAACTTTTAAAAGCCAGAAATGATGTGTTGATTGTGAGTAAACCTCATCTGGAAGTAACTGAAAAATTATGCAACCATTTCCCTGAGTATAAAGAGCAAATTCTTTTCCGGTTTACCATCGGATCAATGGATAATGACGTGCTCAAATTCTGGGAACCCAATGCACCTTCATTTGAAGAACGGTTGGCCAGTCTGAAATATGCCTTCTCTCAGGGCTTTAAAACAAGCGTAAGTTGTGAACCGGCACTTGATGGAAACACATATGAACTGGTGCAACAGCTTTCTCCTTATGTTACTGATTCAATTTGGATAGGACTTGCTAACCGGCTAAAAGGAAACCTAAAACTTAATGGTCATGGGGATGCTGAAACATGGGCAAAAGCAGATAGTCTGAAGAAGTTGCAAAATAAAGCCTGGGTTTTCGGACTATATGAAAAGCTAAAGGATAATTCTAAAATCAGGTGGAAAGACTCTTGCAAAAAAATTCTGCAAATTGACAGACCAACAATGGCCGGATTGGATATTTAATTTTAAATTTGAGTTGATATGAGCGATTATATCTGAAAGCACATTTCATATTTACCTTTTACTCACCATTTTGATTATTGTTACCTTCATTACTGTCACCTTCATTGCCGTTACCATTTTTACTATCCTCTTCCTTCGGAAGATAATTATTAATAATGGTTTTTACACTGTCTTTATTCTCTTTCCAAAATGATAATATGTTTTCTGCACGGACTTTTACAGGATTAGATTCAATTATTTTAATTGATATTTCTGTTACAATACCATCATCTGCGAGAGGAATAATCTCAGTTCTATGTTTTAATGGTTCAATTTCTGGATTCTCAAAACTAACTGAGGAAATAACTATGGGTGATAAGTCAATTACTTTTTTTTCACCGTTAATTAAAAAGGTGGGTTTTAATTCTATGGTATAATCAAATGTCTTATGATTCATTTTTGTCTTTGCAGAAGAATACTTTAAATCCAATTTATCAATATAGTACACGATACCTCTAACATCATCTACTTTTTTAGCTTTAAAATCTATTCTGAGGGCTTCAACCATATCATTAGATTCTGAAAACTGGATTTTTCTTATAAATGAAAAATTTGGAATAAAACCACCTCCTGCATTTAAATTACTTTTTTGCTTACTGTATTTTGAAGTAAATTTTTTAACTTTATTTTCCAACATTGTATCTGTAAGCCTAAATACAATATCCACAACCGAAGGAAGCATTGGTATAACAGTAAAAGCCTCACTACCTGGTATCGGGACATCACTATTAGCGAACTGAATATCAATATCTTCTTTCAGATATTTTACAGGTTTACCCTCAGAATTGTAAACCTTCTTTTTTGCCATTATATTGAAACACATAATAATTAAAATTAATGTTAAAATTGTATTTTTCATTTTTATTTGGTTTAAAGATTACTCCACTCATGCCAGCGATTAATAATAACATTATTTAAACGGATTGAAGAATTAGTGGGAGTTTCACCATAGGTATGCACTCCTATTGCAGTCCAATTGTTTTCCTCATTAATAAATATTGGACTTCCACTATTTCCTTTCAGGGTGTCTAATTCATAATATATCCGGTATGGAGATAATTTGCTAATTTTACCTTTACTTTTCCATTGCTTTCCATTCTTGTCCATAGGATAACCAGACAATTCGATGAGCTGATCTTTTTCTGATTGTACTTTATAACCAAAATAGGAATGAATATTTTGATATAGATCGTCATTGTTCAAAATTACTGAACCATAGTCAAAATTCCGGTCTTTTGAAACAGTCCAGCCTTTGACACTCTTAAATATTTTTGATTTTGCATGGCCAAAAGGTGCTTTGGTTCCTATTGCACCTGGTATGACTTTAATTTCTTTGACCCATGAATTATTATTAAAAACACAATGTCCGGCTGTAATAACACACCGCTTAGAAATAAAGAACCCTGAACCAAAAAATTCATTATCATCTTTATCGTAAATAATCAATAAGGCAATACAGTTGTAAGGATATTTCATAACAGATGATTCCTCCCGATCATCATCGCCAATAATAACTTTATATCGTGGGAGAGAAAATGAATGGATATTCTTTGTGTCAATACTAACTATATCGAAACTTCTACGGTATTTTAAATTTAAATCATTTAGACTTGTATCTAATTCATAAGGATTTTCACCAATAGATCCGGTATTTCCTGTTACAGAATTTTCAATTTCTGAAAGTGGTTCATTACCTACTGAATGAAATCTCTCGTCCATACCATAAAGGAATTATTAACCTTTAGTAATTTACAAAAAAATGTTCATAATTAATCAATATCAGGATAAAATTTATTTCTCTTTCTTTGGGAGTACAGCAAACACCTATGAACCAATAAGTTTTATAAAGATTTTGAAATCCTTAGGTTAATTTGTTCAAACACTTGATATTACTGAGGGTTAGCAGGATTTAGGTTGGGTGTGGAGGGCGTGGAGGTTATCAAATTGGTATCACTATTTAATTCTATTGTAGTTGTACCGTTGATAGAACTGTAAATGTCGGGAATTCTTAGGCCCTAAAAGTGAACGCATTCCCAATTTGCTCATATTCAGCCACATTGTTGCTCGTGGTAATATGTAAAAAGCTATTGATAAAAATTTCCATTTTTTCTTGTCTATTATATTTAAAGTCTTTATATTTGAAGACTGTAATTTTAATTTCTATTAAATATCAATACTATGAAATACAATCCACAAAGCTTTAAAGACATTTATGAATCACCTTTAGGTCAAAAGATTTGGAATTATCTTAATTCAAAAGAAGGTAAGGACAGGATGATATTAACAACAGAATTGGGCCATCCGGCAGCAGAAGGAATAGGAGATAAGCTTCTGGAACAATTTGGTGATGATGTGAAACAAGACCGTGTAAAACAAGCAACTGGCCATATGATTAGACATATAATGGAAGACCTTGGGTTTCATCATGCTCAAAAAAGCGTAAAGTGCAGAATGAAAACAGAAGTGTTCACTTATGCTTCACGATATAAAAAGTAATTTTTTTGTCATCCAACTTCCAGTTCTTTTTCCATAAAAATAGGTTTATGGTGAAAAAGTAAAAATTCAGAAGCAGATTTTATCTAATATGCTACTGTTATTTGTATTTTTAAAATATTTTGAAAGGTGATAATAAAAAAATTATACCTTAGTTCCTTCAAACAAGCCTTGATTGGGCTCTAAAAAAATACCAGGATGAAAGCTGAACCAATTTCCGCTAATTATTATCCAATTTACACGGTGATATCGGTAGGTTTTACACGAGTTTTAACTTCATATTTCACACCAAATAAGGCAGCTTTTGTGTTAGCTTAAAAGAAAATTTTAAACCAAATACCATGAAAACCTCATACATAATCATTTCGATTGTCTTAATAAGCTTAAACAGTTTTGCTCAATACGAACCTGTTGGTGCTGTTCACCCCTATGCAGATAAACCATTGTTGCAAACTCCTTCAGAGAAACCCTGGGCTGCTGCGCGATGTGATGCAGCAACAATAAATAAGGGCGACACAAATGATGGTGTATTGGAAGTTGATTTTATGGAAGTTATCAGTGAAGACCTTGCAACAGGTGTAAAAACTGTAATTACCCGCGAAGATTATAATAATGATGGAGAAGGACTAACTACACATGAAGGAGGTTTATACAAACGAGAGCCTTGGTTTGTGGAAAATGATACCCCACGACTAATGACAAATGCAATTCAATCGAATGAGTATTTGGTTATTCGTGTGGGAGAAGAACCTAATTTTATTTCCCATTTTTGGTCAGACTGGAAAAAAAATGACCCTAGTACACGTTTACAGGTCAGAATTCGATTTAGAATTACTGGTCAGATTGGATTTCAGTTTGGACTAGATTACGCCCCTACAAGTGATGGAAGTAAGAATGATCATACAGAAGCATTTTATTCTCGCTGGTATGGCAACACCAACGGTGAGTTTTTAACTGAAACTTATCCAAATTACGATGAATCAATCTCTTTTGACAGAGAACATTATGGTTTTTATACCAATGGAAAATTTTTCATGTCCAGGCAAATGGCTGATTATAAGAATGCCACTGTAGTTGAACTAAAGACTGATGCAACCAATTGGCAACCCAAAGTAATGACTCTAAACAACGACAGGTATGAATTTGATACTGGCCAAAGAATTACTCGCTCAACTTATTATTGTTTCAGATTAAATCAAAATGAAAATTTCCACATTCCTGCCTTGTTTATGCTATCAGGAGACAATCTTTTGGTTCATCCGGAAGATGCAATTTCCAATGGAACGGAATACGGATATAATTTTTATACCTCTCCTGTGGTTCCCTTATCAAGCGAAATTTCTCCAGCACAAACAGACCTTCAACTCTCCTTGAGCCCTGACAGTGTTTATCTTTACATTCGATCTCCACATAAAATTAAAAGAATATTTATTGTTGATATGGCTGGACGGATTTCGTACGATAACCGGCATAATATTTCTGAAGAAATTGTAATTGCTGGCCTCAATAGGGGAACATACATTGTAAATATTGAAACCGACAAAGGAATTTTTGCAGAAAAATTTGTAAAATAAATCCATTTGGAAACTCTTGATAATCCATTGATAATCAAAAATTAAAATATTATGGAAAGACTGATCACTGAAAACAAAATTTACAAATATTACGAATACAATAAAGAAGCAGAGTTTGAAAAGGTGATTGTTGACAACTCCCACCACATATTCGGTAAAAACACCGTTTACATTGATATCAAAAAGAAAATTGGCGATAATATCGTTACAATTCCCGATGGATATCTGATTGACTTTTCATTTACTGAAAAACCGCGGCTCTATATAATCGAAAATGAAATAAGTACACACGACCCATACAAACATATTGGTTCACAGCTTTTGAAATTTGGCATTAGTTATAAAGCCAGTGGCAGAAATATCAAAAAGTTTATTTTAGATTTCTTGGAGAAAAGTAAGGATTATTATGATTTTGTTGAAAACCGCTCCAAAAAAGCAGGATATCGTAATATTGACGCATTTCTCGATGCTCTCATTTTCGATATTCCTGTTGCTGCAATTGTTATTATTGACAAAGCATCTACAGAACTTGAGAACGTATTAAGTCAACTTACAATGGATACCGATATAATTGAATTTCAAACATTCACTGACAATAACGACCGTATCCATAAATTCATACCCTTTAATGAAGAAATTAGGGACATCGAGGAAGGTGTAAAATTAAATGTTCGCCCCGAGGAGCTTGATACAATTGTTGTCCCTGCACAAGCTGAAGGTTTCCAGTCGGCTTTTATAGAAACAAATGCATGGTGGGCCATAAGAATTTCATCCTCCATGTTAAATCGGATCAAATATATTGCAGCCTATCAGGTAGCACCAGTTTCTGCTATTACACATCTGGCAGAGGTGGCCAAAATTGATAAATACAAAGACACCAACAAGTATATTGTTTTCTTTAAAGAATCTGCCAGAGAAATCAATCCCATTAAATTGGATACAAAAAAGAAAGGGACTGCACCACAAGCTCCCCGTTATACCACTTATGAAAAGGTGATGAAAGGAAAAGTGTTGTCTGATATATTTTAAAATGAATGGTTAATGTTTACAAATCATGTTTCAGTATGTCAGATTAAATCGTAACTTATTCAGATAATTAAATTTTATAATAATCTGCTATTTTTCCGGCATTTCATCCCATGTTTTGCCTTCCAGAATCCGGCCAGCTTTCTTCTTATACCTGCCACCCCATTGTTTAAAAAAGAATGAAACGTCATTTTTCTGACATTGATTTTTAATATCAATAACCCATTCTTTTTTCATCGGTCGTGCCTTTAATCCACTTTCACCACCAACAATAACCCAATCAATTTTTTCAAGATTCATTTCTCCGATTGGCCCTATCAAAGGTTCGCATGAAAGAAATTTTGTTCGAGCACCAGTTTGCGAAAGTAAGTCGATTCTTTTTTTATTCCACTCATTTTCAATTGAAACTCCCATCCAAACATTGTGGCTCCAGTTCAATAATCCTTCTTTATCGTAATAAAGTAAAACATCTGCTCTTTTGGTAAGTACCTGAAAAACATGTTGTGGATTATCCTTCATCACCTGAAATACCTGTTGAATAAATTCTATTGGTACCTTTTCGTGAAAAAGATCGCTCATGGAATTTACAAATACTACCCTCGATTTTTTCCAGGTATAAGGTTCTTTTAATGCATCAGGATAAATATGGACATTGAATCCATCAGCATATTTTTCCACACCCATTGCTTTTAATCTGCGGGAAAATGTTTCGGCATAACAGTTTTTGCATCCTTCAGATATTTTCGTGCAGCCTGTAACCGGATTCCAAGTCATTTCTGTCCATTCAATGCTTGATTTTGCCATTTTCAGATTTTTGTAAATTTTGGATTAACCACTGAGTTTCCAATTCGTAAAGCAATGTCGTTATTGGTGGCCATAAAAAAATGGAATAAAATTCGACCTTTGCTATCCCTAAGCACTTTAGGTTCAGTAACGTATTTGAAAATATTCTGTTTAATTCTGGTTGCATACAATTCATGCAGTTTTTGAATTGAGTCCCTTTCTTTTTCAATTTCAGAGAAGCCAAACAAATTTTGTTGTGAAGATGGTTTATAAAAATAATCCATAATTTCATCCTCTTTAATTCCAAGGAATAATTTTAACCTGTTTTTCCATTCCGTACTGATATTACCATTCGTTTTCAATAAACGGTTACACCCACTTGTTGGATTCAGTATCCATAAATCAATATTCAATCCTTTAAGTGCTTCCAAAGATTCCCATTTCAATTGCATACCTTTAGGATCTATAAATGCCAAAACTTTATAATGTTTTCCTTTTGCTGAGTTCAAAAAAATCGCTAAATCCCTAAGTTTCTCATTGCAATCTTTACTAACAACGTATGCCTTTTTGCTCTGGTAATCCCTGTTAATCATTTCCTGAAGTGAATCTGCCAGTGGTTTATTTTTTTCAACAAAATAGTAAATATTAAATGAACGAGGTTCGTTTATATCCAATATTCTTTTTGTGGAACCTTCTATTGTGTTATATATTCCATTGTTGATGTGAGAAATTTCACCTGAACCGGCAAACCCATCAAAATAGAGCAGTTTTGCAGATGATTTATTTTTGAATACTTTAAGAAACTGTCGGGCATAGGTTTCTAATATTTCAAGTTTTTCAACCGTCCATAACCCCCCGAATTCATTTTTATTTTGTTTGTTTTCGGATAGACTCATTTTTATAGTTTTAGTTCCGTCTGATTCTGTTCTTGATTCTCCACCGCAATAATCACTTCCAGATTTTGATTTTCAACTTTTTTCAGCAAATTGTCCAGATAATCTTCTCCCAACTGGTTGCGAATCCATCTGACTTCGTCAAAAAATTTCTTCCAATCTTTTTCAGATGTTTTTTCTGTTAAAGCATTAGACGCAATCCGGCGTAATGTATATTTTGGTAACGTATGGTAGTTTCGGATGTCTTTCAAAAGGGTTTGCATAAATTCCCGGAGCGATTCATCCTGCGGTTTCATTTTTTTTAATGCCAATTTTAGATTATTATTGGCTTTGATTTCCAAAGAAATTTCAGACTTAACAGTTCGCTGTGTTGGCCTGTAGGCTTTTATTTTTTCATAGGCAGGCCAGAATGAGGGTGATAATTTAAGTAGTTCCTGGTCAAACTCGCATTCAATGGCCGGAAGCAATTTTTCCATCAGTATTGTTTTTACCTTGTTTTTTTCTTTTCCAGGGTCAGTAATCTGTTGCGTAAAAAGACCTAATCCTTTTTTACGCAGAACGTTAATTTGATTTTCAGGGTAATGTTTTGCTGATTTTACCCGTGCCGGTAAATTGCTGATTTTTTCTATTACTTCAGGATATTGTTTCTTAATCTCCTTAAATCGGTTACGGATTATAGTGAAAATGTTCAGTTCCTCATCTTCTTCAGGATTTTCATTTATTCTTTTAAATAGTTCACTCGGCCCAGGTTCTTCATCAGGATGGAAAATTTTGGAATCTTCTCCCAAAGCATTATGAATCATAAACATTTTCTGTTCTGCAATTTCCCTGCTTTTTACAATATCAGCACCCTTTTCTGAGGGGAAGAAATTGAAAATTTCAAGATGGTCGAATACCTTTACTCCAATGCGGTTTATCCTTCCAACTCGCTGAATTACACGGGTAGGGTTCCAGGGAATATCATAGTTGATAATGGCACCCGCCCTGTTCAGGTTGAAACCTTCAGAAAGTTTATCGCTGGTGATTAATAAATCGAACTGGTCAACAAACATTCCTTTGTACTGTGCGTTAAAACTTTCATTCAGGGCCAGATGCAGCGATTTATTTATTTTGCCATCACATACCAGTACCCGTTTTCCCAGTTTTTTTCTGAAAAAGGGTTCCAGGTGGTTTACTGTATCTACATATTCGCTGAAAATTATCACTTTCCTTTTGCGGTTCTTCTTCCCCAGAATTTTGGTTACTTCCTCCAGTACCCGTTCCCTTTTGGGGTCGTTGTTAACCAGCTCAAGCTCTTCAACACGGGTTTTAACTTTTTCAAAAAGTTTTCGGTCTTTTTCAATATTGGAAAGAAATTCGTCTTTTAGTTCAAATATGTTGACATTGTAAACCCTGTTGTTTTTTGGTGCTTTTTTTTCCAACAGAAGTTTTTCAAATTCTTCAAGGGCCTTGTTTATATCTTCTTCACTTTCCGTATAAATGGCTTCCAGCAGTTTGCGGTCAAGAATGTATTTCCCTTTGGACTTTTCAATGAATTCTTGAACCACTTCATGCACCTTTAAAAAACGGTTTATGGTTTCGCTGAAAGCGCCAAATGAACTCTCAAACCGTTTAACAATTAAGCGGCGCATAAAATCAAACAAGTTCCGTTGCTGTTGGAAAGCCCTGTTTCCTGCCTCATCCAGGTCATCTTCGTCTTCTACTTTCTTTTCATACTGAAATGGCTGATAAACGGCACCGGTAAATTTCCCATCTTCACCAAAATAATCATCAATGATTTTATCGTAAAATCTGGACTGGGTTTCATCGAGTACATAAAACAGTTCTGTGGGGTCTTTTACTTTCGAAAATTCACCAATTTCTTGTGAGTACTGGTAATCGGTTTGTAAATCGAGCCTGTTTCGGCGTATAACAACCGGTGAAATAATTTCTTTTATCTGGTCGGCTATTTTTTTTGTTTCATCCCGTACAAGCTGAACATCAACAGGAGGTTGCCTGTTGAACAATTTGCGATAAATCATTTCCGCTTTGGCCCTTTTCTTTGGAGATTTTGATTTGTAATTTTTCAAAATGTCTGAAAGTTTTCCAAACCGGTAATCATAAGCCCTGAATGTGGCTTCAATATTGTCTTCAATTGAAATTCCGGATTTGCCAGGAACGATAAATAATTTTATGAGTGAAAATATATCGGCAGGTGAGTTGTTAAAAGGTGTGGCAGTGAGCAGAATCACGATTTTACCCCTGCAAACATTCATAAGCGATTCATAAGCTTCGGTATCCTGGTTACGGAAATAATGGGCCTCATCTATCAAAATAACTTCATAACCGGCATCATATTTTTGAAGTGATTCAGCTAAATCTTCCAGTTTTCCCCGGCTTTCAATTTCCCAGTCGTATAATTTAAATAACCGTTGGTATTCCCACCAACCAGTATTGTCTTTTTTATCACCAATTAAACCGGGCGGACAAATTATCAATCCCCGTTTCCCAAGATTTTTGGCTATAAGCGAAGCAATCACCGATTTTCCGAGCCCAACCACATCTGCTATAACAACACCTCCGTATTCTTCAATTATTTTTAGTGCCTGGTTTACAGCATCTACCTGGTAGCTGTATTTTTTGAATTCGTTTTCTTCCAGTAACCGTTCCACTTCAGGTTTAATTTGTTTCTGTTCCTGCAAATCGAGGTAGGTTTTCAAAATTAATGCATACGCTTCAAACGGCGTTACAGTAGCTGCCTGTGATTTGTGTTTTACAAATTCGATGAGGAATTTCTTCCGGTCTTCCATTTCGGTTATTGGAACTGATTTGTTGTTCCAGAGGTCGTCAAAATAGGTTTCTGCATCTTCACAGCCGTAATCGCGGATTTCTACATTAAATTCCTGCTGTCCTTCCAGGCCTGCTTTTGTGAGGTTGCTGCTACCGGTTATAAATTCTCCGTTTCGGTCAGAAAACTCTTGTTGAGTTGTATTGTATTTGAACAGGTACAATTTGGCGTGGTTGGGGTCTTCGGTTTTACGAATTTGTAACCTGCCATTTTCCAGCATTTCCAGAAAGAAACCTACCTGGTTGTAGAATTCTTCGGTGTCCATGCTATCGTTATTGATGGCAAAACCCAGCGAAGTCATAAATTGCTGAAAAATTTCATCGTGAGAAAGACCGGTTTCCTGGTTGCCATGTTCCACAATCATGCGGTTTAGCAACTTTTCTATTTGCAATCCGATTAATATTTTTACCTGAATTTCAGGATGTTCTTTCAGTTTTTGGTACAATTCTTTCCAACCGGAGAAATAGAAATATCCTACCAGGAATTTTAGCTCGTCGCTTCCTGAAATCAGCTTTTTAATACGACCTTTCAGGGTACGCTGCTCTTTATTGTTGGTTATAAAATTGTTGGCCATGATTTAAAATTTAATCTTGTTTATCTCATCAGAGATTGATTGAAGTTCCTGAATCAGTTTTTCAAAAGGGAGCGATTCTCCCTGAATCATTTGTAACTGCATAGTCTGGTAGTCCGCTTCAAAAGCATCCAATAAATGTTTTGGCGGAACCGGATTCAGGTTGGGTGGAAAATGTGATGAATAGTCAATTCCACCCCAGCGCATAAAGTGTTCCCTGTGATCGACTATGGATTTGTATAGTTTTTTATTTTCTATTGCAATTTTAAAATACTCTGTTTGATGGATTCTTTGAATGTCATAAAAATGACGGCTCATTCGGAAAACCCGAATGTCCTTTTCCGGTCGCTTAAATTCTTCATGCAATAAAAACAGTTTTTCAAGAAATGTTCGTTCCGGATTTACACACGGAATTGTAATTTTTTCATCGGCAAATGGCCGGCCAGCAAATTTCTCCCCTATAAAAGAGCAAAACGGCTTGTTAGTTAGAGGTTCAAGCATTGAACGGCTTCCAATTTCAAGTTTTACCTGTGGCAAAACATATTCGCTTTGTTCAACAACTGAGGGATAAACGATTAAAATATTCACCGGGTCCTGATCAGGGGTTTCAACTTCTGTTAAATCAATATGTACGCCTTTAAATCCTCTTTTTTGAAATGCTTTGCGAAGTTCGGGCAGGAATGATTCAGAAATGTATTTGAATGATGCATCCCGAAGTTTACCAACCTGAGTGCGACTAATGTTTCCATGGAAACCAAGAAATTCACGAGACAGAGCCAAATCAACATCTTCTGAAAAGCGTTCGATGATACCCCAGGCTTTACTAAGCGAAGTGCCACCCTTAAAGACTAAATGCGGTGCAGCTTCCATTTGAAATACCAATGCAAGTGTTTGTACTACCCACCAGTCTTTTTCAATAGATGCCGGAGTTATGGGTATTTCCTGTTGGATTTCGTTAAATATTTCCTTTTTATCCGCTGGTTTTAACCTGAAAAAATTTATTGCTGTCATATTAAGGGATTGCTTTAGCCATTATTTCTGCTATCCACTGTGGGGCAAGTGCAATATCATGTTTTAATTCTTTGTAATCAACCTGTTTAAGCAGTTTAATTACTTTTTCTTTTTCCTGTTCGGTTACTTTTCCGTTTCCGATTTCTTTTAAAGCCTGAACGACCAACATACATAATTCATTTTTATAACTCAGGTTTTTTGGAACTGTACGTTTAAAAGTAATGGTTGCCTTCCCGATTTTTAATTTTCGCGGTGTACCGTCAGTGAGAAATACAAAATTCATTGGAACCTGTGTGCTAAGTCCCAAAGCATTAAGTGCATAAACACCGGTTGGAATTATCTTTGCCCGGTCACGTTGGGCTATCGCTTTTACAATTGCCTCTACACCCGGGACCGTTTCTTTGTTTAATAACCTACTGTATCCGGGTTTTGCGTAAACTCCCCTGGCTAACCGGGTGATAATATTTTTATTTACTAACCTGAATAATGCTATCCGCACGGCATCAGGTGTGCCATGCTGCATAAAATCTTCCGTAAAAAAAATGGTTTCTTCTCCGGTACGTTGTATTTCTTTTGTTATTTGTTGTTCAATACTTTTCATGCAACAAAGTTAATTTATTCTGTAATTAAAATATAAAATATTTGTAATTAAAAATACAATAATTAATTACAAAAAATAAATAAATAAATTACAAAAATCCTATACGTTTTTTGCCTTACTAATGCGGTTCCAAACCAACTGGCACACGGCGCGGTACACTTCTTTTCGTTCTTCGCTGTTAAGTCCCAAGACGTCAAACACCACCTCGTCCAGCTCTTTGCGGTCGGGCAGCGGCTGGGGTTCCTGCTCCGAAATAGGAATGCCGGAAGTGGGGTCGATACCACATTCGGTGAAAATATCTTTTACCTTTCTTTGTAAAAATAATCTTTGATTTAAGAAATTGATATCAAGAACCATATGTTGATTTACTTCATTAACCATTTGGCTTCTTGCCCCTAATCCAAGCCCAGAGCGCGTTAAAACTTCACAAAATAAATTATAAATTGAACTGTTAAAGAAGTTACGAAGCGATAAAGGGAAATTGCCATAATATAAACGACAATCAGCTATAATATTAGTTTCACTTATAAATACAACAAGTCTTTCATTAGTCTCTTTAACCCAAAAACAATTTCCCGTTACTTCACCAAGGCTATACCAAAATTTTCTATTTTTAATCGAATCAATATTTTGAACTCCTTTGATTATTGTTCCCTCATCTTTACCTTGACGAATTTTAATTGGTAAATTTTCTCCATATTCAATATATTTTAGAGCATTTGTCGCTTTTAATTCAGATTTTGGTTCATTACATAAAAAGACTTTATTTCTTAACAAACTCGGTTCTACTTGATATGATTTCAATTCCGAAGGACTTTTAATAATAGGTTTAAGATATTTCTTTTCAATCCTAAATTGTTGAATCAATTCATCTTTTAAATAGAAGAAATTATTGTAACCGGATTTAATCCCATATTTAACAACTGAATGGTCTATAATTCTTGAAAATAGTTTTTTCCCTTTCTCTAAAATTGTAAAGAAAATATCAGGTGCCCTCAGGTATTTTCCACCCCATTTGTCGCCAATGTATTTTCCGTCTTTGAGTTTTCGCTGTTGTTCATTTTCAAAATCGCTGCTTTCTTCCAATAGTTTTTCTATGGAAACCGGATAAGAACGGAAAGCTGCTTTTTTGATGATTTCATTTTTCTGGCCTTCAATTTCCAGCAGGTTTTCGGTAAAAAGTACTTCTTCAAACGGTTGTTTAAACGCCACAAATTTGTATTCAAACTGCGTGTTTAGTTTGCGGCGGTCGGTTACCGGGGCATCCATTACCGAAATAATGGTGTTTACATCGGCATTGGCAAAACTGCGGCGGGCGTGGTTGTCTATTATAAAGTGTACCCGGCAGTGGCTGAGCAAAAATTTTTGCATCCAAACACCGTAACCCACATCGAGCCAGGAGTTGGAACAAATGAATGTATGCACACCGTTTTCATTCAGCAACCTCATAGATTTCAGGTAAAAAAACGTATAAAGGTCTGACTTACCGTCGATTTTCTCTTTAGCTTTAAAATATTTGGGGTATTCCTGCCTGATGGTTTCTTGTAGCAGTTTTTTGTAATCAGTTGCTTTTATAATTTTACTTTCCGGGTCGGCAATGTCTTCCTGCCTCACGTATGGCGGATTACCAATTTGAATATCGAACCCTCCTTTTTCGTAAAAAATTTCGGCAAACTCAATGTTCCAGATGAGGGGATGGTCGTCGCGAAAAGCTTCTTTCTCTTCATTCAGCACCTGAATTTCGTTTTCCAGTTGTTCAATTTGGGCTTTATACAATTCAAGATTGGTCTGTTTGGGTTTGCTGTTGCCAAACATGGAAGTTTGTTCTGCCTCTGGTTCTCTTTTCAGACTACGCAATTCTTTTATTTTTTCAGAAATTTGTTCATTAATTATGGTGCGAAAGATGCTGTTTTCCTTCTTGCTTATTTCATTGTATGCCCCCGAACGGTTGTAGAAAAAGTCAATTTTTGCTTTTTTCAGTTCTGTGATTTGCTTTTTCAAAGTACTACTTAACGACCTTTCATGGCCGTGTACCGGGAAAATTTTATTTCCAATGCGTTGAACAATGCTGTCGCCACGGCGGATTTTAAATCCCAGATTGGGCAACAGGGGAGTAAATGAATTTCTGAATTCAGTTTCCTTTTCCGATGGAATATCCACAAAGAGCGATAACCATAAACGAAGCTGGTTTATCCATACAGCCCAGCGTTTTACTTCCACACCATAGAGCGAGTGGGCAATAATGGCTTTTTTGCGTTCAAAGTCGTCCTCATTTTTAAACTGCTCAGGTGTTTTTTCCCTTGATTGCAGGTTGCAAAGCACTTCATTCAATACCTGCATCATTCCCACTGGAAATGCCCCTGAGCCGGATGCAGGGTCGCAGGTGGTTACATTTTTCAGCAGGGTAATCAGTTCTTCCAGTTCATTCCGTGAAAAATCGCCATCTTTCTGGTAATCCTCAAATTCAGCGCCTTGTCCCATTTCCCTGAAAAACAGGTAATACAAATCACGGGTATTGGCTGAACTCACTTTTTGAAGCCATTTTACCAGTGCAATGCGGCACATAAAATCCACTTCGGTACGTGGTGTGTAAACCGCTCCATCTTTTTTGTTTACCAGCCGTTCAAAAATAATTCCCAGGAATTCAGGGTTCAGTTCCAGGTCTTCGTCGTAGCGTGTGTTTTCTTCAATGGTGAAGTTATATTGAAACAAAAACTCAAAAAAATCGCCGATAGTTTTATCAGGTATAATTAAATCCAGGTCGTCGAACCCTGTTTTTCGTTTAAACAGCTCGCCATTCAGGTAAGGTGCCATTTTCAGGGCAATTCGTGTTTCTTTTGAAAAATCGTTGTTCCGGTATTGCACCTCAGTCCCCGGTTTTGAGTTTAAGGCTTCAAAAAACAGTGGGTCCAGCCAGCGCGAATAAAACAGGTTTTGTCCGTAATACTGGTCTTTATATTCCTGCCAGAATGATTGCATAAACTCATCATCGTTGCCCAGCCATTTCCGTTTCTGTACAAAACCAATAAAAATGGTGCGAATGACAAACAGCAACGAAAAATCCTGTTTAATTCCAAACACTGCATTTCCCTGCACACTATTGGCTATTTCATCGAATTTCGGGCTGAAGGCATTATAAAATTCATCGGTAACAGCATCAATACTGAATGCTTTTAAAATATGGTCGAGCGTGTCGAATGCACATTTATTTATCTGGTTGCGGAATGTTTTGTTGGGTTTTTCCGGGTCAACAAAATAAGTGTAACGTTTCCAGGCTGTCCAGTCACGTCTTCCACCTGAATAAACCGTACGAATGAGACTGAACCTGAATTTGCCTGTTTCGTCAATAAAAGCAAAAATGGCAGCATCTTTAAACTCTTCCTTCAATACTTTTTTGGCAATGTCGTATTGTTTTCGTTTGGAACTCCGGCTGGTTAGCTCACCTTTATATTGGCATGACAATACCAGTAATTCGTCGGCATTGTCGTATTCCACTTCGCCAATCTTTTGCAAATGGCTGAACTCGACAAAATCCTGTTCACGTAAAATATGATTTAGGTTTTCAGGTAACGGTTTAAATGCCGGCACTTTTTTGCGGAAATAGTTACTGATAGTTTCCGGTGAAATGTTTTGAATTAGTTGGTCAATCATTTTGGTATAAACCTAAGTTGAAGATTTGACAAGCTTTTTTGTTTTGAAGCCTAAAATTAGGGATATTTTTTCAACTGATAAGGAAATAGATAAAAAAACCTGCCATTGCCGACAGGATTAATTGAATCAGCCCTTCATCACTTCAGGTAAATAATGATTAATTTTAGTCTTGCAAATTCACAACCTTAATAAAACTACAGACATCAGCTTCTTATATGTGAGCCTATCCAAAGATATAGTTATGGATATTATGAATCAATCTGATTCAATTTGTGCCAACAATTACTCTATCAACAGCACATCTGTTCCTGATGTAAGGAACACCTGCTATTTGATTCACTATAGCATCAAAACAGACACTTTCTGCCCCTTAGTGGTAGTTATCCCTATCTTCAAAAGAAAATGCGAAAAATCGCTGTAGGTAAAACCTCAAAATCAAATATCTTTCAACAGGTTATTTAAATGCTTAAATTAAAATTAATACCTTTTTCGGGAAGGGGAAGTTGTGCTATAATTGTTAATTTGATTTGCTCCCTATTTTTAATATATGTCGTTAAATAATTAGTTCTTTATCAATCCCCGCAATATCCTCTGGAATATTTAAGAATATTTTTTGTCCTAGTCTATTTGCTTTTGTACCGATATGATTGTCATCAGGAAAGAAAATTTTAAATTCAGGATATTTGCGTCGAAGGTTCCAACCTATACATCCTTCAATATGTCTGCGAAGATTTGTGGTGAAAGTTGTCGGAGCAAAATAAATATTAATCAAGCCTATATAATCCTTTACATTTTTACTCAAATCAGCATAATTATCTAAAAGCAATGCAACTGCATCTGATGATTTATTTCGCCACATTCCATTCCATATCATTTTTGAAATGCCTTGTTTTGCTAATTCAGCATCCCATATCCCATAATTTAATCCAGTCATTTGTATTAAATGCTCTCTTTGCCTTTTCCCAAATAATGTAGTTTCTCCAACGTAATGCACATAGTTAATCCCTTTGTATTCATCTTTAATTGTCCAGATATAAATCCCTTCGTTATTAATTTTATCAGAATGAAACAGATATTTTTCTCCTCGTGTGAATTTGAAAGGGCCATAAAAATCCAATGTTTTAGTATTCAAACTATCCTTTGTCCTTTTATGGCTATTTTGCTCTATCTTCATGTTCTGTAACGTCTCTGTAAAATTGGTGCTAAATAATTGTATTTTATCTATTATTCATGCAAAATACAACAATACACTGAAATTCGGCATGATAGCAAATGTAGATTTTTTTAATTAAAACCATCTGTTTTCTATACTTTTTTAGTTGATGTGTTTATCTCCGTTTTTGGTATCACTACAACTTCATTTTAGACACTTTTAGCGCTGAGTTGATACTTTCCCTTGCTTCAAGTAAAAGCGCTTTAAATTCAAGTATGTGAAATCTCCTGAAGGCTATTGCATTAATGAAATGAATAGCATAAATTTGGATAAACCAAAATTAAAACTGTTATGACAACAGAATCAACCGAAAACATTTCTCTTTTTGGAGAAGACTTTCCTATTGCAAACAAACATGATGGCCTAATCACCATTGCAGAATTACAGGATTATCTCCCATCAATGGAACCTGAACTGTTCGATCAACTGAAGTCTGATATTGAAACGAATGGCATTCATGATCCCATACTTTTTTACGAACCTGAAGAAGGCAAAAAGTTGGTAATTGAAGGACACACAAGACTTAAAGCTGCCATTGAATTGGGAAAAACAGGAAAATCGGTACCAAAAGTAAAAGTGGCTGAAGATTTTAGCAGCCTGAATGACATTAAGCTTTGGATGCTCAGGCACCAGTTTCAACGTAGGAACCTTTCTGCTCCACAAAAGCTGCGTCTTGCAATGGCTCATAAAGATACCATTGAAGCCAGAGCAAAGGAAAACTTATCGAAAGCTGGGGAAAAGATAAGAGTGAACCAAAAGATTGATACAGCACAAGAAATTGGCAACATGGCTGGTGTATCACGGGAAACAGCAAAACGGTATATAAAAGTTTATGAAAATGGAACGCCTGAACTTTTAGATGAGTTGGACAATGGAAAGGTTTCGATTTTCAGTGCTTCTTACAGAGTAAAATCTGACAAAAAGGAACAAACAAATAAACCGGTCCCTAAAATTGTTGATGATTATGATTCTGCTTTAAACATTCTGGATAAAGGTGAAGTTATTGCTGTAATTGTGATTAAAAATGAAGAGGTTATCAAAAATTTCTTGCCAGCTCTTTATAAAAAATATGTCTTCTACATCAAAAAGGATTGAACCTTGGCTCAATTGAGCAAAGGCTGAGATGCTGGATGACAAAAAGAAACTGGACTTGTATATCGGGTATATGGTAAGGTTGAATGAAATGGAGAATTCGGGCTATAGACTAAAAAAAGATATGAGAGGAATGTATTACATTTTAAACCTTAAACAAAAAAAGTTATGAATTACTTAACAAAAAAAATTGTGTTATTATTACCGTTGGTAATTATTTTATTTAGCTGTGATTCTTCCAAAGAAACATTTGGAGAACAATTTAAGTTTGCAAAAAAAGATATGAATTCAGGTAAAAAAGTTAATTATCATATTACATTCTATGGAAATTGGAGTTCTAAGGGTGGACTTTTACCTAACCTGGACAAGCCAGAACCAAACAGGTTTTAAAAAGTTGGATAAAAAATTTTTCTTCTGTAATACCCGTCAATAAAGAGTTACAGAAGTCAGTTAAAAATATTATGCCAAAAAAAACATCAAGTTAAAAGATAAGGTACTAAAGGAGTATTTTAACCCTTGTGGCGCAAAGGTTCCAATATCCTCATATCTCAACAGCCACTTCAATAATTGTTCTTCTGTCTGAATAGATTCAATACCTGAATTAGCTTCCCGTATTTCCTCAATATTTTCCAGCAGGTATTCTTTAAACCAGTAGAGTTCCGGGTAAATCAACAAGAATGGGGACCATTTCATTGGGTTGCTAAAAGGTTCGTTATCTTCAAACATTTCATAGGCAACAGCATGTTTGTCCACCCAGTAGCACAACTCCTTAAAATTAACCAATCGTGGAGGTGTATTAACAATCTCTTCCCATGCTGTTGTAGCAGCATTTAATTTTGCCAGGTATTCTGGAGTAGGGACAAAAGAATTCCTTTCATCTTCAGAAATCTTAATTTCCCGTTTATACTTCAGTTTTTTAATTTTCTTATCTGATTTGAATTTTGCACAATTGAAAATGTCCAAAATATTGTCACCTTCTGTTTCAAATATCAAATCTAAATAGCGCATAGAATTATTGCCAACAAACCGATAACCCCTTTTACCAAAATTCGGGCATGTTTTACCATTACATTTACCCTCATATATTACTATAGCTGTATCTCTTGCATGTTGAAAATTCAGAAACACCTTTTCCAACTCCCTCAAAAAAACATTTTTAGTAGTGTCCTGATAATGATAATCCTTCAATTGAATACGAAGTGTTTCAATATCCATTGAGGAAAAATCATGAAGAATTGTCTGAATGTAACGTTCCATAATTATCTCATATAAAGCTATAAATGTAATACAATCAAAATAAAGGTCTCAATAAACTATTACACAAAACCGTTTTAATATTGAAATACGAAGGTTTTTTACAATTATTTAGGTAGTGTCATGTATAGAAATAAAAGTATAATGTACTTTTAAAGCTATATTTAATAAATGGGGTCAATATATTAAGGATTGATGGAAATTGAGGAAAAGTATGCATCGAGCGCAGGGCTTTTTTTTCATGCAGAAATTAAAAAAGTTTCAGTAATGTTACAGTAATAAAATAAAAAACTTCGATAATTATCTGTATTATAGATATTTATCGAAGCTATTTTGTACCCGGAGGGGGACTTGAACCCCCACAGCCATAATGGCCATTGGATTTTAAGTCCAACGTGTCTACCATTCCACCATCCGGGCCTCCTTAAAATAAAAAAAGAGCAAGAAACGAAACTCCCCGATATTCATCGGGACAGGCTTCTCGTCCCCTTTCTCTTTTCCTGAGCGAGAAACGGGACTCGAACCCGCGACCCCGACCTTGGCAAGGTCGTGCTCTACCAACTGAGCTATTCTCGCATTATTTTTTTTGTTAAAGAACCTGCTTTTAAAGCGATGCAAATATATTGCTAATTTTTTGTTATCACAAAATATTAAAAAAAAATTGCCCCAAATTAAACATTAGAAAAATTCAACGCAAACCAGCCAGCTTTTTAATTTCATTGAGTTTGTTTAATGCTTCAATGGGTGTAAGGTTGTTAATATCGAGGTGCGCAATTTCGTCGCGAATTTGTTTTAAAACCGGATCATCTAACTGAAAAAAGCTGAGTTGCATCCCTTCTCGTTTGGAACCGATTTCACTCAGTGGTTTTGCCAGGTCTTCTTTTTCTTTGTTTCCCTCCAGTTTTTTCAGAATTTGTTCAGCACGCTTGGTAACCGATTTTGGCATTCCCGCCATATTTGCTACATGTATCCCGAAACTGTGGTTGCTTCCGCCCCGAACCAGTTTGCGCAAAAAAATCACCTTGTTGCCTACTTCTTTAATGGAAACGTTGTAATTTTTTACCCGCGGAAAAGCGCCTTCCATCTCATTTAACTCGTGATAATGCGTGGCAAAAAGTGTTTTGGCTTTGGCACGCGGATGTTCGTGCAAATGTTCTACAATGGACCATGCAATGGAAATACCGTCGTATGTGGAGGTTCCGCGTCCCAGTTCATCAAAAAGAATAAGACTCCGATCCGATACGTTGTTCAGGATACTGGCCGCTTCATTCATTTCAACCATAAACGTGGATTCGCCCAGCGAAATGTTATCAGATGCTCCTACACGGGTGAAAATTTTATCCACCAGCCCTATTTTGGCTTTTTGAGCAGGAACAAAGCTGCCCATTTGTGCCAGCAGGGTTATCAATGCAGTTTGCCTGAGCAGCGCTGACTTACCCGCCATATTTGGTCCGGTAATGATGATAATCTGCTGATCTTCCTGATCGAGTCGGACGTCATTGGCAATATACGATTCGCCGATGGGCAACTGATGTTCAATCACCGGATGTCGGCCTTCTTTGATATCAATTTCCGTGCTATCGTTTACTTCAGGTCTGAAATAACCGTAACTTTCGGCGCATTTGGCAAACGAAAGCAGGCAGTCTGTTTTCGCCAGAATATTGGAATTTAATTGAATAGCCGAAATGTACTCCGACAGGGCCAGAATCAAATCATTATAAAGTTTGGTTTCGAGGGTCAGAATTTTTTCTTCCGCTCCCAGAATTTTTGATTCGTATTCCTTCAATTCTTCTGTAATGTAGCGTTCGGCGCTCACCAGCGTTTGTTTCCGAATCCAGTCGGAAGGAACCTTATCTTTGTGTGTATTGCGCACTTCAATGTAGTATCCGAAAACATTGTTGAACCCCACTTTAAGGGATGTGATACCATGTTTTTCGCTTTCCCTTTTTTGCATTTGGGCCAGGTAATCTTTACCCGAATAAGCAATATGGCGCAAATCATCAAGTTCCTTTGAAACGCCTTCGGCAATCACTTTTCCTTTATTTACAGCGGTTGGCGGGTCGGCTACAATTTCTTTCTGAATTCGGTCGCGAATAAGGCTGCAGGAATTTAACTGCTCGGCAAACCGGTTCAATGTTTCATTTTCAGCATCGGCGCAAACCTGTTTGATGGGCGCAATGGCGTTTAGCGCATTTTTCACATGTACCATTTCGCGAGGATTAATGCGTCCCACTGCCACTTTTGAAACCAGTCGTTCCAAATCGCCAATCTGCCGTAGGTGGTCTTCCAGGTTTTCTTTTGTTTCGGTGTGTTTCAGGAAAAATTCCACCGTATCGAGCCGTTTGTTAATCGGGCCGATGTCCTTCAAAGGCAGTGCCATCCAACGTTTTAGCAGGCGCGATCCCATTGGAGTAATGGTTTTGTCAATCACCTGAAGCAGCGATTTCCCACCTTCGTGAATGGGAGAAAAAAGTTCCAGGTTGCGGATGGTAAAACGGTCGAGCCAAACATAATGTTCTTCTTCTATGCGGCTCAGCCCGGTAATGTGTTTAATCTGGTGGTGCTGTGTAAGGTCGAGGTAATGCAACACGGCACCCGAGGCTATAATGGCCAAAGAAAAATTTTGAATACCATACCCTTTCAGCGAAGTTGTTTCAAAATGCCGGATAAGGCGGTCGGAGGCAGCATCGCTGGTGTAAACCCAGTCATCGAGGTTGTAGGTGTAATATTTATTCCCGAAAATCTCGGTGAACTCCTGTCCTCTGCCCCGCTGAAACAGCACTTCTTTGGGCTGAAAAGAACTAAGCAGTTTGTCTATGTATTCGTAATTCCCTTCGGCAGTCAAAAATTCGCCGGTTGAAATATCCATAAAGGCAACTCCGGCCATTTTTTTATCGAAATGAACCGATGCCAGGAAGTTGTTTTCACGGTTTTCCAGAATGTTCTCGTTGATGGAAACGCCGGGAGTTACCAGCTCAGTAATGCCGCGTTTTACAATATTTTTGGTGAGTTTCGGGTCTTCCAGTTGCTCGCATATTGCTACCCGCTGACCTGCACGAACCAGTTTGGGAAGGTAAGTGTCGAGCGCATGGTGCGGGAACCCTGCCAGTTCCACATAACTGGCTGCCCCGTTTGCCCGGCGTGTGAGTGTAATACCTAAGATTTCAGCAGCCTTTATGGCGTCTTCGCCAAAAGTTTCATAAAAATCGCCCACCCTGAAAAGCAACACGGCATCAGGATGTTGGTCCTTGATTTTGTAATACTGCTTCATCAAGGGTGTTTCCACGTATTTTCTCGATTCTGTCATAAAAAAACAAAGATAGTGGTTTGGTTTTCCCAATGAAAATATTCAGGGGCTGGTTCAGTCATTATTTTTCAACAAAAAATCAAGGTACCTCTTCCATCAACCATAAAAATTCAGTACAAAAATTTACGGTCAACCATAAATTTTCATATAAAATTTTTACGGTTAAAAAGAAATACACTATTCAAAACAGCCCTGCATAATACCATTAAACTCATAATATAAAAAACCACGTGGAATTTTTGTGGTAGTAAGATGCCCGAAAAAATAAAAAAAATCAACCAACCGGAAACCAGAACAAAGTAATACCGTGTTACCGGCCTCCATCTTTTAACTTTCCAGCATAATGCAAAAACAAAATTTAAGGGGATAGCCCACATCAGATTGTAATTTGGAGACATTGCCGGATGCTCGGAATATAAAACAAACCACAAAATAACCAGCCCCAAAAATCCGTTGAATCCAAAAACGAGGTAGTCTGTCAGATAATTTATTTTTTTTTTTTTGTATTGGCCAACAGATATATAAACCACAACAAAAAGTAAAACACCAAAAATAACTGCAGGACTTAATATCTTTAAACTTTTATACTTCATTTCGGGGGCCTGATATATAACACCGGTAGATTTTATAAGCGGCTTTATTACATATTCGTTATTTATTGTTGCAGTTGCAAAATGTTTCATAAGGTAATCGGGCAGAAACATTTCGTTATAAACGGATGCTTTTTGGTCTGCAGGCGCGGCAACAACCAGATCGATACCAAAATTTAGCCACAATAGTTTTGAATGGTACTTTTTTATTAAATCCCGAAAAGATTTTTGATTTTGGGAATTTTCAGCAAATATAACTTCCCCTTCTGTTTGTTCCTGAATAACATCACGAATACGTGTAGCACAATTATCAAATAAAAAATTGTACCGGTAAATTCTGTTTTCCGGCTGAGCATTCCATACCAGAAAATCAAAAACTTTTTGTTTCTCTTTTAAAGGAAGATTTAAAATCTGTTCAATTATACTTCTTTGGTCAGCCACATATTCATCAACAAAGCTGGAAAAATCATACGCACCAAGCAAATAATCGGTTTGTCCGCTCGCAAACCGATAGAGAAAATTGGGAGTACTAAAATCGAATATTCCGTAGTTAAAAACCACATCGTAATTGTATGTAATATTTTTTACGCGAATGGCAGAATGCCCGTAAACCGAGTATGGTTCATTGCCTGGGCTGCAGGTTAAAACACTTATTTCTGCCTGTTGGGACAGCACAAAGGCAGATACATAATTATTTTGAAATAAAAGGAACAGACCTAACAAAAACGTCTGGTACGAAAATCTCATCGGTTTAATTTTTCCATTAAAGGAACAAAGAAACAGAATTCCAATTGAATTCTGGAACCAAAACGTTTTGGATATTTAATACGCAGAAATAAATTTTCATTAAAGAATGGATTTCTGTGAAATTAATGCCAGGCGCCAAGAATGGCTCCCATAATGATGTAAATTACCGTATTGTAGCCAACATTAATAAAGAACAAACCCCAGGGCTTTTTTTCGTAAAGCACATCGTTTAGCCGGCTGGTTCCAATCCAGAAAAACACATTTAATTTACGACATTTCAATCTTTTTTTCGATCTTTGCGCGTGAAATATTAAAGAAGGGGAAGAAATGAGTTGTGCAGGATGCGCGTTAAATACTATAGATACTGAAGAAAAAATTGATGTTTACAATTGGCTGAATGATTTACCCGACACATCGGATCAATCTGATATAGTTGAAGTTAAGTTTAAAACAACACGAAAAGAATTTTACAGGAATACAGAAGGAATCCCACTTAAAAGAGGTGAAAAGGTAGTTGTGGCTACCTCGCCCGGACATGACGTGGGAGAAGTTTCTCTTACCGGTTATTTGGCTGATAAGCAGTTCGAACGAAAAGTGAAAAACCCGCGACGTTACACTTTGAATACCATTTACCGGAAGGCTTCTGCAAATGATTTGCAGGTGCTGAACGAAGCACGTGGCCGGGAGAAATTGACACTGGTCAGGTCGAGGCAAATTGCAGCCGATCTGGGCCTCGACATGAAAATTGGCGAGGTGGAATTTCGGGGCGATGGCAAAAAAGCTATTTTCTACTACATTGCCGATGGAAGGGTGGATTTTCGCGAATTAATAAAATTTTATGCCCGCGAGTTCAAAATAAAAGTAGAGATGAAACAAATCGGTGCAAGGCAGGAAGCCGGTTTAATTGGCGGCATTGGTTCGTGCGGACGGGAACTTTGTTGTTCAAGCTGGAGAACTGATTTTTCAAGCATTTCGTCGGATGCAGCCCAAAAACAGGGACTTTCACCATCGGCTCAAAAAATGGCCGGTGCTTGTGGAAAGCTGAAATGCTGCCTGCTTTACGAACTGGATGTTTACCTCGAAGCCAGACAGGAATTTCCGGAAGAACTGATCTACCTCGAAATGGCCAAAGGACTGGCCAAACCGTTAAAAACCGATTACCTGAAAAAAGAAATCTGGTTTAACATTGAAAAAGATGCAACTTCAGGAACATTTGCTTTAACATTAAAAGAGGTAAAAGACATTATTCAGCAAAACAAAAAAGGGCAGAAACCGGAATTACCCAAAAAAGAAATTTCCAACGATGAAGAACCAGGCTGGCAAACCATGAATAATGAAAGTATGGACCGGTTTGAAAATAAAAAACCCAGGAAAACCAATAACCGCAGAAAAAAGGGCAACAATAAAAACCGGCGGCCAAAAATAAAACTAAACAAAAACTAAAATCCTAATTTTTCTCCATCGTGAACTGCTCAATTTTCGCTTTCAGGTCTTTAAATGAAACGGGTTTAGCCAGGTAATCATCGCATCCAGCCTGAAATGCTTTTTCCATATCTCCTTTCATGGCATAGGCGGTTTGGATAATAACCGGCAGGTTGGAAAATTCAGATTTAATAATCCTGGTTGCATCAAACCCGTTCATTTCCGGCATCCGGACATCCATTAAAACCAAATCGGCTCCGTTTTTGCGCAGGTATTCAATTCCAGCTGGCGGCTCATCAAAATTTATCAGGCTGTATCCAAGCAGAGTTGCAACAGTTTTCAAGTACTCAATACTGGATGGATCATCCTCAAAAGAAACAATTCTTTTTTTTCCGATTAAAGTTTCTTTTTTTTCAGGTTGTTTTTCCATAATCCTTTTATCAACTATTTTTTTTCATTTCCCGGGGAAAAGATACATAAAAACAGGATCCCTCACCAATTTCCGATACTACCCAAACTTTTCCTTCCATCCGCTCAACAATTCCCGAAACTATGGCTAATCCCAGGCCGGTGCCTTCATAATTTCTGGAAAATCCTTCCTGCGCCTGCCTGAACGATTCAAAAATAATATTAGTTTTCCCTTCCTCAATACCTATCCCGGAATCTTTTACAAATAAAACTATTTCTTTTTTTGAAGATTTCAGGCAACCGAACTTGATGTACCCTTCATGGGTAAATTTAAACGCATTATCGAGCAAATTGCGAAGGACCTGAAATATCCGGTTTTTATCAGAATAAAGCATATCAAAATCAGGTAACTCACAATAATCAACGCTAAAATCAATTTTCCGAAGCTTTTCCGTTTTTTGATTCCTGTACATTTCGTGCATTTCTTCCAGCAGGTCATTTATGCTAAAAGCCTTGTAATCAACTTTTAATTGTTTCGACTGAATAAGGGAAATATCAATGATATCATCGATTACGGCAGTTAGTCTTTGTCCTGAACTTTCAATAATTTTCCCATAATATTCCAGTTTTTCCTGCTCTAATTCTCCGGTTGAAATAATAGTTAAAAAACCAAGAATGGCATTAAGCGGAGTTCGTATTTCGTGACTCATGTTAGCCAAAAAAAGCGATTTGAGTTTGTCGCTTTCTTCTGCTTTTTGTTTTGCTGATGCCAATTCCATTGTTTATCTGAAACTGATGTTCAAAAGGTTTACCCTTATTAATGGCAGATTGTATGCCATCTTTGAACAATTTAAAATGTTTTTTCCCGGTAAAATGTTTAAAATCTTCAATAACCGGAGAAACAGGAATAATATCTTTTTCAAGAATTTGCAAAACCTGATCAGACCATTTCAGATTTCGGTTTTCCGGATCGAATTTCCAGTTTCCAATCTGTGCAATTTTTTTTATTTCATCCCAGGGCAGAGAACATTGGTTCATACCATAAATTTCACTTGAGCCCTTCGTACCGTATATGATTTTAGTATTTAAATCAATTTCCCATGAACCAAAAGAGGACAATTTTTCAGCCCGTTCCATACGCCGGGTATTTATTTTCATCTCTTTCGCAGCTAATGTTTCAAGGGTTATATCGGAATAAGTCGCCACAACCAAATCTTCACTCAGTTTTTTTACCTGTGCATTAAAAAACTTTTTAGTCCCATTTTCATTGCTTTCCAAAATAAAATTATCCAAAGACCTTTTTTTCAATTTCTGCTGGCAAATACATTTCCCGTCAAGATCGAAACAAGGCTTTGAAGTATGAAATAACTGCACAAAACAGGGTTCTTCTCCCTCCTTCACTTTCTGATCATTGGACTGAACTTTAATACAAACTATTTTTTCTGCGGTGCAAAAATACATTTTATTAAAAAAAACAATCTGATAAACTATAAAAAATTGCAATTCAACAATTTGGAGATATTTTGGAAATAAAGGGTTATTTACCGGCAAGCATTGGAGACAGATATTATCAAATGCTCAAAATCTGATGGTGGCAATGTTATTTCATTGTATATTTCAGCTATAATTTTGTCCGAAATGGAAACGAAATCTTCTTTTCGCGGCATCACAATAATTCCTCCTAACTCTACTGCGGCAGGACTAACAACAAACTGATTTTCATCTTCTTTATAAAAATGAGACGGCCTCAGCTTTACGCGCGGAAAAACAATTACCTTCCATTCTCCATTTTCATAAAAGGTGAGAATATTCATCATTGGTTCGTTTCCGTTTCTTGCCGGAAGTAAAGAATATACAAAACGAAAAGCATCAGTAATTTTTCCCTTGTCTGAAGAAAAAATACATAAAAATTTTCGCAAATAATTTTTTGCGGCCAAAATTTTCAGTCCCGGTTTCTCCACAAGTACTTTTGTATGATTCTTCCCCATGATTTTAAGTTCATTTTCGATGGGCAAAAATCCTCTGTTTCCGGCCTGAAAATGAAAATGGTCGGGAGCAGAAGCACCGCATTTCGGCCCATTGTAGAAAACGGTGAACCCATCCAGTTCTTGGGAAAGCTCCAGCATATCCGGGAAAAAATCAAGAATCCTCTGGGGGGTGTGTTTCAGATTTGAAATGGTAAGATGGAGCGGAAAAACAGGAAATGGGTTAACCAGAATCAGAAACTTGTTTTGAAAATTAAGGGCTTTTTGTTCTGCCGGCAAATTGTGCGGGCACAAAAAACACGGTCGTTTGGCAATGCTTTGCTCATCTATTTTAGCAGCGGAAGAACGAATTCGCCCCGGATTGTGCTGCGCAATAATTTTAAAATGCCCGAAATCAAAACTCCGGGTTTGCACTTCGGAAAGCGCTTCGTAATTTTTCCGTGCCAGTTGCCATATTTTCTGCTGCTGTTTTATCAGGGCAAAAGTCTGTTCGTTCAGCGTGGAAACAGGAGCGAATTTTGAAAGTTCTTCAACAGAAATAATTTTTTGCTGTAACATGTCTTTCTTACTTTTACACCGGTGCTTTAGCCCGGTGGTTGACTTTCTCAACTTCTTTTTTCGGCTTTAGCATTTAATCTCTTTAATGGCTGAAGCCATTTGATTATTAGCTGCCTCTGTTAATCCTTGCCTTTTTGTTTAATTCGCGCCAGCAGTTCAATAGTCCGGATGCGGTCCTTGTACAAATTGTGTATGTTCTGTTTGGCAATATCCAGCGAGGCATCGGTATTGTCCTCCCAGCGGCGGCAAAGGTAAACCGGTTCGTAAATGCGCCCGATTTTATATGTGCGCGAAATGGCCAGACCCACGGCGTAATCTTCGCCATAACTCACATTGGGCACTTTTATTTCGCGCAACACTGGTGTAAAAAAAGCCCGCGGAGCACCCAGCCCATTAATTCGCAGGGCGTTATTGGAGCCGTTTTCAGGTGTCCATTCTTTATGGTCGATTAATCCGGGCGGAATCTCCTCCAGTGCAAAATTGGTCATCAGGTAACTGCCAATCACCATGGCGCATTTTTCTTCATGAAATTTATCCACAATGGTTTGCAATGTATTTTCGCTTGAGTATAAATCGTCGCTGTCGAGTTGCACGGCAAAACGGCCACATTTTTCATGAAAAATACCTTCGTTCCAGCACCCGCCAATTCCCAAATCTTTTCGTTCGGGAACAAGGTGAACCAACATTCCTTCGGCAGCATATTTTTCAAGCATTCCGGTTGTTCCATCGGTAGAATAATTGTCCACAACAATCAGGTTGAACCAGAAATCCGTTTTTTGCATCAGCACCGATTCCACGGCATCTTTTATGGTTTTCACGCGGTTGCGCACCGGAATAATCACCGAAACTTCCACTGGAAATTCAAATTCAGAAAAATTAACTTCTTTAAACGGAGGCGAAAGGAATGCGCCTATTTTTTTCAGGTGACTTGTGCAGGCTTTTTCCATTTCAATCTGCTTTTCGCGGGCAGAGGAGCTTACATAATCGAACTGTTTTTCGCCTGATTTACGCGTATCGGTTTCCACCATAGTGAATAAAAACTCGGGAACACGGACGAGTTCCCCCAACCTTGCCGCATGCAGTCGTAACGCATAATAACCGGCAAATTGAAAGGTGTCATCTGAAAAGCTTTTAAGCACATCCGACCGGTAAAACTGCACGGGACCAAAATTAAAATCGTCGCGCAAACTTCCCTTTTGGTAATCAATTACCGGATGGGCTGTTTCTGCTCCGTTTTTCACCTCGCGATAATCGGCATAAACCATAGCTGCCCTGGTGTTTTCGGCCACCTGAAACAACCTTGAAATGGCAAACTGCCCCAATTCCAGAGGTGTTCCGCGCAAAGCCAGCAAGCTATAAATTGCAGAAGATTTCTTGGCAATCAACTGCATGGTTTTGGTGGAAAGTGGCTGTTCCACAACCAGTGTTTCAGCTCCGGGAATCTCAACTGTATCAGGGCTTATCACAAAAACGTTGTTTACCAACGCATTTGCATTTAATAGCAAGGACATCTCCCGGGTCTTTTTCTGTCCGGTATAAGCAAGAAAACAATCTATTTTATTCATTTGGTATTTTATTTTCATACTTCACTGAGATTAAAGGTTTGCAATTTTTGTCGGCCTGCAGGGAGTCGAACCCTGGACCCGCTGATTAAGAGTCAGCTGCTCTGCCAACTGAGCTACAAGCCGAATTGACTTTAAAATTAGTAAAAGATATTGGATTCCAAATTTATTCCTTACCCTTTCCAAAAATTTATATTTCACAAAACCAACTACTTATAAAATTTTTGTTAAAATTAAACCCTTATTATGGATTAATGATGTGAACTATTGTTGAATCAATTTCAAAAAAGGTATTTTACTCTGTTGGCATGCAAATAAACTGCTATTACCCTAACGAAACTAAATTTACCCCAAAAAACTAATGATGGATGTATCTTAAACAAATTAAACCAGTTTTACTCCGAATCAATCACAATAAACTATATTTACCCTTGAAAAAAGAAATTTACCCCGGTAAAATGAAATAAAAATGAAGAAAATAGGATTTACATGGCTTCAGGATAGGCTAAACATTCAGGGATTTAGATTAACACATGAGTCATACATAGGGACGACAGAAAAAACAGAATTAAGTTCAACAAATACCATTGTACGTACATTCAAATCAAAATATGATGTAAAAACGGATAGTCCGATGTCTCATTTGGAATTTGCTTTAAAGTATGATGATTTTAATCTTGCTTTTATAAAGGAAATTTTCTCAAATGTTGAGCATCAAACAATAGCAGACTATATAAAGGCAAATCCAAATAGAAAATATCCAAGAATTATTGGCTTTCTTTATGAATTGACAGTGGGTAAATTAATTGAGGTCAAAGTCACTACTGCTAATTAATAAGGATGTTCCTGAAGAACTTCTTTTTCTTCAATGCTATGATGAACTTAAATCTGACATTCAAAATATAGTAGATATGCCAGATAAAAAAATTGATCGTATGATTTTATTCCTTCATCAGAACAAGGGGAAACTTGCAAATCGAAAACGAAATCATTACAAAGAATTGAGCGATAAGGAAATAAATAAAATGGAACAAGCGTACAATAAGATCTTTGAAAGACAATAAAAAAAGATTTTAGGTTGCATCTTTTCCGGAAAACTGGTTTTGAAAAAAAATAAAGTTGCAACCTACGAATTCACAAAACTGATACAGGTACTTCTCAATGCCAGTAAGGTTTTCAAAAATCCGGGCACAAAAAAAGAGGTCGAAATTTGCTTGCAAATTCAATCGAATACCTTTAAAAAATAATCGACTCAATGAGATTAAAATGACCTCTTGTCCTGTCTGGCTCCCCTTACAGTTGGAAGTTGCAACCTGATTTGTGAAAGTTTGGTATGAATTACCACCTTTCTGATTTGAAGCACTGAGAAGGGTGAAATTCTTATCCTGTTTCGTTATTGTTTTTTGCAGGGAATTATTTATTATATTTGTACCATATTTGGTACACAACTAAAATTTTTACGATGGCAATTATTCAAACTACCAGCCGGCAATTCAGGGATAAGCAAAAGGACTTCTTTGATTTAGCAGACAAAGGGGAAAAAGTTGTGATAATGAGGGGAAAAAAACGAGCTTATTTATTGACACCGGTCGATGACGAAGATTTCTATTTTACTCCGCAAATGCTTGACAAGATCGATAGGTCAATTAAACAGGTGCAGGAAGGTTTGGTGACAAAAATAGAAACGGAAGAAGAACTCAACCAATTTCTTGACAGTTTATGACCTATACTTTGTATTTTACAGAGGAAGCTAAAAAAGACCTTGCCAGATTGAAGAAAAACGAACCGGCAGCTTTTGAAAAAGCAAAAGCTCTTCTAACCGAACTGCAACAACATCCCAGAACTGGAACCGGAAAACCGAAACCGCTGGGCTACGGGTATAAAGGATTCTTTTCCAGAAGAATCACAAAAAAACACCGGCTTGTTTATTCCATTAATGAGGAAAAAATTACTGTGTTGGTTATTGCTGCGGGCGGACATTACGATGATAAGTAAACTTTTTTAAGCTTCGGAATTCGATCATCCAAACTAAAATAAAAAAAAGCGTTACATGAATCTCACATATAACGCTAATACTTTTATATCGGTGCTCCCCTGACAGACGGAAGTTGCAACCTGAATTGTGATTGTTTGATGTGAATTACCACCTACCCAATTATTTAAAAGCGATGAATCACTTTAAGTATAAGTTCCCCCAAATGAAATTTTAATTATCTTTATATTCCATATAAAAGTACAGTATATGAGCATAGATAAGACCAACAATTTGATTGAGTGGCTTGAAAATAATCAAAGCGATAGGAATTATAATATAATGGATGTAAAAGAAATTTTATCAATTGCAATGATGGAATTATCTGAACATAACGATAAAACCTTTGAGTCGCTTCCTCAGGCGTATATTGATGATATCATTAAACTACAAAAAGAGACTGGAAAATATTATCAGCTTGACAATCAAATTAAAAGATTTAAAGGTAGGTTTACCAATTAATAGCTTAATTATGGAAATAAAATGAACAACCGACCGGATTATTTTGCAAAACAACGAAGTATTTATTGACACAGACGGTATTGGTATTTTCCGAGTGTTTAGTGATGGATTTCATTAAAATATGATTGAGTTGGCATTAAAATCCTTGGAAGTTAAATATACATGTGATGAATCTTATGATGAATTAAAAAATCCAACTTATTATTTTACTTTCAAAAATATTGAAGATATCAAATTCACAAGTCCTGAACTTTATGCTGAATATAAAAGAATTTTAGAAGTAAAAGCAAACGAGAGAGAAGACTGGAAACAAAAAGAGGAAATTATTTTGGAATTTCTTGAAAGTCCTAAAACAAAAAACCAAATAACGAACATGATAGAGAAAAAGTTTTATCCTAAAAAGGACCAGAATGCATCCTGTAAATATTATATTGAAAGTCATGTAGGATGTATAATTGATAGTTTAAACGAAAAGGTTTAATCAGATACGAAAAATATAAAATTGTAAAAGTTTAGATCAAAAATAAAATCAATCTATGAATACCGAAAAGCAAAATACAAAATTAGAGGAAGAATTACCTGATTTCAACTACAATAAAAACTGGTATTTGGTACCTTATTATCCCTTCACCAATTATTTTCCGGAAAGAGAAGACCTGGGCCCATTGTATGAAGGACGAATTCTAAAGAACACGGAGCAATTTAACGATACGAAGTATGTAAAACTCCTTTCTTTCATATTCATCACAGATTTAAATGGACTATTACAAAATCTTTCAGAACCATACGTTTATCCGGTTAAGATTGAAAAAGGGACAAAAATAAAGCTATATTCAAACAGGAGATGGATGGCTGAAAAAGTTGAATTGCTGAAACCACTGAATTTCTGGGAAATATTTTCAAAGGCTGAAAGCATTTTCGATGGATCAATCAGTTTCGAGGGTCAACCTTATTTGCCAAATAATATAAAACTCCCCACAACGATAAAAGAAGAACTAATATTTATTGATAACTTTTTACCTTCTGACATACAACTGCCTGAAATTGTTGATGGCACAATGTTGATCCGTTCTGCTACAATTCCACCTACCTGGCAGTTCCCTCGTAAAATAGGTCGATTATTTTTTGAAAATTGTACCTTTTTTGAAAATGTTGATTTTACAAAAATTAATGTTAATCACATCAAATTTTTTAATTGTTATCATCCACCTTTAGTTCCATTTCCAGAAATTTTCCCAGGAGATCTTTTTATCGATGCAGATGTTATCACTGCTGATTTTGTTTTTCCAAAACAAATTGGAAGTTTATGTTTATATGAAGTAAAACTGGAGAAAAATGTAGTTCTTCCGGAAAAAGTGGAAAGACATATAACTTTTGCCAATGTAGTAATAGATGATGAAGTTAAGATTTCCAGCGGTTGCAAAGAGTTTTCGGCACTAGAATGTAATTTTACGAATGGCTTAATTTTTCCGGATGAAAGACTTGAAAAAATTGACCTGACTTTATGCACTCTTCCTAAAAGTATTGTGATTCCCAACATTCCAAAATTAAATCTTTCATTCACATCAATGAAAATTCGGGCAGGATTAAAAATTGGAAAAGTATTTTCAGGTTCTCTTATATTTAATGATTGTGAATTTGCGAAAGGATTCCAAATGCCTTATGAAATGAACGGAACATTAAAAATAGTGCATAATAAAACCAAGGCAGCATTAAAACTTCCGGAAAAAGGAGATTATCATATTTTAATCGAAAGTGAGGCGGATTTAGAAGGATTTGATATTTCAGAGTCTGTAAAATCAAAAATCAGACTGATTCCACAGGATAACAATTCAGAAGCATCACCTAATGATAATCTACCGTTTTAAAAATATAATTCAACACTCAACTTTAAAAATAAATTATTTAAAGAATTCTTTAATCAATCCAAATCCATCAAGGTGATACATGTAATTATTTATAATTATCAATAATAAAAGAATTACAGATAAAAGTAATTCTATCATAAAGGTTACTTTTCTATAGGTTTGCTTTTTGGTAACTGAAAATATAATGTGTTGAATAATTGAAATAAGAATGATTGCAGTGAAAAAAATGCGGTTAACTGTAAACAGTCCAAAAAAGACAACTATAAGGTAGATTATATCAACAATTGAGAGCCTTTCCAAGGCTTTTGACACAACATTATTTTTTGTATGAATGGTTAGATAATAATCAGATGAAATACTTCTGAGTTTGAAAAACCGTTTGAATTGAATTATCTTTTGCAATTCAAATACAAGCAATAATATTATCGGTAAATTATATATCACAATCAATTTTTGTTAGTGTCAAAATTAAAAGTATCTAAACATAGATATTAATTTTTTTCTTTGGAAATTAAAAACTTAACTAACTTTTTCTAAATTTAGCACTTTAATAAAAATCAATTAAAATTTAAGTTATGCCAGTATGCAAAATTAAAGTTTTCAATCCAAATCCTTACGATGTAAACGTAAAGACAGGTGATACTGCTACGGGTTCACCCAGTAGTTCAAGCACAGTTCGAGCAGGTAAAATTGAATCTTTTGGTTTCTCCCAGGGGAAATGGTTATTCTATGATAGAACCACAAAAAACAGAAAGTCTTTTTTATTGGGACAAATCCAGTTCGACAACCAAATGTTTACTATTCCACAAGTTCCTAATTAAAATACTGTTATTTACAGCGACAAAAATAAATAGAGATATGGCAGAATTAAAACCTGGGACAACTGTTGACCTTATAAGTGGAGGTCAGATTAAAGTAGTAAAAGAGCTTGGCCGGGGTGGACAAGGAATTGTTTATTTAAGCGAATTTCAAGGACACCAATATGCTCTGAAATGGTACACACAGCAATATCCTGATACGTTTTACAATAACCTGAAACATAATATTGAACAAGGGTCTCCTTCAAAAGGGAATGAATTTCTATGGCCATTGATGCTAACAAAAAGACAATACGACAGTTTTGGTTATGTCATGCAATTGCGCCCGCAAGGTTTTTCTGAATTTGGGGACTTTCTGATGGCAAAAGCCAAATTTGCTTCCATTAGTGCGATGATTACAGCGGCCTTGCAAATTTGTCAGGGATTTTATTTTCTTCATTTAAAAGGATATAGCTATCAAGATTTAAACGATGGCAATTTCTTTATAAATCCACAAACAGGTGATGTACTTATTTGTGATAATGATAATGTAACAGCACAAGGCCAAAACACAGGGATTCTGGGTAAAGCACGTTATATGGCACCCGAAATTGTTGCAGGAGGGAAACCTGACAAATACAGTGATTACTTTTCTTTGGCCATTATTCTTTTTTTACTCTTTTATGGTAATCATCCGCTGGAGGGGAAAAAAGTACTTAGTTGTCCATGTATGGACGAAGTAAATGACCGCAAGTTTTATGGAAGTGAAGCATTATTTATATTGGACAAAGACAATAAAGAAAATTTGCCGGTAAGAGGTGTACATACAAATGTAATAACAAGATGGCCTCTTTTTACTAAAAATTTACAGGATGCTTTTATCGAAGCTTTGAGTCAAGACTTAATAAAAAATTCAACTAAACGAATAATAGAATCACGATGGGAAAAAGTAATTACTTCAATGCGCAATTTGCTCGTTGTTTGCAAAAATTGTGGTAATGAAACATTTGCCGATATTGAAAAACAAACTGCATGCATAAATTGCGGGAAACCGGTTACCGTCGATTATCAAATTAAAACCACTAATTATGGAAATATTGTACTTTCTCCTAAGAAAAATGTTTTTTTAGGTAAATCAAAACAGCCAGTTGCTGCAGTGCGCATCAATAAAGCAGATCCTTCTGTTTGGGCACTTCAGAATTTATCTACTACAACATGGATGGTAGAAACTCCAAGCGGTAAACTCAAACCTGTTGGTCAAAATGAAATTATGCCAACAAAACCGGGATTAAAAATTACATTCTCACAAGGTGAAAAAGGTGAAATAGTTTAAATTAGAACCTAAAAATATTATTTATTAAAACTAAAAATTATGGGAATATTAGATTCAGCTCCAGTACCAAGAAGAACAATGGTACTGTTTTTTATTGTAGATACTTCAGGAAGTATGGACGGGACTAAAATAGGTTCAGTAAACGCAGCTATCAGAGAAGTAACACCAATGTTGGACGAAATTTCGTCGAATAACGCCGATGCCGAAATTAAAATTGCTGTTTTGCAGTTTTCAAGCGGTTGCGAATGGATGTATGATGAACCTAAATCTGCTTCTGAGTTCAGATGGATTGACATGGAAGCAGACGGACTGACAGATTTAGGTGCTGCTTACCAGGAGCTCAGTAGTAAACTTTCAAGAAATGCTTTCCTGAATGAAGCAACCGGTTCGTTTGCTCCTGTTTTAATCTTACTCTCTGATGGCGAACCCACCGATGATTATCAGAGACCATTGGAAAAGTTAAAAGAAAACAAATGGTATAAAGCTGCGATTAAAATTGCGATTGCAATTGGAAGTGATGCAAACAGGGATGTGCTAAAAGAATTTACAAATAGTTCAGAAGCTGTAATTGAAGTTCATAATGTGGAAGCATTAAAAAAACTGATTCGGACAGTTTCTGTTACAGCGTCACAAATAGGAAGTCAAAGTTCCGCAGCCGGAGTTAAGGACAAACAAACTCAGGTTACGGAATCTATCACAAAAGAAGTTGAGCAGATTGATGGGGCTTCTTCTTCTGCTGCACCAGCTATAGGTTCTTCTTCAGATGATGATTGGGACTGATTTATAGTTACTTATTGAGGAAAAGAAAGTGAAAAACATCATAACGTTTCATTCAACTGCTTTAGGCGAAAGCCATAGGGTTAAGAACAAAGTGTGTCAAGATGCAGCAGATAGTTTTGAAGATTCTGAAAAAGGATTGTTTATCTGTGCAGTTAGCGATGGTCACGGAAGCGACAGCTATTTCAGGAGCGACAGAGGATCAGAATTATTGGTAAAAATTGCAGTTAAAGCTATTCGTGAATTTATTGAGAATATTGATCAGAAATTACTGACCGTTCCTTTTACAGCAATACCGGCAAGAAACACAGAATTAAAAAACGGGACTAATCGGCAAGAAACAAAACAGGATGTTGCTTTTCGTAGATTATTTTCTTCAATTATTTCCCTTTGGAATGATGAAATATATAAAGACTGGATGGAAGATACACCTACACTTGAAGAAATGCAAGTCGTGAAGGTTCCTGAGACTGCGCTTAACAGTTTTGTTGAGGGTAAAAATATTGAAATTGCGTATGGCTGTACTTTGATTGCCCTGGCTCGAACTTCCGAATATTGGTTCGGCTTCCAGCTGGGAGATGGTAAATGTATTGCCTTTGATTCCAAAGCGGAATGGAATGAACCAATTCCATGGGATGAAAAATGCAGTGGAAATACAACAACATCTATCTGTGAAAGCGATGCTTTGGATAGTTTCAGGTATTGTTATGGCAATACCGATTTTCCCCCCGCCGTATTCATTGGTTCAGATGGTTTAGACGGGGCATATGGAGATATCGATGAATTTGCACTTCCCGGATTAGCCATGTTTTATAGTGGAATTATTAAAAGTTTTGAAAAAAACGGAGTTGAAAAAACACAAAAGGAAATTGATGATTCGTTACCCATATTGAGTGCTACAGGAATTGCCCGGGACGATATGTCATTGGCTGGTATAGTCGATTTGGACGAAATTCCGCTTTTAATACCCATATTTAGAAAAAAAGAGTTAGAACGGGCAAAACAAGAATTGGAATCAGCAATCAATATTTTTAGTAAAAAGAAAGAAAATGTTTTACTGGCAGAATCTTCGGTTCGGCAAAAACAGGAAGAAACAGACCGAATAAGAACTTCCATCAAACAGATTGAAGAAATAATAGCAACTGAGAAAAACAAGCTTGTTAAATTTACAGAAGATCTGAAAAAGAGTGAAATTGAAGTTCAGAATGAGCAGGAAGTTTTAGCCCATTTACAAAAAGGATTTGAAAAAGCAACCAAAGAAAAAGAAGAATTACAGAGAAAAATTGATACTCTACTTAGTTAAGACAAGAAGATTACGACTGAAAATTCACTGGATACAAATATAAAGAGTGAAACAAAAGAAAAGGATGCATAAGATGTTCACGCAAAAAATAAGGAAGAAATTAAATCAAGTGAAGATGAGAAATTCAAACGTAAATGGTGGCAAAAATAAAATTTAGATAATACTCTTCTTGGTATGAAATGTAACAATTGTAAAGCCGAATGGACACCTCCTCCAGGTGTTTCTATTGTAAATTGCCCTTTTTGCGGCAAACCCATAATAGGTCCAACCAAAACAACAAAAGATGATGAACCTCATGAGGTATTACTTAAAATTGTTCATCAGTTCAACGTTAAAATCTTAGGAGAAACTAAGCTGAAAGGAATTCTTTCCGATTTAATGCCCAATGTTGAAAAGAAATACCATCGTATTATCCGGCAAGCCCTCGACGACCGGATTGGATTAAAACTACTCGAACTGGACACAGAAGATAGTTCGGTTAAAAATGTAAAAATCGCTACACTAAAGGACAACTTCAAAAACCACAACGGATTTAATGAAACAGCCGATTACGTATTTGATAGTTTTTTATACGCCCTGGGATGGATTAATTCTGTAAATAAAGAACATTATAACCAGGGAACAACCGATAAGCAAAGTATTATCAATGCCCAGATAGACATGGCATTCGCTGATGGAGTATTGTCGAAGGAAGAAGCAATAACTCTTTTCACAACATCAGCTTCGTTGGGAATATCTGATGATGAAATGGCTGAAATGATCAATACAAAGATTAGAAGTTTAAAATTGCAGCCCTCAGGTGAACTAAAAAAATCTATTAAAAATCCCAAAGAGATAATTTGTTCGAGTGATTGGATTTTACCTCAACAAAGAAAAGAAGCAGAAACGCAGCAAACCACAACAGCATATGAAACAGTTAAAATTGGTGACCAGATTTGGATGGCTGAAAATCTGGATGTGGATAAATATAATAATGGAGATCCGATTCCCTTTGCAAAAAACGAAAACGAATGGTATGAAATTAACCGTTCAGGAAAGGGGTGTTGGGCTTATCCCGATTTTAAAAAAGAAAATGCCGAATTAGGGAAAGTTTACAATTATTATGCAGTACGTGACATACGTGGACTAGCGCCAAATGGTTTTAGAATTTCTCATATCGATGACTGGAATAAATTAGTTAATAATTGTGGAGGTTGGGAAAATATTGAGAATGTCTTTTACGATTTAGAAGTTGCTTATGGCTTTCATTTAATGTATATTATCGAAGGAACTGATGAAGACTTTTCCTGGCATGCTAGTTTTTGGAATATCTCATCAAATAGAGATTTTTTATCCTTAAAAGATGACAACTTTTTTACCGGAGAAGATTTTGATTATGGGAATAAAGGATTTGTAAGGTGTTTAAAAATTAATACAGAAAAAGGAAGTTATTCAAATGTATATGAATCGGTGATAATAGGAAATCAAGAATGGATGACTAAAAACTTAGATGTTAGTCATTTTCGTAATGGAGATCCGATTCCCGAAATCAAAACACATGAGGATTTTATTAATGCAAGAGATAACGGTTTACCTGGCTGGCGCTACTATGACAACAATCCTGAAAATGGCAAAAAGTATGGAAAACTCTATAATTGGCATGCTGTAAATGATCCGAGAGGGTTAGCTCCTCATGGATGGCATATCCCTACTAAAGATGATTGGGAAACATTAACTAATTATAATAGTTTAGATGATCGTGGACGTCGGCAATTCGCATTAAAATTAATGAAGCCAAATGCTTGGAATGATAATGAAGATGCTACAAATGAAAGTGGATTTTCTGCTCTTCCAGGTGGGGTATGTAGATCTCATGGAAGTTACTTTTCAATTGGTAGAGAAGGACTATGGTGGTCTATATCTATTGAAGAACTTCCATTTTCAGATAATGAGGAGGAAGCACCAGTTGTTATATCTATTAAGCAATTAAAACATGGTAGTAGAATTATTATTGTGCCGGAGGACGATTATTCTTACTGTTATTACAGTGTTCGTTGTCTGAAAGATATAAAAACTTCAACTTAAAAAACTTAGTATAATAAAATAAAAAAAATTTAAATCCTATTGATTATGAAAGAAAAAGAAAAAGAATTACGAGAAGAAATTACAACTGCTTTAGAAATTGTTGAAGAAGATATTAAGTCTAAAGAAGACGGAAAGTTTTTGGATGGAGCCCAAAAGACAAATGCAATTCTTGTCCGTTGTAACGCTATTTCAAAAATACTATCGAACGCATTGGAAGCTGCTGAAGTAAAAACAGGCTATGACGTTTACTTACAAAGAAATGTCTGCCCCATTGAAAAAGCTGGTTTTACAGACTATGATGATTATAAGGCGTATTTCGATTATTTCTGTGCGTTTTACAATAGCAAAAATTATAATTCCATTCACGATATTAAAAGACTCGTTAATTATAGCAAAGCAAAGCCAGAAGAAGTGTTTTTTATGGATTACCCGGTAGAAACCAAAATGATTTTAGTGGTTGAGAATTTTAATTTCTGGTCACGGAATTCGCAATTAGGATTAGTTCGTTTAAGCCAAAATCCAAATATAATGGTTATTGGACAAATCAGAACCGACTTCGATTTTGCCGTTAAACATATTGATATTGAGGCTTCTGATTCCTGCTCTCACATAGAACTTGATGTATAAAGTTAAGCTGATAAAAAAAGGGAGAAAATTCGAATTATGACTGATTGTTAAAGAATAAATTTATATGAAAATGAAAGATTTTAGCAAAAAGGTATTAAAATATGCTTTGAAAAAAGGAATAGCCAAACAAGATTTGGAACAAAATTATCAGCGGCTGATCTCAGATTTTTACGAGTACGTGAATCATGTATTGTTACTACGTGAATTGCAGGATTACATGTATGATTATTGAATTTGATGAGCTTAAAATACCGTTTATATCATATAAATCGTACATTAAATATAAAAGCATGAAAAAACTGATAGTTGAAGGATACGGAGTGTTTTTAGAAATATGGGAAGAAGACTTACACACAAAAATGACAAAAGTCGAAGCCGAAAAAGTATGTTCTCAATTAGGAGAAGGTTGGCGACTTCCTGATCGAGAGGAAATGGAAGTAATTTATGATGAACTATTTAGGAAAAATGAAGGAAATTTCAAATCGAAGGGTGCTTACTGGATTTCTGATCTGACACCTGATGATTTTTTACTTTCTTTCGATTTTCGTGAAGGAACAACTTATATGAGTGTCGAATCATCTAAAGAGTGGGTAAGACCTGTAAAAACTCTTGATTGATTTGATGATACACAGTAATATTTGCAAAATATTATTCAGTTGAATAATTAGTATATCTAATTGTACTTTGCTCAAATCTATAAAGATGAAATTATGATTTCAAAAAAATGGGGTAAGCTCCTAATATTAGCAGTTTTCTTGGTAATCGGTTTGGCTGCCATTCAAATTTTTATTGCAAAACCAGAAAGTGACGAGTTCAGTAGAGAAAAAATACGTTTGGCTGAAGTTGAAAATGAATTAACTCAAGCAATTGAAAATGGAGATACAATAAAAGCTAAAACGCTGATCATCCAGTTACGGTGGCAATACGAACCTTCTACCATTGGCGGCCAGTCGGAAGCAGACGCTTTGAAAAATATCTGGAATGCCAAAAGGAAAGAATACCTGATACTGATGGGAGAAGATACTGACAAATACAACTTTGAAACAGAAAAGAAAGGATTGAAATCGCAATGGGACGAATTGATTAATAATTAGCCGAAAATAAAGATGAAATTATTTGAAAAAATAATCCTGAGTTTAATAATCCTCTGCTGGTTAGTTGTGATTATCATTCTTTTACAGATTGAAAGGTCATTTGCCTGGACAGGAATTGTCGGACTGGTTTTATTTCTTCTCCTGTATTTTAATGCAAACTATCTTATTATCAGCAGACTCCAAAAATTCGTTGATTCAGACTGGGGTGTTTTCAGAACTAAATTGAAATGGGCAAATGGCTGGGCCTTACTTGTTTTTCTGTTTTTAATTGCTCTGGTGGCATCATTGAAGAATTGAAAGAAAAATAAACATTATTGAAAATTGAGAAGCAGGGAAAAGACACCCAATCAAATTAAATTATTTATGAAATGGCTGGAAGATAATTCCAACCAGTTTTTGTTTCCTCCTGAACTCAAAGTTGAAAAAAGAGAATTGTTAATGTATGAATTTAATAGGCTTATACCTGAGTTGAAACTATCAATTTCGGAAAGAAACATAGACATCTTTGTTGAATACCCAGTTGGTGAATGCTTTGATATTTTATTCAATTGGGAAGTCGACCTAAAAACCACATCAGATGGTAAGGTTTATTGTACGATTTGTAAATCTCCCCGGAAATACGACAATCAATTCGATTTATATTCAGACCATTCATTTATACCCTTATTAAATTGGGTAAATAAAATTACTAAGGATAGCTATTTGCTGTTGAGTGAATATTCCAAAGATGGAGTAATAACAGCTAGATGTGCTGAGATAATTACAAATAAAAAAAGAAGGGTGAATTTATTCCTAAAGACGATTTAATACTTTTTAAATGTATTATAATGAATTAAATAAGCAACCAACAAATTGAGCTGTAAATATGAATAAGATGGGTATAAATTATCTGCCAATTTTGAAATAATCGTATTTTTAAGAGGTAACAGAAATATTTTAGTAACCGAAAAAAAAGGAAAAGTTGCAACCTACCCAATAGCTATCGGGGTCACAAAACCGATACAGGTTTTACTCAACACCAGCAAGGTTTTCAAAAATTCGGATACAAGAAAATGGAAAGCAGAGGAAATACAACAAATCAGGGTATTTTTTATTTAATTACCATTCAATATTGCTCCCATATCCATTAATCCATCCGTGATTGCCTTTATTATCTCTAACCATAATCGTATCACCATCCCATACTGCGCTAACTAGCTCATGATAAGAACTACCGGGACGAGAATAAAAATCCATGTAGGAAGTATCCCTTGTATAAAGATAAACACTATTCCCTTTAACTTTTAATGGTTTTCCAATATAATTTCTATCAAATGCCATAATTATATATTTATAGATTGAACGTACTTGTTGTTAGATAAATAAAGCTAATTTCATTATAGTTCTTTACACAGTCAAATATAATGAATAAATTAAATCCATTGAAATTCTTTAGTGAAAAATTTTAATAATGGCTAACAGACAGTAAGTAATTAAGTTTTGCTCTTATAAATCATTTGAATAGAATTATTGTCAAGACAAAAGGATCAGATAATCGCCTTGTAAACCTAACATGACTTGAATCTCATTTAACCAATTGAAATTCATTTGTTAATCTCTTGGAATTTCATTAAAATTATCTTTTTAATCTAAGCGAAGAGTTGCAACCTACGAATTCACAAAACCGACACAAGTACTCCTCAATGCCAGCAAGGTTTTCAAAAATTCGGGCACAAAAAAAGAGGTCGAAATTTGCTTGCAAATTCAATCGAATACCTTTAAAAAATAATCGATTGAATGAGATTAAACTGACCTCTTGTCCTGTCTGGCTCCCCAGGTAGGACTTGAACCTACGACCTACGGATTAACAGTCCGCCGCTCTAACCAACTGAGCTACTAGGGAATATTTTGTATCTTCAGAACGTTTGCTTTTTCAAAAGCGTTGCAAAAATAACAGCTTTTCCGAAAAGAAAAAATTTTTTTTAAAGAATTGTGGTTTTCCTTGTTTTTCGGTTAAAACAACCTTTTTCTTTTTACAAGATAAGCTAACAGAACTTCCTTGAAATCTTTATTAATGTCAGCTTCTGCCAGGTCAATTTGGTACTGGCCGCATTTTACTTTTAAATCGTCGAAATAGGATTTCACTGTAGAAATATAGTGGTTTTTCACTTCCCACGGGTTAAACTTCACTGCCTGTCCGGTTTCCAAATCAACAAATTTATGAGGTCGGTTACTGTACTGAAATTCACGTTCCTGCTTGTGATCGGTAACATGAAAAAGCAAAACCTCGTGCTTGTTGTAACGCAGGTGTTGCAAGGCTGAAAAAAGTTCTTCGGTTTTCTGACTGTCAATCATGTCGCTGAAAATAATAACCAGCGAACGTTTATGGATATTTTCTGCAATTTGATGGAGCACATCGGTGGTATTGGTATTTTTTCGCAGGTGTGCATTTTCGGGTTTAATCAGTTCCGACATTTTACCATACATCAGTTCGGCATTGACCGACGAAATACGTGGAGAAGTGTGAAATTCAATTCGATCCGAAAATAAAGTGAGTCCAACGGCATCGCGCTGTTTGCGAAGCAGATAAATTAGTGCTGCCGCTGTATAAACCGAAAAAGCCAGTTTGTTTTCCAGGTGTTTTTTCCCTTTGATATAGGGGAAAAGCATAGACGACGAAGTATCGATAACCAACTGGCAGCGCAGGTTGGTTTCTTCTTCGTATTGTTTTACAAAAAGCTTGTCGGTTCGGGCAAACAGTTTCCAGTCGATGTGTTTGGTTGATTCACCCTGGTTATATTGCCGGTGTTCAGCGAATTCAACCGAAAAGCCATGGAACGGACTCCGGTGCAGTCCGGTAATAAAACCTTCGACCACTTCTTTTGCAATCAACCCCAGATTGTCGAACTGGTGAAACTGTTCAATGTCGAAAATGTTTTTCAAAACGATTGATTTGAAATGATTGAGGCGGCACCAAATTAAAGGAAGCCGCCTCTATTTTTATTTTTCAATTTATGAATTGTTTTTACAGCAGGGCATCCAGTTTTGAAGTAAAGGCCTGTTTTGGTGCAGCGCCCACTTGCTTGTCGGCTACTTCTCCGTTTTTCACAAAAATCACGGTAGGAATGTTTCGGATACCGTATTTCATGGCCACGTTCGGATTTGAATCCACATCAACTTTGCCAATTACAGCTTTTCCTTCGTACTCTGTTGACATTTCTTCCACTATGGGTGCAATCATCCGGCATGGTCCACACCAAACTGCCCAAAAGTCAATCATTACTGGTTTATCTGAATTTACAACCAATTCTTCAAAATTGGCATCGGTAATTTCTATTGCCATAGTTCTGTTTTTTTAAATGTTAATATTTCAATTGTACAAAATTAGCTAATTAATTCTAAATCCGATATCCTGCTTATCTTCAAAATAACTGAGAAATCGGTTGGTTAGTTCAATCCGGGTATTTCTCGAAAACAAATGGATAAACAAATTGCTTTCCGGATCGTAAACATTAAATTTTAACAATGCCTGTCCTTTATTGTTTTGGGCCAATTTTTCAATTTCTTCAATCACCGATTCGTTTAGTTTATCCAGCGGAATGTTCACTGTTAAACTTTTCACGTAGTTTTTCCTGGCTTCTGAAAGAAGTTCAATCTGAGAAGCTTTAAATTCAAACGTATCGCTGTTGTTGAAACGCGGTTTTACAGTTCCTTTCACCAAAATGAATAATCCGGTTTTACAGTATTTATGAAAGTTGACGAAATCCTGACCAAAATAGAAAAACTCCATGGAATCGGTATAGTCCGAAAGAGTTAGCGTGCTGAAAGGTTTTCCGTTTTTTGAGGTTCCTTCGCGTGCAGCCGTAACCATTCCGCCAAAAGTCAAATCGCGGTCTTTGTATTTTTCAATGTCGTTTTTCAGGTCTTTAAGGGAAACATCGCGCGAGCAGAAGTTTTGAATTTCAACCTTGTAATCGTCGAGTGGATGAGCAGTAAGGTAAATTCCGATGAGGCTTTTTTCTTTTTCGAGCAAAATAATTTTTGGCCATTCTTCCACTTCCGGGACAGGAGGTTTTTTTATATCGGCGCTTCCTCCCAGGTCACCAAACAGGCTCTGTTGCATACTTTGGCTTTCGGTTTGTATTTTATTCCCGTACCTAATTAATTTTTCAATGAAAGAGGTGCTGTCGTTTTCATGTTCCCCGGCAAAAAAGATGCTGCGTTTGAGCCCTTCCAGGCTGTCGAAAGCCCCGGCCATAGCCAGTGCTTCCAGGTTTTTTTTATTTACGGTTTGAAGGTTTACTTTCTCCACAAAATCGTAAATGGTTTTAAACGGACCGTTATTTTTGCGGGCTTCAATAATATCTTTAGATGCACCAGCCCCAACTCCTTTAATGGCCGCCATTCCGAACCGTATATCACCGTTTTTGTTAGCGGTAAATTTTGAAAAACTTTCATTGACATCGGGACCCAGCACATGTAATTTCATGCTGCTGCATTCAGTCATTAATTTAGTAATTTCAGTTATATTGCTAAGGTTCCGGCTAAGGTTGGCCGCCATAAATTCACCGGGGAAATGAGCTTTCAGGTAACCGGTTTGGTAGGCAATGTAAGCATAGCAAACCGAGTGTGATTTGTTAAAAGCGTAGGAAGCAAAAGCTTCCCAGTCTTTCCATATTTTTTCAATCACATCGTCGGGTTTTTTGCCCACCAATTTGCATTCGTCCATAAATTTGAAGTTGGCCTTACAACCGTTCACAAACTTTACTTTCAGTTTATCCATGAGTGAAGTAATTTTTTTACCCATTGCTTTTCGCAGCGTATCAGAATCGCCGCGTGTGAAATTGGCCAGCAACCTCGAAAGTAACATCACCTGTTCCTGAAATACGGTAATTCCATAAGTTTCGCTCAGATATTGTTCCATCATGGGAAGGTCGTACTCCACTTTTTGGCGTCCGTGTTTTCGGGCAATGTAGGCCGGAATATATTCCATTGGACCTGGTCGGTAAAGCGCGTTCATGGCTACCAGGTCTTCAAACCGGTTGGGCTTGAGATCGCGCAGGTGCTTTTTCATCCCTTCAGATTCAAACTGAAAAACGGCCGTAGTTTCACCATAGCTAAAAAGCCCGAAAGTTTTTTCATCCTCCCATGGAATATCTTCAATGTCTATTTCAATTCCTTTCGAGATTTTAATGTTTTCCAGCGTTTCCTTAATAATCGAAAGGGTTTTTAGCCCAAGAAAGTCCATTTTCAGCAGACCGATATCTTCTACAAAACGCCCATCGTATTGTGTAGTAAGCAGCGTTTCACCATCTTTGGTTGGCATGAGCGGAATGTGGTCGGTAAGCGGGTCGCGGCTGATGAGAATTCCACAGGCATGCACACCGGTTTGTCGCACCGAGCCTTCAAGTGTTTCGGCAAATTTGATGGTTCTTGCAATAAGAGGATTGTCGGAATATCTTTCTTTTTTTAAATCAGGACTTTCCTTAAAAGCCTTTTGAAATGTCATTTTGGGTGCTTCAGGCACAAGCTTGGCCAGCCGGTCGGCCTCGGGTAATGGCAACTTCAGCACGCGCGCCACATCGCGAATGGCCATTTTGGTGGCCATGGTTCCAAAGGTGCAAATGTGAGCCACTTTGTCTTGTCCGTATTTTTTGGTTACGTAGTCGAGCACCAGTTGCCGGCCGTCATCATCAAAGTCAATATCCACATCAGGAAGTGAAATACGGTCGGGGTTGAGGAACCGCTCGAAAAGTAAATCGTATTTTATGGGGTCGATGTTGGTAATTCCGGTGCAGTAAGCTACAGCGGAACCTGCTGCCGAACCACGTCCCGGGCCAACTATCACATCCATTTCGCGGGCGACGTTAATAAAATCCTGAACAATGAGGAAGTAGCCGGGATATCCCATAAGTTTAATGGTATCCAGTTCGAAATCGAGCCGGGTAGCCACATCTTCGGGTACCGGGTCACCATACCGTTCTTTGGCGCCCTCGAAAGTCAAATGCCTGAGGTAAGCCGCTTCCTGTTTTACGCGGAGGACCTTCTCGTAGCCACCCAGTCGCGTGAAAGTTTCTTCTCCAAACTCTTCAAACAGTTTGTCTTCGGAGTATTCTTTCCTGAAATCTTCCATTGTGCCAAATTCTTTAGGAATAGGGAAGAAGGGCATTATGGCAGGCGAATTCAGTTCAAACTCTTCTATTTTCTCCACCACCCCGGCTGTGTTTGCCAGCGCTTCCGGAATGTCGGAAAACAGCCCATTCATTTCCTGCTGCGTTTTAAACCACTCCTGTTTGGTATAGCGCATCCGGGTTGGGTCATCTACGTCTTTGCCGGTATTCAGGCAAATGAGCAGGTCGTGGGCATCGGCATCTTCGGCATTGGTGAAATGCACATCATTTGTGGCTATGAGTTTTACGTGGTGTTTTTTTGCCAACTGAACGAGTATTTCGTTTACCCAAACCTGGTTGTCGTAAACGTTTTCCCGTTGTTGTGCTTCTTCAGCAGGATGCCTCATAAGTTCCAGGTAAAAATCTTCTCCGAAAATGTTTTTATACCATTGTATAACCTCCTCGGCTTCTTTTACCTGGTTTTTCATGATAAATTGCGGAATTTCACCACCAAGGCAAGCCGACGAAGCGATAAGTCCTTCGCGGTGTTCTTCCAGAATTTTTTTGTCGATACGTGGTTTGTAGTAAAATCCTTCGGTGCTGGCAATGGAAATGAGTTTTACCAGATTTCGGTAACCTGTTTTGTTTTTGGCCAGTAAAATCAGGTGGTTTCCATAACGGTCAACCACATCGGTTTTGTCGGAAAAATTGCGTTCGGCCACATAGGTTTCGCAACCCAAAATGGGTTTTATTTCTGCTTTTTTACACGTGGCATGAAATTCTTTAATGCCAAACATGGTGCCATGGTCGGTAAGTGCGAGGGCTTTCATGCCATCTTTTTTTGCTTTTCCAACAAGGGCGCCAACACTGGCGGCACCATCCAAAATGGAGTATTGTGAGTGAACGTGAAGATGTGTAAACGGTATCATTTTTTTTGTGCTTTTTCAAATGAAATAACTGAATAAAAAAAGTTGTATAAAGTTACTGATTTTGCGGGGGCAATTTTTAGTTGTTGATAAATTTTGAAATAAAAAAACCCGGTAATTTTGCCGGGTTCATTTATTCTTAGCGGGTTACAATCTGCTAAATTTCTTTTGATATTTTATCTTTAATTTCTTCAAATTCTTTTTGGTTCAATTTTAGTTTTTTTGAGAAGTTTAAAACATCAGCCTCATTTTGCATGGGAATTAAATGAATGTGTGCATGTGGAACTTCGAGCCCTAAAACCAGCACCCCAACTTTGCTGCATGGAATGGCTTTTTTTAATCCAACTGCCACTTTTTTGGCAAAAAGCTGCAGGCCGGAATACAATTCGTCATTCAAATCGAAGAGGTAATCCACTTCTTTTTTTGGAATGACTAAGGTATGACCTTTGGCAACCGGCGAAATATCCAGAAATGCCAGGAAGTTTTCATTTTCAGCAACTTTATAGGCTGGGATTTCTCCTTGTGCAATTTTTGTGAAAATGCTTGCCATGGTGTTTAAATTGAAATTTCAATTATTTCGAATGGAATAAGTCCGGATGGTACTTTAATTTCTACCACATCACCTACTTTTTTGCCCATCAGTCCTTTTGCAATTGGTGTTGTAGCCGAAATTTTTCCCTCTTTCACGTTGGCTTCACCTTCCGGAACAATGGTATATTGCATGGTGGTGTTGTTCTTTTTATTTTTAATTTTCACCTTGTTCAGGATTTGTACCTGTGAGGTGTCAATCTTTGACTCATCCAAAATACGCGCATTGGCAATTTTCAACTGCAATTCAGCAATCTTCGCTTCAAGCATTCCCTGGGCATCTTTTGCCGCATCGTATTCTGCGTTTTCAGAGATGTCTCCCTTTTCGATGGCTTCGCCAATCTGTTTCGAAATGGCCGGACGTTCAACATTCATTAGCCTGTCCATCTCTTTTTTTAATTTAACAAGACCTTCCTTCGTTAAGTATGTAACTTGTGACATATTAAGTTCCTCCTCATTTTCTTTATGCTATATAAAAAGAGAAAGAATTCCGGATTGCCGGAACTCTTCCAACGGCAAATGTATATAAATTACCTGAAATTATAAACTACTTCTGTTAAGATTATTAAAAATGAACTGTTTATAGCCTCCTAAGTGTATTTTCTGTTGAGTATTTCACTGTAAATGACCGCATCTTTTAACGGAAACTTTTTCTTTTTGGTTTTTTTTATCGTTTCTTTTGTTTTTAAAGGTTTTTGGGCAAAAATTCTTGTCCTTTCTTTTTCGGGATGGGATTTATCTGGTTGCGATTCTGCATAAGCTTGTTCTTGCTTTTCAACCGGTTTTTGTTGAGCAGGAGAATCAGTTTGCCTTGCTTCCTTCCATTCCTCGTTCAGCATATCCCAGATATTTTCTCCTGAGGATTGCAGTTCAGCTTCAGTTTCAGAGACTGGCTTTCGTTTTTTCTTTTGTCCGAAAATACTGGCTACAATAAAAATCAGCGTTAATATAATTACAATAATATCATCCATTTCTTTTCACTTTTGTGGCAATAATTTTAATACCTTTAAGTTTGTAGTAAAAATAACAAAAATGCGGCAGTTGATTTTGAAATGCCTGAAGTATTTCATCTTTTTTCTTTTTATGGCCCTTGGAGCACCCTCTTGCGATAAAATAAATGAATCGCCTGTACCCGATGTATTCATTTCTTTTACCATAAATCTGAATATTTATAATGATCTGAATGTGCCCGGAAATGCGATGTATTTTCCCGGCGCAGGTTTTGGAGGTGTTATTGTTAGTTGTTTCGAACCGGGTATATATTATGCCTTTGATGCTACCTGCACCAATGAAGCCAGTCGTTCATGCCTGGTTTTAAAAAACGAGGAATTTGAACATTGCCCGTGTCTTTTTCATGATTTTATTCTGGAATGTAACTGCTGCGGTTCTCAATTTTCGGGAATTGACGGTTCTTTATTTAAAGGACCTTCCTCAAGGCCGCTAAAGCACTACAACGTTTCGTTAATGAATAATTATACTTTACGGATTTATAACTAAAAACGGAGCCCGTTTCCAGGCTCCGTTCACATTTTATATTGTATCAGAAATTTAATACCTGTAATGTTCAGGTTTGAACGGGCCGTATTTTGCAACACCAAGGTATTTCGCCTGCTCATCAGATAGTGTGGTGAGTTTAACACCCAGTTGTTCGAGGTGAAGCCGTGCCACTTCTTCGTCGAGTTTTTTCGGAAGCCGGTAAACATCAATTTCGTAATCGTTTTGCCAGAGGTCTATTTGAGCAAGTGACTGGTTGGTAAACGAGTTGCTCATTACAAACGACGGGTGACCGGTTGCACAACCAAGGTTCACCAGACGGCCTTCTGCAAGCAGGTAAATGCTGTGTCCGTCTTCAAAAGTAAATTTATCGACTTGTGGTTTAATGTTTAGCTTTTTAATTCCGGTCCATTTGTGGAGTTTGGCAACCTGAATTTCATTGTCGAAATGGCCGATATTGCATACAATAGCCTGGTCTTTCATTTTCGAAATGTGCTCTGCGGTAATCACATCTTTGTTGCCGGTTGTGGTTACATAAATATTTCCTTCTTCCAATGCATCTTCCATGGTTTTTACTTCAAAACCTTCCATGGCTGCCTGCAAAGCGCAAATGGGATCAATTTCTGTTACTATCACCCGGGCGCCATATCCCTTCATTGATTTGGCGCAGCCTTTGCCCACGTCGCCATACCCGGCAACAACCACTACTTTCCCGGCAATCATTACGTCGGTAGCGCGTTTAATCCCGTCAGCAAGCGACTCGCGGCAACCATATAAATTGTCAAATTTCGATTTGGTAACAGAATCATTAACATTGATAGCAGGGAAAAGCAGTTTGCCATCATCTTTCATTTGATAGAGGCGGTGAACACCTGTTGTTGTTTCTTCTGAAACACCTTTTAATTCCTTGGCTGCATCGTGCCAGCGAGTGGGCGATTCTATCAGAATCCGTTTCAGAATTTTATTCAGTTCTTCTTCATCTTCTCCATCTACAGGAATGTCGAGAAGGGAAGCATCCTTTTCGGCTTCGTATCCGCGGTGAACCATAAGAGTGGCATCTCCGCCATCGTCAACAATTAGCTGTGGGCCTTTGCCATCTCCAAAATCAAGCGCCTGTTTGGTGCACCACCAGTATTCCTCCAGCGTTTCGCCTTTCCATGCAAAAACCGGAATTCCGGCTTTGGCAATTGCTGCTGCAGCGTGGTCCTGGGTTGAAAAAATATTACAACTTGCCCAACGCACTTCAGCTCCCAGTTCCACCAGGGTTTCAATTAAAACTGCGGTTTGAATGGTCATGTGTAAACTTCCCATTATCCTGGCTCCGCTGAGCGGTTTTTTGGGGCCGAATTTTTCGCGGATTGCCATCAAGCCTGGCATTTCCTTTTCTGCAATGTCAATCTCTTTTCTGCCAAAATCTGCCAGTTTAATGTCTGCAATTTTGTATTTCAGTTTTTCGTTTACTGCTATTGTCATCTGTTTCAACTTGTTTATTTGTTAAAAAAAGTGGTGCAAAGTTAACAAATTTCAGGTTATTGGAAATTTTTGGTGAATTCGTCCCAAACGGCCTAATTACCCAGGTCGGAAAGAAATTTAATACGCATCAGCCTGATATCTTCTTCCGAGTATTCATCTTCACCAAGTTCTTCCAAAGCTTTTTCAACCGAATCGTCTTCTGCTTCCCGGAAATAATCGAATACTTCTTCCTGGTGTTCATTGTCGAGTACATCGTTTACGTAATAGTCGATATTGAGTTTTGTGCCTGAGCTTACAATGGCTTCAACCTCAGAAATTACATCTTTAACCTCAATGCCTTTTGAGGTGGCAATATCGTCGAATGCTATTTTCCGGTCGATACTTTGAATAATAAAGACCTTCATTTTCGATTTATTAGCCACGGTCCTGACAATAAAATCGTCGGGACGTTCAATTTCGTTTTCTTCAACGTAATTTTTTATCAGGTCAACAAACTCCTCTCCATACCTGCGTGCTTTTCCCTGACCAACTCCCTGAATTTTTTGCAGTTCTTCAATTGAAACCGGATATTGAATGGACATATCGGCCAGCGAAGGATCCTGAAAAATTACAAACGGCGGAAGGTTTTTTCGTTTGGCTACTTTTTTTCGTAAATCTTTTAACATGGAAAATAACACCGGATCTCCGCCGGTAGCTCCTGAAGGTGCACCAGAGGAGCCAGAATCATCATCTTCTTCGTATTCATGATTTTTTACCAGCATAAAACTGGTTGGCTTTTCCAAAAACTCGTGTCCTTTAGGATTTACTTTCAATAATCCATAATTTTCAATATCCTTGTTTATCAGCCCGTTAATCATAGATTGCCTAAAAACGGCATTCCAGAAACGTTCATCATGGTCCTTGCCGGCGCCAAATGATTTCAGGGTGTAATGTTTAAACGATTTGATGGCTGCGGTTTTGTTGCCGATGAGGATGTTGGCAATATGTTCTCCTTTGTATTTTTCATTTACTTCCAAAATAGCTTTTAAAGCCCTGATTACCTCATTTTTAGCCTCCATTTGTTCTTTCGGATTGAGGCAATTATCGCAATTTCCACAATTGTCCTGAGGGTAGGTTTCGCCAAAATAGTAAAGCAGAATAATCCGCCGGCATATAGCCGATTCGGCGTACGAAACGGTGTCGAGTAAAAGCTGTTTCCCGATTTCCTGTTCGGCAACCGGTTTGCCGTGCATAAATTTTTCCAGTTTCTGAATGTCTTTGTAACTGTAAAAAGTGACGCACTGTCCTTCACCGCCATCGCGTCCGGCACGGCCGGTTTCCTGGTAATACCCCTCAAGGCTTTTGGGAATATCGTAGTGGATGACAAAACGTACGTCGGGTTTATCGATTCCCATTCCGAAAGCAATGGTAGCCACAATTACATCCACGTCTTCCATCAAAAATTTATCCTGGTTTCCCGAACGTGTGGCTGCATCCATACCGGCATGATAGGCCAGCGCTTTGATACCGTTAATCTGCAGGGTTTCTGCAATTTCTTCTACTTTTTTACGGCTCAGGCAATAAATAATTCCTGATTTTCCCTCGTTTTGTTTGATGAACCGGATAATTTGGGCTTCAGGTTTTACTTTTGGCCTGACTTCATAATAGAGGTTTGCCCGGTTAAATGAAGCTTTAAAAACGTCAGCATCGAGAATGCTCAGGTTTTTTTGAATATCGTGCTGGACTTTGGCTGTTGCAGTTGCCGTTAATGCAACAATGGGTGCCTGGCCAATTTCTTCAACAATAGGCCTGATGCGCCTGTATTCCGGACGGAAATCATGTCCCCATTCCGAAATACAATGGGCTTCATCAATGGCATAAAACGATATTTTAATGTTTTTCAGGAATTCTATGTTTTCCTCTTTCGTTAAAGATTCGGGCGCTACGTACAATAATTTTGTACGTCCGGCCTGAACGTCGTTTTTAACTTCCTGAATGGCTGCCTTCGATAACGATGAATTCAGGAAATGTGCCACATAGTCTTCGGTTTGCATTCCCCTTATGGAATCTACCTGGTTTTTCATTAGAGCAATCAGCGGTGAAATAACAATGGCGGTCCCCTCGAGTAAAAGTGCCGGTAACTGGTAAATCAATGATTTTCCGCCGCCTGTAGGCATTAATACAAAAGTGTTTTTACCTTCAATAACGCTTTTTACCGCTTCTTCCTGCTGGCCTTTAAAACGGTCGAAACCAAAATATTGCTGCAGGTATTCGGTTAATGAAATATTTTTATCCATAAAACTCTTCTCCCTAACTTCCTTCTTTTTTTTGCGAATTCTAAATTATTAAAAGTAAGAAAAATGACAATACATTATTAATTTTTTTTGATTTAAAAGCAAACAATTAAATATGCAGGGTTGAAAAAGGTGTGAATAGCAGGAAGTATTTATATTTGTGGAGTTTTTAAAAATCAGGATTAATGAGCGAGGATACCAACCAAGAAGTGCAAAGTGGAAAGAAAAAACGCGGCAGAAAAAAACAGGGCATGAAAACAGCTTATGCCGAAATGTCTTTTCTGGAACATCTCGAAGAATTACGCTGGCACATTATTCGATCTGCCCTGGCTATTATAGTATTGGCCATTGTGGCGTTTATTCTAAAAGATTTTATCTTTTCCAAGGTAATTCTCAGTCCGCGGACCCCTGATTTTTGGACGAACCGAATGTTTGCCCAACTGGGTGATTTGGTTGGTTCAGAGGCGTTAAAAATTAATAAGGTTCCGCTGGAATTAATTAGTATTAAAATGGCAGGGCAGTTTATGACCCATATCTGGGTTTCAATTATTGCCGGGTTTATCATTTCTTCGCCACTCGTTTTTTATGAATTCTGGCGTTTTATAAAACCGGCTCTTTATGATACCGAAAGAAAATATGCCGGAGGGGCGGTGTTTTTTACCTCGGTACTGTTTATGATGGGGGTTTTGTTCGGTTATTACCTGATTGTTCCGCTTTCCGTTCACTTTTTGGGATCTTACAATGTAAGCGGAGATGTTACCAATCAGATTAACCTCAGGTCTTATATAGGTACTGTAACCTCCATTTCGCTGGCAGCTGGTGTTGTATTTTTAATCCCCATTTTTTCGTATTTCCTGAGTAAGGTCGGATTGCTAACTCCTCAGTTTATGAGAACTTACCGGAAACATGCCTATGTTGTAATGCTTTTGTTGTCTGCATTAATTACCCCGCCAGATATTTTCAGTCAGGTAATGGTGTTTTTCCCACTGTTTTTTCTTTATGAAATAGGCATTATGATTTCGAAGCATGTCGTTAAAAAACGTGAAAAAGAATTGGATGAAATATAAGTCTCCCAATAAATTACGTTATTTGTTCCCATGATTCTTCGAGCAGAAAATATTGTAAAGAAATACCGGAAACGCACGGTTGTTAAAGGTGTAAGTTTCAATGTAAAACAAGGAGAGATTGTTGGGTTGCTCGGACCAAACGGTGCCGGAAAAACTACATCTTTTTATATGATTGTCGGGTTAATACGGCCATTGTCTGGAAAAATATTTATGGACAACGAAAATATTACCCGTTTGCCCGTTTACAAACGCGCTAAGAAAGGAATAGGATACCTGGCTCAGGAAGCTTCTGTTTTCAGAAAACTAAGCATAGAAGATAATTTGAAAGCTGTTTTGGAAATGACCAATTACAGCAAAGAATATCAGCGTGAAAAGGTTGAAACATTGTTAAAAGAGTTTGGGTTACAACACATTCGTAAAAGTAAAGGAATCCAGCTTTCGGGGGGGGAGCGCCGGCGCACCGAAATTGCCCGCGCACTGGCCATCGATCCCAAATTTATTCTTTTGGATGAACCTTTTGCAGGAGTGGATCCCATTGCCGTGGAAGACATTCAGCAGATTGTAATCAAACTGAAAGAAAAAAACATCGGAGTGCTCATTACCGACCACAATGTCCACGAAACTCTTTCCATTACCGATCGTTCTTATCTGTTGTTCGAAGGATCTATCTTGAAAGCAGGGTCGGCTCACGATTTAGCCAACGACGAAGATGTAAGGCGGGTTTACCTCGGGCAGAATTTTGAATTGCGTTAACATCTGTGAAATCACAGAATTCTTTGTTTTCAAGGCTTTTGGAAACAAAAAATTAACATCAACCGGAAAAAATATCACCACGACAAAAATTTTAAAGGAAAATTTGGTGAATAACAAAAATGAAGTATTTTTGCAGTCCCAAAATTAAGGGAAACATTAAGGAAGGCCCGTTCGTCTAGGGGTTAGGACGCCAGGTTTTCATCCTGGTAGCAGGGGTTCGAATCCCCTACGGGCTACTTAAATTTTTTAAAGATTTTAAAAATAAAAAAATGGCAAATCACAAGTCAGCTTTAAAAAGAATAAGGCAAAACGAGAAAGCACGGATTCACAACAGGTATTACGCCAAAACAACCCGTAACGCGATAAAAGAATTACGGAATGAAACCGATAAGGAAGAAGCCGTAAAAAGTTATCCTAAGGTAGTTTCACTGATTGATAGACTGGCGAAAAAGAATATTATTCATAAAAATAAAGCCGCCAACCTGAAATCAAAACTTGCAGTTCAGATAAATAATTTGTAGTACAGAATTTTTCATGATATGGTTAAAGCCTCTTCGGTTTCGGAGAGGCTTTTTTCGTGCTTAATTTTTACTGCCTGCCTTATTTTTTTCGAAAAATGTTTATTTTTAGGAAACTCCAAAAAAATGAGCGAATACAAAAAACTGAAAATTAAAGAATGGGCAGTAGAAGACCGGCCACGTGAAAAATTGCTTTCGCAGGGCTCCCGCTCGTTATCCGATGCTGAATTGATAGCAATCCTCATTGGATCAGGTAATCTCGACGAAACCGCTGTTGAACTGGGCAGGCGCATTTTAACCTCAGTGAACAACAATCTTAACGATTTGGGCCGGAAAGGAATAGATTACCTTAAAACGTTTAAGGGAATTGGCGAGGCCAAGGCTATTTCTATTGTGGCAGCTCTGGAACTGGGCAAACGACGGAAAGATGCTGATGTGTTTGTAAAAAAGAAAATTACCAGCAGTAAAGATGTCGCCGATTTTTTTCTTCCGTTACTGGGCGATCTTAACCACGAAGAGTTTTGGGTACTTTTGCTCGACCGGGGTAACAAAATCATCGACCATTTTATGATTAGCCAGGGCGGAATTTCCGGAACAGTAATCGATGTGCGGATTATTCTGAAAAATGCCCTGGAAAAACTGGCGGTTTCTCTCGTTCTTTGCCACAACCATCCATCAGGCACTATGGATGCTTCGGATGCTGATATGAAAATTACACGGAAAATAAAACAGGCAGCCGAGCTGATGGACATTTCCGTTCTCGACCACATCATTATCGGGCAAAACCGCTATCTTAGCCTTGCAGACGAAGGAATGATGTATTAAAAAATCAAAACCGATATGATATTAATCTACACCGACGAATTAAATCCGCGGATTGAATACATTTCGAGATTAATTTTTACCACCATTTTGCAGAACGAGGTTTCGTTTACTGTTAAATCTTCTGAATTTTTAAAATCTGAATTACCTAAACTAAATTACTCATACGAAAAGTTTGGCAATGAGTTTTATATTAAACCGCACCGGTTTTTGCATTGTAAAGCACTCATTCAGCCAAATATTCAGCCGGTTTGGTATAAAGGCGAAAAATATTTTTTCGAAAGTTCCAAAGATTCTGATTTGCCTTTCGACCCTTTGGCTGCATCGTTTTACCTTGTTACCCGTTACGAAGAATATCTCGAATTTGAAAAGGGAAAATACAGCCGGTTTCAAGCCAAAGAAAGTATTTTGGAAAAATACGGATTACTTAAAAAACCGGTTGTGAATATATGGGCCAGGCTTTTGCGTGAAAAATTAAAAGAGCGGTTTCCCGAAATTCAATTTCCCGAGCCAAAGTTTCATTTTCTTCCAACTATAGATGTAGATAACGCCTGGGCATTTTCAAACAAAGGTTTTTGGCGAACCCTGGGAGCGTTTGTCAGAAGTGCAGTAAAGGGAAATTTTTCTGAGGTAAATCATCGGTTAAAAGTATGGAAAGGATCAGAAAAAGACCCTTATGACACATTTCAGTACCTGGACGAAGTGTTTAAAGGAAATGAAGATAAAGTGCTGTTTTTCTTTCTTTTGGGCGATTATAAACGATACGATAAAAATAATTCGTGGCGGAATAAACATTTTCAAAAGCTGATTCGGGAAACCGCGGGAAAGTATACTGTCGGAATTCATCCCTCCTATTCTTCAAGTAAAAAGAAAGGCAAAAAGAAATTGATTTCTGAATTGGACAGGTTGAAAAAAATAACCGGTTCCGAAGTGAAAAAAAGCCGGCAACACTTTTTGAGGCTTAGGTTTCCGCGCACATACAGGCGCCTGATTAACACAGGTATTTTGGAAGATTACACCATGGGGTATGCATCACAAACAGGTTTCAGGGCCGGAATTTGCACTCCCTACTTTTTTTACGACTTAAAAAAGGAGGAAGTAACTTCTTTAAATATTATTCCGTTTCAGATAATGGATGTTACTTTGCGGCACTATTTGAATTTAAAACCTGAAGAAGCCATTGCTGAAATTGAAGCACTGATGCAGGAAGTGAAAAAGGTGGGTGGAACTTTTTCGGCCATCTGGCATAACGAAACAGTAAACGATGAAGGGGTCTGGAAAGGATACCGTGAAGTTTTTGAAAAAATGAATAAATTAGGTTTTGAATTATCGGATGCATAAAACAGGGAATCTGAAATATTTAAAAAACAGCGAAATTGATTTTGAAAAGTGGGACCGGTGTATCAACGAGGCGCCAAACAGTCGCATTTTTGCTGCCAGTTGGTATCTCGACCACACCGCTGTAGTTTGGGATGCTTTGGTGTGGGGAAATTATGAATTTGTAATGCCGCTTCCTGTTAAAAAAAAGTTCGGAGTAAAATATATTTTTCAGCCGTTTTACAGCCAGCAAGTGGGAATTTTTCCTGCTCTGGGTTCTGAAATCGCGATGGAGTTTTACACTGAAATTGCACGGAGGTTCAGGTATGTTGATTTGCAGCTTAACGCATGTAATATTCCACCCAAAAATTTGATGGGAGTTCAGTTTTTCCCCCGGAAAAATTTTCTGCTTCTTTTGAGTACCGATTACAATTCACTTTCGTCGGGATATTCAAAAAACACGCACCGGAACATTGCCAAAGCCAATAACAACAGGCTTAGCTATGTGGAAGGAATAAGTCTGGAAGATTTTCTGGCTGTGAAACAGAGAAATCTGGTCGTTAAACTTTCCAAAACTGCTTTTCAAAAGCTGAAAAGCATCATTGCATACAGTCAATACAAAGGTTTTGGCGAAATTGTGGGCGTTTATTCGCCCGGTAACATTTTGTGCGCCGCTGTTTTTTTCCTGAGGTGGAAAGACCGTATAATATACATGAATGCCGTTTCAACCCGCGAAGGAAAAGAAATGCGGGCCATGTTTCTTTTAATCGATCAATTTCTAAAATCCATTTCAGGAAAAAATCTGACTTTGGATTTTGAAGGTTCTATGATTCCCGGAGTTGCACGTTTTTTCGAAGGTTTTGGCGCTACGCCTGAAACTTATTACCAAATGAAAGTCAACCGGTTGCCTTTTCCTGTAAAATGGTTAAAACGAGAAACCTGATGAGAAAATTTCCCCGTAAATTCAGTAAATCGATTAGCCCTTTATTTTCTGAAAAATGGCTTTTTGGCCGGAATACTCCTTGCTTTTTACCTTTTTACCATGTGGTGAGTGACGAAAAATTGCCTCACATTTTAAACTATCCGTACCGGAATGTGGCTCAATTTGAAAATGAACTCGACTTTTTTCTGAAATATTTTACGCCGGGTTCACTTTTAGAACTGAAGAATGGAAAGTGCTCCGGTAAGAAAGTTTTTCATCTTTCGTTTGACGATGGGCTTCGGGAGTGTTACGACGTAGTTGCACCTGTTTTATTGAAAAAAGGAATTCCTGCCACGTTTTTTGTGAACACGGGTTTTATTGACAACAGTGAACTTTTTCACAAATACAAGGCAAGCCTTATTCTGAGCCGGTTAAGAAAAAAACCAGATAAAAAAGCAGAAACATTTTTGGCCGAAAACGGGATCACGCCTGAAAATATTTTGAAAGCCGAAATTTCGCAGGTTAAAATTCTAAATGAAGTTGCAGCTCTTTTGGACATTGATTTTACTGAGTTTTTAAACCAGCAAAAACCCTATTTAACTTCTGTGCAAATAAAAAGCCTGGCCGATGACGGATTTTCCATTGGCGCCCACAGCCATAGCCACTCAGAGTTCTGGAAAATTTCAGAAAGGAAGCAAACCGATGAAATCAAAAAAAGTATGAACCTGCTTAAACACTGGGTAAATCCTTCAATAAAAGTATTTTCATTTCCATTTACCGACGATGGTGTACCTGCTTCGGTGCTGAAAACCATTAAAAAAGAGCATATTTGCGATATCACTTTTGGAACTGCCGGTGTGAAAAACGACAGGTTCGATTTTCATTTTCAGCGCTACCCGGTGGAACAACCCGGTAATTTTATTCGAAACCTGAAAAGCGAATTTATTTATTTTGAATTGCGGAAATGGATAGGAAAAGCAACTGTGAAACATTAAACCCTGAAATAAGGAAAATCAGGCTGGTTGAGCTGGATGAATTCATTCACAGTGAAAAATTCGGAAAGTTCCAGCATGTTCCCATTTCCCCTTCACGTGCAAAATCCTATCTCGAAAATCCGCATGGAAAACCTGAAGATGTTGCGTTGATTCTGGCTTTGGTTGATAATAAGCTCGTTGCATTCCGAAGTTTGTTTGCCGGTGAGATTCAAACTAAAAATGGGAAAATCAGGTTTGGCTGGTGCAGCGGAAACTGGGTGCATCCGGATTTCCGAAGAAAAGGATTATCAAAAATGTTGCTGGAAGAAGCCTGGTCAGCCTGGAACGGCAAATTAATGTTTACCAATTATGCACCGGAATCAGAAAAATTATACTTGGAAACTGGCTGGTTTTCACCAATCCATCAGTTTGAAGGAGTGCGTTGCTGGCTTTTCCCCAAAACTGTAAAACTTATGGCTGGTGCAAAGAGAAACAGGGTTTCAACATTTTTCTTTTCGCTGATTGATATCTGTATTGCTGGTTATTCCAATTTAAATACTCTGTTTTACAGCTATTTTAAAAACCCGGATATTCGTTTTGAAACCCATTCTTTTCCTGATGAGGAAACGTACCAGCTTTTGGAGCAAAACAATCAAAACTATCTTTTTGCGAGAGGGGCCGAAGAATGGAACTGGATATTTCAACATCCATGGATTTCAGAAATGAATCGTGAGATAGCCGGTAAATACCCGTTTTCATCGTGCAATGGTTCCTTCAAATATGAAACAGTAAAAGTTTGGCGAAACAATAAATTGGTAGCAACTTTTATCTTTTCGGTTCGCGAAGGCCACCTGAAAACGCTATTCTTCCAATATCCCCCGGAATTGAATGATGAAATTGCCCGGTATATTAAATGGTATGGTGTGAAACAAAAAATTGAAAGGATTACCGTTTATAATTCCGCTATTGCACGTTTTTTTTTAGATCATAAATTTCCCTTTTTGCGCGTTAAAAGGTACGGTCAAAAAATATACAATTCATTTAACATTCCCGGAATAGAAAAATATAAATTTCAGGATGGCGATGGCGATTCGGTTTTTACATGAGGCAGGCCACCTTTCCTGAAATCATAAAAAAACCAAAACAAAAAGGTACAACATCCTGTTTTCAATTAAAATATAAAATATCCCAAAGTCTAATTTCATTACCATGGAAAATCTTCTGAATGAAGTAAAAGTACGAATTGGAAAACCTTATGGCGATCTGGAATTTTTGTTGGAATGTTTTTCCGAAGTTTTAAATGAAAACAACGAGATTGAACTGGCTGCACAGGTTCCCTGGATTTCGGGGAATGAGCCTGATTTTAGCACGGAGAACACCGAAAAACTGTTACACCTTTTTTCCATCAGTTTTCAGTTGCTTAACCTGGCCGAAGTGAACGGTGCGGTTCAAAACCATCGTTCCCGGCAGGGAAAAAATGGGTTGGAAAGCGTGAGCGGGATGTGGGGGAATATTTTTAGTGATTTAAAATCGAAGGGAATTCAGGAAGAAACCATTGCAAAAAATCTTGAAAAAGTTCATGCAGAACCGGTTTTAACCGCTCATCCAACTGAAGCAAAACGGCCTGTTGTGCTGGCGCTTTACCGACAGCTTTACCTGTTGCTCGTAAAACGCGAAAATTCCATGTACACCAGCCACGAGCAAGAAGAGATTAGACAAGACATCAAACAAATTTTGCATAAGCTATGGTTTATTGGCGAAATTTTTATCGAAAAACCTGCGGTGGAGTCGGAGCTCGAAAATGTACTCTACTATTTTTACAAAGTTTTCCCTGAAATGTTGCACTACCTCAATTACAAACTGAAACAGGCCTGGGGAAAAGCCGGATTCAATCCCGATTTGTTGGAAGACAAAAAAGTTAAAAACGAAATTCTTGGATTATTGCTGACCGAACTTGAACTTACCCGGAAAACTATGCTCGATTTGTTGGGAAGTCCTTCAAAAGAAAGAAGGAAAAACCATTATTACTCCACTCAGCTCAGAGCCGAGGCGCTTTTGCCGCTTCACCGGCAACAGGTTAGCCTGCTAAAACAATGGAGAAAGGCTCAAAAGTCAGACAACAATGGGAATCATGATTTTTTATTGCATAATTTATTGCGAAGCATTAATGTCATTGCCAATGCCTTGGGAACTACCGGGTAAAAAGTTTTAACTTACGTGCTTGCGGAATTATTATTGATATGCAGACTTCGACTACGCTCAGTCTGACAGTCACAGTGAGCGTAGTTGAACTGTTTTTCATTATGTTACAAATTAATTCCTTCTGCAGGTTATAATTATTTTTTGCTATTGTTATTTGCTTCACGATATCTGCCGGGTGTGGTGCCTTCCATATCTTTAAAAACACGGATAAAAGTTCCGATCGACCCAAATCCAACAGATTCAGCAATGTAGTTAAGTGAGAAATTATCTGTTGCAACTTCTTGCATCATACGTTTTGCCTCTTCAATGCGGTATTTGTTTACAAATTCGTTGAATGAACAGGAAAACTCGTTATTGATAAGAACTGAAACATACGACCGGTTGGTGCCTAAAAGCTGGGAAACTTCGGTAATTTTAAGTTCAGGTTTGCGGTAGGCTTTTTCTTTTTCAAACAATTCAAGCAGTTTGTTTTGAAGGTGAACTGCATTGATTTTTTTCTGATCTACCTGTGGATGAGTGCCTTCATCTTTTACCAGGTCAACTACTGTGTGATTTTGCATGTAACCCAGCAGACCAATAATAAATAAAAGTGTGCTGAAAATAAGTGATGGAATCAACAGAAGTACCAATGATTCAGTAAAAAAATGACGTCCGATTAAAATAGCAACAATGCTCATAATTGATGTTGCCACAAAGGAATACAAAAGGTATTTTACCCAAATGATGGTTTTACTTTCAAGGTTGGAATAAAAGTTTGCAACCCTCTGGTTGTAGCGCATAACAAGTTTTCGCCCAAATAGGAGAAAAAGCACTACCTGAACTACAAAAACAGCCCGGCTACTATAAAAAATCAGTTTTTGAATTTTTATGGAAGTGGATTCCGGAGTAAAACCAGAACGTTCGAGCAGAAACTCCCTGATATAAATTGTTTTTTCCTCATCAGACATAAATTGATAAACCACCAAAGTTGCAATTGAAAAAACTGCAGCAGGTAACAAATACCATAAATTAATTCGTTTATAGAAAGTTTCAACAGTTAAAAGTTTAATATACCAATAGTATAATGGATAAACGGCCAGCGAGGAAAAAACATAAATTGGATCGAATACCTGGTATGTGCTTAAATCTTGTTGAAAAAAAACGGCGTGGGAAAGGTAAACCAGGAAGGCGACACTCATAAAAATTCCGAGGAAGAATTTGGCAGGATTGTTTTCTTTTCTGGTTAATAGTAAAACAATTGCCCAGAAAAAGGTAACATACATGGGATTGTAAATAATCAGGTCTTTTATCATTTAATGCTACAAATTGCTTTACAATCTTTTTGAATTAATATCACTTTTTACGATTTGGATATTGTATTGACATTATGAAAACGCAATTTACAAACCAACCTGTATTTTTGAAAACTGATAGAAGCTAAAATTAAACAGCCGGAACAGGTAAGCAAAATTACTTGTATTATAAAAAAAGCTCTTAAGATAATCCACAACAAACAGGAAAGGTTTAACAATCTTTCCTTTTTTTTTAAAACTTTAGCTAATCTCAAACACAAAATGGTCACCTTACGAAAAGCAGGTGACCATTATTTTTTCTGTTTCAAAATTATACTTCAAATGAATCCACTTCGCGATAAGCTTTTATAAAGGCAGATTCGCCCTCTTTGCCTTGTTGGCTTTTTCCATGTTCGCAACACAAAACGCCATCGTAGCCTTTTTTGTAAATATGCTGAAAAATGTTTTTGTAATTAATTTCGCCGGTGGTTGGTTCTTTTCTGCCCGGGTTATCACCAATGTGGAAAGCGGCAATTTCGCTCCACGACTGGTCAATATTCGGAATAATATTTCCTTCGGTAATCTGCTGATGGTAAATGTCGTTGACTATTTTACACGAAGGATTATTTACCGCACGGCAAATGGCATAAGTCTGTGGCATACCAGTGAGGAAAAGTCCCGGATGATCTCTTTTGTTCAGCGGTTCAAGCACAATAATCATCCCTTCTTTTTCTGCAATTTCGCTTAATTCCCGCATTGAGTCAATTACATTAGCAGTCTGGTAACCCCAATCCAGCTTTTGGTTGTACCGTCCAGGAACCATTAATGCATATTTTGCGCCTGTTCGCTTATAGGTTTCAATGCCCAGCTGAAGTCTTTCCTTGAGCATTTTACGCGATTCATCGTTGAAAAGAACCATCGATTCGGCACTGAAATCAGCATATAAAACGAAAGGGCCAATGTCCATTCCCAACCGGTTGAGTTCGCTGGCCATTTTTTCCTGTAATTCAGGTGGTTTATTCATTAGGCCATTATCGAAAATAGCACGAAAACCGTGGTCTGAAATAAATTTGATGTTGTCAATCGGGTCTTTCCCTGCATGTTCCGGAAACATGCCCAAATGAGGCGCATACTTCAGTTTAAATTTGGCTTCATTCGACATAACAGATTCTGATGCAGTTGCTCCAAAAACACTTCCAATTCCTGCCATTGCCATTCCACTGGCTGCCGCATTTTTAATAAAATTTCTTCTTTCCATGGTTTATCTGTTTTAATTGTATTTTAATATGAAAGGGCTAAAATAATGAATTGTTCCCGAATTTCATGCAAGACAAGGCTTTTTTGAATTCATGCTTGTTTCCTTCTAAAAGAGTTGCTAATTTTAGGGTCAATTTTTTTCTAAATCAACATAAACAAAAATAGTTATGAATAGAAAGCTCAGAATGGGAATGGTTGGCGGTGGAACAGATGCATTTATTGGTGCAATCCATCGCCTTGCTGCATTTATGGATAACCAGATTGAACTGGTTTGCGGCTGTTTTAGTGTAGATCCAAAAATCTCCAAAGAATCGGGAAAATTGTATTACCTGCCCGAAAACCGCGTGTATGAAACCTACCAGGAAATGTTTGAAAAGGAAGCCCAACTTCCGGAAGGGGAACGTATGGACTTTGTTACGATTGTTACGCCAAACTTTGTACATTTCGATCCGGCCATGATGGCGCTGAACAACGGATTTCATGTGGTAATCGATAAGCCCATAACCTTTACGCTCGACGAAGCTTTAAAGCTAAAAGAAAAGCTGGATGAAACAGGTCTGACACTTGCATTGACCCACACTTACTCGGGTTACCCGGCTGTAAAACATGCCAAACAAATGGTGGCCGACGGCGATTTGGGGAAAATCCGTAAGGTTTATGTGGAATATCCGCAAGGCTGGTTGTCTTCAAAACTGGAAGACACAGGCAATCCGCAGGCTTCGTGGCGTACCGACCCGAAACGTTCAGGAAAAGCAGGTTGCATGGGCGACATCGGAACACATGTCCACCATCTGGCTGAGTATATTACCGGCCTGAGAGTTATTGAATTGTGTGCAGAGCTGAACATTTTTGTGCCGAATCGTTTACTCGACGATGATGGTGCTGCGCTTCTGCGTTTCGATAATGGAGCGAAAGGCGTTCTGATGGCCACCCAGGTTGCAGCCGGAGAAGAAAATGCAATCAAAATAAGGATTTATGGCGATAAAGGTGGCCTGGAATGGTTCCAGCACGAGCCCAATTCGCTTATTTTGAAATGGCTGAACCAGCCCACACAAATTTTGCGTGTTGGTACCAGCATGAACAGTACCATCGCAACGCATAATACACGTACACCGGGCGGTCACCCCGAAGGTTACCTGGAAGCTTTTGCCAACATCTACCGAAACTTTGCCATGACCGTAATGGCGAAAATGGACGGCAAAGAACCTTCTGCCGAAATGCTCGATTTTCCCGGCGTGGAAGATGGAATCCGCGGAATGCAGTTTATCGACACGGTTGTGAAAGCCGGTTACGACGACAATGTAAAATGGGTAAAATTCGGAGAATAGTTTCAAAAATAAATTCTTTTGGCTTATAGGATGGTAATTGTGAATTCGACTTTTTCTTGCCAAAAAGAATACTTTGAACTTTAAACAAGAAACTTTAAACTAAAGAATATGTCACGACCAGTAACATTATTTACCGGACAATGGGCCGATCTTCCCATTGAAAAAATCTGTCAGAAAGCCAGGTCATTTGGCTACGACGGACTGGAACTCTGCACGTGGGGCGACCACATGGAAATTGATAAAGCCGATCAGGCTTACTGCGACGAAAGAAAAGCCCTGCTGCAAAAATACGAATTGAAGCTTTTTGCCATTTCCACCCATTTGGTAGGACAATGCGTTTCCGATCCAATTGACGAACGCCACAAAGGAATTTTACCCGATTACATTTGGGGCGATGGAGATCCGGAAGGTGTACGCCAGCGGGCTGCTGATGAAGTAATAAAAACGGCTAAAGTGGCTAAAATGATGGGCCTCGATACCGTAATCGGTTTCACCGGAAGTCCAATCTGGCATATGCTTTACTCTTTTCCTCCTATTCCGAAGGGAACGATTGAAAAAGGGTACGAAGATTTTGCAAAACGCTGGATTCCCATCCTCGATGAATTCCAAAAAATTGGGGTGAAATTTGCTTTGGAAGCTCATCCCACTGAAATTGCTTTCGACATTCATTCCGCTCATCTTACACTGAAAGCATTGAATAACCACCCGGCTTTTGGGTTTAATTACGACCCCAGTCACTTTGGTTATCAGCATGTTGACTATGTGAAATTTATTTACGAATTTGCAGATCGCATTTTCCATGTTCACATGAAAGATGCTTACTGGAGCGATGTTCCTATGGGAATTGGTGTTTTCGGCGGACATTCTGAATTTGGAGACAACCGCCGCTACTGGAATTTCCGAAGTTTAGGTCGCGGGAGGGTCAATTTCGAAAACATCATCCGCGCGCTGAATGACATTGGTTACAACGGACCACTTTCGGTTGAATGGGAAGACAGTGGCATGAACCGCGATGCCGGCGCTACCGAAGCCTGCCATTTTGTAAAAAATATCGATTTTAAACCATCAGATGTGGCGTTTGACGATGCCATGCAGAAGGAGAAATAATTTTAAATAATGACAAACAGAAGAAGTTTTATTAAAAAGTCGGCTCTTGCCACCGCAGCGGTGGGCGCAGCTGCATCTATGCCCCTTGCGTCGTGTATAGGAGCCAATGAAAAACTGGTGTGCGGATTAATCGGCGCAAAAGGAATGGGATTTGCTGATTTGCAGGCATTTCTTCGCCAGCCAAATACTGAATGTGCCGCTATTTGCGATGTGGACGAAAACGTTTTAAACCAGCGCATTGCAGATACTGAAAAAATTCAGGGGTATAAACCCAAAGGTTTTAAAGATTTCAGGAAACTGCTGGAAGAACCCGGAATTGATGTGATTATTATTGGTACGCCCGACCACTGGCATTGCATACCGTTTGTGAATGCAGCTCAGGAAGGTAAATATATCTATTGTGAAAAACCACTGGCCAATTACATCGAGGAACTGAACATTATGGAACGCGCTGCACAACGTTACGGAAACGTTGTTCAGGTAGGGCAATGGCAGCGAAGCGACAAACACTGGCAGGATGCTGTGGCGTTTGTCCATTCAGGAAAACTGGGTAAAATCCGCAGTGTACGCACCTGGTCGTACCAGGGCTGGATGAAATCGGTGCCGGTTGTTCCCGACAGCGATGTGCCGGCTGGTGTGGATTACGATTTTTGGTTAGGACCTGCTCCAAAACGCCCGTTCAATAAAAACCGGTTTCACTTCACATTCCGTTGGTTTTGGGATTATGCGGGAGGAATGATGACCGACTGGGGCGTGCATATTATTGATTATGCTTTGTTTGGTATGAATGCCAAAGCACCCAAATCGGTAATGGCCATGGGCGGCAAATTTGCCTATCCTGAAGATGCCTGCGAAACACCCGATACCCAGCAAGCCCTTTATGAGTTTGACGGTTACACCATGCTGTGGGATCATGGCATTGGCATTGACGGTGGGTATTACGGTCGTTCACACGGCGTTGGTTTTGTTGGTAATAACGGAACGCTTGTAGTTGACCGCGGTGGTTGGGAAGTAATTCCCGAAGGCGGCGACAATCCGGCCATGGAACGGGTGGAGCTGCAAAAAGGCGACGGCCAGGGGTTGAATAACCACATGAAAAATTTCATCGACTGTATTAAAGACCGCAGTAAGGTTCCTAATACAAACATTGAAATTGCAGCCAATACAGCCCGCGTATGCCACCTTGGAAACATTGCCTTTAAAACCGGGCGCCGGTTGTACTGGGATGCCGATAACAGCAAATTCATCGGCGATGACGATGCCAACAATTACCTGGTTCCCACTTACCGGGCTCCCTGGGAATTGCCCAAAGTATAAAACCATAGAAGTCATACCATTACTTTAAATAATGGTATGACTAATTTTCTCCCGGAATTTACTACTCAATATTTTGCAATTATGACTGAAAACAGCCTGGAAAAACTTTTTTTGCTCGATGCCTACGCATTGATTTACCGCAGTTATTACGCTTTTATCCGCAATCCGAGGTTCAATTCAAAAGGAGTGAATACCTCGGCAATGCTGGGGTTTGTAAATACGCTGGTTCAATTACTCGAAAGTGAAAATCCGCATTATATTGGGGTGGTGTTTGATGTGAATGCCCCAACGTTCAGGCACGAGATGTTCAAAGAGTACAAAGCCAACCGCGAGGCCATGCCCGAAGATTTGCGGAAATCGATTCCCTACATCCGAAATATTATTGAAGCGTTTAATATTCCGATTATCGAAAAAAAGGGTTTTGAAGCTGACGACGTAATTGGAACTTTGGCACAAAAGGCAAAAAAAGAGGGGTTCGATACGTATATGATGACTCCCGACAAAGATTATGCGCAGTTGGTGGAAGATCATGTGCGTATGTATAAGCCAGCCAAAAGTGGCGGCGCTGCAGAAATTTGGGGACCTGACGAGGTGAAAAAGAACTTCGGGATTGAAAACACAGAGCAGGTAATCGACATTCTGGGACTGATGGGCGACAGTTCGGATAACATTCCGGGTTGTCCGGGAATCGGGCCCAAAACCGCCGAAAAATTGATTTCAGAATATGGAAGTATCAATGGGATTTACGAGAACATCGACAAATTGAAGGGCAAGCAAAAAGAGAATTTGCTGGAGTTTAAAGACCAGGTTTACCTTTCGCGGAAACTGGTTACCATCATTCAGGATGTTCCTATCGAATTTGACAAAAAAGGACTAACACGAGATGAGATTAATAAGGAAGCGTTAAAAGCTATTTTTGAAGACCTTGAATTTAGAACCCTCGCCGAACGGCTCAATCTGGAAGAAGTAAAAGCCGAAAAAGCTGTTCAGCAAACATTGTTTGGCGAGGTAGAAACGGCTCAGCCTGTAACCACCAAAAAGGAGAACATTGAAACGATTCCCCATCAATATTATCTGGTGGAAAATGAAATGCAACGTGCCAGCCTGCGGGCCGAACTTTCCATAACCGATGCGTATTGTTTTGATACCGAAACTACAGGGCTTGACACCCATGCGTCTGAAATAGTGTGTTTGTCGTTTGCTTTTCGTAAGCACGAGGCATATTGTGTTACGCTACCCAAAAAACGCGAAGAAGCACAAAAGGTAATGGAGGAATTTCGGGAAGTGTTTTCCGACGAAAACATCATGAAAATCGGGCAAAACCTGAAATACGATATGCTGATGCTGGACAACTATGGAATTGAGGTGAAAGGGAAACTTTATGACACCATGCTGGCACACTACCTCATTCAGCCCGAACAGAAACACAACCTCGACCATCTGTGCGAAATTTATCTGAATTACGAAAAGGTTCACACCGAAAGCCTCATTGGTAAGAAAGGGAAAAATCAGTTGAATATGCGCTCGGTACCCAAAGAAAACCTGCGCGACTATGCCTGCGAAGATGCCGATCTCACTTTTCAGTTGAAAGACGCCATTGACCCTGAACTGGATAAATACGAAATGCGCGAACTTTTTGAAACCATTGAAATGCCTTTGGTTCCGGTGCTGGTGCACATGGAACAGGCCGGGGTGAAACTGGACACTAAAGTACTGAAAGAATACGCGGTTAAGTTGCGGGAACAAATCATTCAGGTTGAAAAAGAGATATTTGAACTGGCCGGGGAGGAGTTCAATGTTTCGTCGCCCAAACAAATGGGCCCCATTCTTTTTGAAAAATTAAAGATTTCAGCCAGCAGCGGGGCACGAAAAACCAAAACCAAACAGTATTCCACCTCCGAGGAAGTGTTGGTAAAACTGGCTGACAAGCATCCCATTGTTAATAAAATTCTGGATTTTCGCGGGTTGAAAAAATTGCTTTCAACTTATGTAGAAGCTTTGCCGCAACTGGTAAATTCAAAAACCGGCAAACTACACACATCATACAACCAGGCTATTACGGCAACCGGACGATTAAGCTCGGTAAATCCAAACCTGCAAAACATTCCCATCCGCGACGAAAACGGAAGGGAAATCCGACGGGCTTTTATTCCATCTGATGAGGAGCATACATTTCTTTCTGCCGACTATTCTCAAATTGAACTGCGCATTATGGCTGCATTGAGCAAGGATGAGGAAATGCTGAAAGCGTTTGGCGAAGGGAAAGATATTCATGCCATTACTGCCTCTAAAATTTATAAGGTACCTGAAAATGAAGTGACTTCAGACATGCGACGCAAAGCCAAAACGGCCAACTTTGGAATTATTTATGGTATTTCGGCTTTCGGGTTGTCACAACGGCTGAATATTCCCCGCACCGAAGCCAAAGAGCTTATCGACGGCTATTTTGAAAATTTCCCGAAGATTAAAGCATTCATGGATAAACAGATAGAATTGGCGGGAAAGAAAGGTTTCGTGCAAACAATTAAAGGGCGCAAACGTTATTTAAATGACATTAATTCAGCCAACGCGGTGGTGAGAGGTATGGCGGAAAGAAACGCCATTAACGCACCTATACAGGGTTCGGCGGCAGATATAATAAAAGTGGCAATGATAAACATCTTTCAAAAGTTCAATAATGAAAAACTGAAATCGAAAATGGTTTTACAGGTACACGACGAGCTGAATTTCGATGTTTACAAACCCGAAATAGAAAAAGTGAAAGCGATTGTAAAAAATGAAATGGAACATGCCGTTGAACTGGAAGTCCCGCTTACCGTTGAAATGAACGCAGCCGATAACTGGCTCGATGCCCATTAATAATGTATGCATAGAATTACTGAAATAGAAACAGAAGACGATTACCGCGATGCCCTCAACCGGTTCATTGAGTTGTGCGAATCGCAAAAAACTGATAAAGACCTGCAGGAACTGCTCCTGCTAACCGATTTAATGGAAAAATTTGAACGAGCCAACTGCGGGGGCAATTAAAATTGCTTTTATTCATACAACCGTTGAAAATGATTCTCCAGATGTTTTCGCATGGCCGAGCGAAATTCATCGGGAGTTCCTTTTTTTAGCACATCAACCAGTCCCTGGTGTGAAACGTGGGTTTTTCGTTGAATGGGTTTGTTCACCAATCCGCTGTCATACATGTAATTAAATACCGGTAAAAGAATCTGCTGAAATTTTTTGAGGGTTTCATTTCTGGCAATTTCATATAATTTACCATGAAACTTTATCTCATGCTCAATATCAAACAGAACATCATCTGATTTTTCAGGTTCAATATTTATGATTCGCTCGAGTTCGATAATATCTTCCGGAGTTATATAGTGAAAAATCAAATCAGCCATACCAATTTCGATGACCAGCCTGAGTTCAAAAATATCTTTCAAAGTACTGTTGTCCAGCATGCGCGGAATCATAGATTTGGCCAGAAGCGCTGAGAGATCTGGACTTTTTATAATGGTGCCCTTGTGTTTTACTGCCTCAATAATTCCCAACGTTTTTAGCCGGGTTAACGATTCACGAACAACCGTACGGCTGACACCCATGGCATTGGCAAGTTCTATTTCTTTGGGAATCACATCACCTGGTTTATACTCCTTTTTAATAAAAAAATTAATGAGGTTCATTTCAACCTTATCAACCAGACTGCGGGTGTCAATTGAAGTAAGATATTCTGCTGTTCCTTGTGAATTCATGCTTGAATGTATAATAGTTGATATTCAGTCTTAAAAAAAATCGAATACAAATTTCATAAAAATTTTGAAATATAAAATTATTGAATATATTTGCATCGTATTATGTATGACATAATGCAAATGTAAGTAAAATTATTCAATAAAAGTTGTAGCTTATGAAAAATTTATTTCAAAAGATTGTCTGTTTTTTCCTGGCAGTATTTTTCATTCTTTCCGGAGGACAGGCTTTTGCTCAAAAAAACATTACCGGAACGGTTACTGATGCTGCTATCGGTGAGCCTCTTCCCGGGGTTTCCATAGTTATTTCCGGAACAACCATGGGAACCATTTCCGATTTAAACGGAAATTTCAGTATCACAGTTCCGGAAGAAAACAATCAACTGGAGTTTTCTATGATTGGATATTCCAGAAAAGTGGTAGCCCTTGATGGCGCCACTACGTTGAATGTGATGCTTGAGGAAAGCACCACTGCGCTGGAGGAAATTGTGGTAACCGGTTACAGCACTCAGTCGCGTGCCGAAATGACCACTTCAATTTCGAAACTGGACACCAAAAACCTGGAAAGTGTACCGCGGTCAAACGCCGCAACTGCACTACAGGGAACCATTGCCGGGTTGAAAGTAACCCAAACCACAGGTCAGCCGGGTTCTACGCCAAGCATGGTGGTTCGCGGGGGTACCAGCTTCTCGGGAACTGGTAGTCCGCTGATTTTGATTGACGGTGTACCCGGGTCATTTTATGCCTTAAACGCCGACGATATTGAATCGATGGAAGTGTTGAAAGACGCTGCTTCTACTGCCATTTACGGTGCCAGGGCTGCCAACGGGGTAATTCTGGTTACCACCAAAAAAGGGAAAGCCGGTACATCAAATGTAAGCCTAAGGGCCAAGTTTATCAGCAATCAGCGGCGTAAAGACCCGATGGAATATTTGGGTGCCAGAGATTACGTACATTTTAACCGGCTTGCAGTAAAACAAGCCCAGGATGTTATGGGTTATGCATGGCTGAACCAGTTTTTAACCGGAGCCAATGCTGCCGGAACAGGCAACAATCCCACCAATTCGCTTTATACGACTATGGTTTTATCGGACGACAACAGGTATTTGCTGGATTACGAAGGCTGGCAAACCATGGAAGACCCGGTAAATCCCGGTACTACACTTCTTTTTCAGGAAAACCAGATGAATGAATTGTTCTACCAGGACAGTTACGCCATGGATTACACCTTGTCTTTTGATGGTGGAAACGACAAGGGTACCTATTATCTTGGTCTCGGATTTTTAGATGACAAAGGTTTGGTGTTTGGTTCCGATTTCGACCGCTATTCCGGAACATTTAATGCATCCTACAAATTGTCCGATGCATTAAAAGTATCTTCCAACATCATTTATGCACACTCGAGTCAGGCGTTACCGTTCGATACAGATTATAACTTGTTTCAGCGGACTGCCGGTTTGGCGCCTACTTCGCGCATCTATTTCAACAATCCAGACGGAAGTTTGTCCGACGATTACCATCCCGGTACTTATGTTGGATTTGGGAACCCGCTTTATTACCGTGATAAATTTGTTCGTTCGAACCTGGAACAACGACTTACAGGCTCCGTTCAGTTTGATTACACTTTTCTGAAAAACTTTACGCTGACTGCCCGCGGAAGCCACTTTACCATCAACAATTCAAACGAATCATTCAACAAGGCATATTTGAATTCAGGAAGTCTGAATACCGAAAGACGTGCTGCTGCGTCGCATGCCCGCACGCTTCGCAACCAGTTAACGGCCATGTTAAACTACCGCAATTCATTTGCCGGGGTGCACAACGTAACGGCATTGGCAGGAACCGAATATTTTGTGGAAAAATATTTTGCCTTTAGCGCTGCAACAAGGTTGTCGCCAACCGATTTGATTTACACTATGAATGTAGGTTCAGAAGCTGCCGGTGTTCCTTCCTCGTCAAGAACAGGATATGAAATCGCTTCGCTGTTTGGCCAGGCCAATTACGATTTCGATTACAAATACCTGTTTGGTCTCACTTTCCGTTACGACGGCACCTCTCGTTTGGGGAACAACAAATATGGTTTCTTCCCTGGTGTTTCTGCCGGATGGAATGTGCATAACGAAGATTTCTTCCAGCGTTCGAAAGCAAGTTCAGTTGTAAGCAAACTGAAACCGAGGGTTAGTTATGGTGTAAATGGGAACATTGACATTCTGAGCAACTTCGGTGTGTTCGGAAGCTACGGACAAACCGCCGTTTACGATACGCAAACCGGTTATGCCAACAATGGTCTTCCGTTGCTCGACCTGAGGTGGGAACGTTCAACAACCCTGAATATGGGGCTGGATGTTGGTTTGTTCGACAACCGGGTGAGCCTGATTTCCGATTTTTTTATCCGCGATGTGCAGGATAAACTGGCTGGTTTGACACTTCCGCTCTGGACCGGATTTTCTTCTATTACAACCAACAACGGAACGTTGACTAACAAGGGATTTGAACTGGAACTGAGTGCCCATGTGGTGAAAACATCAGATGTAAACTGGAATCTGGGACTTACCTACTATAGTGTACGCAGCTTTGCCAAACAGCTTCCCGACAATGGAGTTGAGAAAAACAGGCAGGGTGGTACCGAAATTTATGATCCGGCAACCGGCGGCACCAAATACGTTGGCGGTTTGCAGGAAGGCGAACGTGTGGGTTACGATGTGGTTACCGCCTATGTGTTCGATGGTGTGTATAAAACACAGGCCGATATTGATGAACACACTGGCAGAATTGTGGAGTTTGCTCAGGATAAAGATACCCGCTTTTTAGGCGATACCCGCTGGAAAGATTTGAATAACGATGGAGTAATCAACTACCTCGACCGTGAAGTTATTGGAAGAAGAACGCCTGATTTTACCGGAGGTTTAACATCTGATTTCAGTTATAAAAACTTCAACTTGTATGTAAAAACCGATTTCACTCTTGGGCACCTTATCATTAACGGCCGTCGGGTAAAAGGGATTGCACAAACCCAGGGAAACCAAAACGGTCCTCTGGAAATCAGGGATACCTGGACACCGGACAATCCGGATGCCGATATTCCGATTTTTACACTGGTTGACCGTCAGCGTAACCATCTGGCTGCCGGTTTCGACCAGGGTTCAATGAGCCAAAGCAGTTCAAGGATGTGGGAAAAAGGCGACTACCTGGCTTTGCGCGAAGTAACACTCAGTTACAATCTCGATGGGAAATTAGTAAACAACCTGGTGAAAAACATGCGGGTTTACCTGTCAGGATCCAATCTTGCCTATTTTAACGGATTTTCAGGAAGTTCACCTGAAGAATCGGGTGACGGCATCGATTACGGAAGATTCCCGCTGCCGCGAACAATTACTTTAGGCGTAAACGTAAACTTTTAAAAATTGGGAATAATGAAGAAATACATCATATTAATAGTAACAGTTGCTTTTCTGGGTGCTTGCGACCTGGATATGCAACCCGAAAGTCAATTGACTTACAATGGATTTTGGGATACAGAAGAAGCTGCAAAAGCAGCCCACACCGGTATTTATGCCAGCTACCGGAATTATGCCTATACGCTCTGGCAAATGGGCGAACTGCGCTCCGACATCTGGGGTGGAAATACCATTGAATCTCCCAGTGGAATCGATTTAATTGAAAACAACATCAGCAGTTCCATTGTACATTTTGGAAACTGGGCCAATTTTTACGGATTGCTGCATTACATCAACGATTTCATTCAAAGTGCACCCGATGTTTCCTTTAAAAACGAAACCGAAAAAAACCACATG
>JAHYIT010000101.1 GCA_019429205.1 Mariniphaga sp. | reverse complement strand
ATAGTAATGTTATTTTTTTCATGATTCTTTAACTTTTAGATTAAAAACTAAGTTTTAAACCCACTGCATAAACTTTTGCATTAGGATAACCATTCTGGTCAATCCCAATCCATAACCGGTTTGCAACACTCCCGCTGTCCGAACCCCTTGTATTAACTTCCGGGTCAAGCCCCGTATAGTTCGTAATGGTGAACAGGTTTGTTCCCGATACATAAACCTGTGCCATATCAAAAAATGCTATTCCCAATTTTGAAACGGGCAGGTTATAAGCAAATCTCAGGGATTTTAATCTTAAATAACTGCCGTCTTCTATAAATCTTTCGGATGCCGTAACCTGCGTAGCTGCACTGATTCTTGGGTATTTTGCATTTGGGTCAGGATTTTCGGGTGTCCAGTAATTACCCATAATTTCTTTTAACTGATTATTTCCCCTTTGGAATGAGTTTAAATTTGTACCGTTTGTTGCATTGAAAATTTCGTTTCCATATACTCCTTCCAGTATAATATTTAATTCAAAATTTTTGTATTTAAAATCAGAAGTAAAACCATAAATAAAATCGGGATGGTAACTTCCAAGAATTACCCTGTCCAAGGCATTTACAACTCCATCGGGTTCTCCATCGGGACCACTTACGTCTTGGTATTTAATAAAACCATTTTCATCCAGCCCATCTTCAAGTAATCCGTAAAATGCCCCTAATGGTTCTCCAACTCTTGCAATATTGGTACTTGGCCAGGCGGCTCCTTGTTCAGCACCAAAAATATCACTGTCGCCGGCAATCTCAATTACTTCATTTCTGTTTGCAGAAATTTGTGCAGATGCATTCCAGTTGAATCCCCTTCTTAAAATATCGGCATTCACACTTAATTCAATTCCCTGGTTTTGTATTTCCCCCAGGTTTTGAAGAATTGAACCGAAGCCAACAGATGGAGGAAGCGGAACCGAAGCCAACAGGTCTTTTGTATTCTTTTTGTAATAATCAAAAACAAACCTTAACCGGTCGTCCAGTATATTTAAATCAAATCCTAAATCCAATTGGCCTGTAGATTCCCATCTTAAATCGCTGTTTGAAATGCCTGTTGGAACAAATCCAATAACATCAGCCTGATTTGCATAAATAAATTTAACAGAAGATAACCTGTTGAGCGATTGGTAAGGACTAAGTGCTGTATTTCCGGTTATTCCATAACTGGCCCTCAATTTAAGGCTGTTTATAATGGTAACATTCTGCATAAATGACTCCTCAGAAACACGCCATGCCAATGCTGCAGACGGGAAATATCCCCATTTATGATCGGCACCAAAACGTGAAGAACCGTCTGCCCTGATACTTGCTGTTATCATATATTTGTCATTATAAGAGTAATTTACTCTTGAGAGGAAAGATGCCAGGGTCCAGTCAGAATATCCTGAACTGGGGTTACCAATAGTTTCTGCAGCCGACAAATCGTAATTTTCAGTAGTATTATTTGCAAAACCGCTAACACCTATATTAGAATTGCGAAACATGCTGGTTTGATAAGTATAACCTCCAACTAAATTCAAATTGTGAATCTCATTGAATACTTTTGCATAAGTTAATGTGTTTTCATTCAAAAAAGAATTACTGTATGAATTACTTACAGATGCAGAACCCCGGTCGCTACTATAAATAATGGGGTTAAAATTATCGCCTAGACCGTAATCGTATTGCAACCCAAGAAGAGTTCTGAAGGATAGATCAGAGGTTATTTTAATATCGAACGTTGAATTTCCCAAAACACTGTTTGCAAAAGAACGGTTTTTAGCTGATGCGTAAATCAAAGGATTTCGCATGTCGGCTGAACCAAAGTTGTATTCCTGCTCAATTTGATATGGCAGGCCGTCTTCATCGTAAACAGGTAAAGTAGGTGGTGCCGATGCAGCGGCTGACAATAACCCCTGCCCACGGTACCCGTTATCTGAATAGACGGAAAATCGCTCTCTTCTTGATAACTGAATGTTTACACCCATCGTGAGCCAGTTGTTCATTTCATGGTCAAGATTAAGGCGGGCAGAACCACGTTTAACTCCGGAGTTTATTAAAATTCCTTCCTGATCGTAATAATTGCCTGAAAAAGAATACCTGGTTTTTTCGGAACTTCCGGTAAAAGTAACTGTATGGTTATGGATAGGAGAGTTTCTGAATATCACATCCTGCCAGTCAGTTCCGGGATTTTGCACCTGATCCACATTAAAAAACGGATCAAGTCCCTGGTTTTTTAACCACTCGTTGGCAATAATCGCATAGTCTTTTGCCTCGAGTACATCAAACCGGTTAACTTCTTGTTGTATACCATAAAAACTGTTTACTTCGATTTTACTTTTTTGTCCAAGTTTTCCTCTTTTTGATGTAATAATAACAACTCCATTGGCACCTCTTGAACCATAAATTGCAGTTGCTGAAGCATCTTTTAAAATATCTACAGATTCAATATCTGAAGGATTTAGAAAACTAATTCCACCTGTAACCGGGAATCCGTCCACTACATATAATGGCTGGTTGTCTCCAATCATTGAGTTCCCACCACGAATACGAACTTCAATTCTTCCGCCGGGAATACCCGAATTTTGAGTAACTCTTACGCCGGCAGCCCCTACTTTTAAAGCTTGTTCCATATTATAAACCGGAACAGATTCCAGCGTTTCTGATTTAACTTGTGACACAGAACCGGTTAAATCCGATTTTTTCATGGTACCGTATCCTATGGCTACAACCTCTTCAATTCCTATTACATCTTCCTGCATTACCATATTAATGCTCGTCTGGCTTCCAACAATCACCTCTTGTGTCAACATACCAACAAACGAAAAAACAAGTGTGGCATTAGCGGGAATGTTTGTGAGAGTATATTCACCAGCATTATTGGTTACAGTGCCCTGTGTAGTACCTTTTATCATGACCGTAACACCGGGCAGAGGTTGATTGTTATTGTCGGTTACCCGACCCCTTACCGTTTGGGCCTGTTGCCCTTCTGCCGGAATAATTACAATGAGGTTGTTTTCAGCAATTTTGTAAGAAACTTTGTAAGAATCAGAAAGTTTATCTAATATTTCGTGGATGGTTTCGTTCAGGATGTTAAAACCGACCCTGCGCTTCATATCCACAAAGTCTTCATTATAAAAGAATCGAAACTCGCTTTGATTTTCGATTTCTCTTAGCACCTCTTTAACGCTTTTGTTTTTCGATTCTATTGTCAGCCTGGTTTGAGAATACACGCTTGCTGACATTTGCAGAACCAGAAATACGCTTAGAAAGAATGTTAGTTTTGTCATAAGCATTACCTTTTTTAGGTCCCGTTTAAATGGATGGGACAATCCATTACAAAATTTTTTCATATTTTTGAATTGTTAAGGTTTAAATTGTGTTGCACTCATAGTGCCAATATGATGCAACGTAAATTAACACTGAATTCCGGGAGGTCAAACTTGATCTCCCATTTTTTTAATCGGATAGTTTTTTATCTCATAAGCAAATGTTTAAATTTTTTCAATTTTTGTTTGTCAGACATTATGTAAACTGATTTTCCTTCTATTACATATTTAACAGGTGAACTGGAACAAATGGCATCCAAAACCTGTTCCAGCGTTTCATCTTCCAGGGTGCCGCCAAATGCATATTCTTTTAATAAATCGTTATCAAAAATGAAGTTAACAGCATACCTTCGTTCAAGCTTTTTGGATAAGGAACTTAGTTTTTCATTATTAATAATCCACCTTTCATCTTTCCATGAAATGATGGGTTCGGGTTCTACAGATGTTATTATTTTCAGTTCTGATTTTGGTTTTATTTCTGCAATATTTTCTTTTGGCAGGCTATTTTGTTCGGTTAGGTTAATTGTTTGCTCCTTTTTAGTGAAAATTGCTTTTTCTTTTTCTTTTAAAATTATTTCTTCAGCAAGTTTAAAATTATTTCCTTCAAGCCTAATCGAACCTTCAACAAGCATTGTCTCGATCGTTTTTTCTTCATCATAAGCCTTTACATTGAATTTTGTTCCCAAAGCGGTAATACTGATATCGCTGGTTTGCACTATAAATGGAAACAAAGGATTTTTTTCGATTTCAAAAAATGCTTCGCCCGTAAGGTAAACTTCTCTGTTGTCAGTTCCGAAATTATTTTTGTAAGTAAGTGTTGTTCCTGCGTTCAGCCAGATTTTGCTTCCATCGGGCATTTTTATAAAAGAACGCGAACCCAGTGGGGCAAAATATTCAACTTGTAAGGGATATTCAGTTGTTTCAGGTTTTTGGCTTAAAAAATAGTGGGCAATTCCGCCTGAAATAAATACCAGTACAAAAACAGCAGCCACTTTTAGCCATTTAAATGTGGTTTGCTGTTGCGCGGAATTGCTTTTATTGAGTTGATACTGAATTTCTTTCCAGGCTTTTTCAACGTCAATTTTATCGTGGTATTTAATTAGATTCACTGATTGCCAGACATCTGAAAGTTGGTCGAACAATAGTTTATTTGCCTCGCTTCTTTCGAGCCATTTATTGAGAATTTTTGAATCTTCAGCAGAGAGATTACCGGAAAAATAATCAATGAGGGCTTTTTTCTCGTTCAACGATATATTTAAATTCTTTTCCATTTATTGGTTTCTGATATTATTGACACAATTTTTAGAGATAGGTATTACAGGGTTTCAAGAAAAATTATTTGAAAAACGAAAATAGAACAATAAATGCCGGTAGAATGACTGCTTTGAGTTTGCTTAATGCTCTAAATATTTGAACTTTAACTGTGTTCTCGGAAATGTTTAGTTTTTCTGCAATTTTTTTGTGGGGTAATCCTTCCATTCGGCTGAGGACAAAAATTTCTTTGCATTGCGCAGGAAGTTTTTCAACAACATGATTTAATTGTTCTTCCAGTTCTCTGGCAAAAATATTCCCTATGGGATATTCCTCGGAATATGGATTTTTAAGTTTTAATTCGATGACAGTGAAATCATCAACCAATGATGTTTTGTTTTTCTCCTTATTGCGTTGAAGGTAATTTATGCATGAGTTATGTACCGATCGGAATAAGTACCCGGAAAGCGATGAATTCACAGTAATTTTTTCGCGGTTGCTCCAAAAATCGACAAAAAAATCTTTCACAAGGTCTTCGGCAGTTTCCATTTGTTTGGTGTAATCAAAAGCATAAACACACAATTTACCATAGTAAGTTTTAAAAACCAACTCAAAGGATTTATGATTTCCTTTTTTAATAGAATCTATCAATGCCTTTTCAAGTGAATTCATTAATTTTTTTCTCTTTATTCCTTTAATGGCGAAGTTAAATCATTTTCAGTATTGAAATGGGAATAATCAGTTATTTCCTTTTAAATATTTTTAAACTGATTCCGGCCAGTGCGTTTCCAATCCCTGTTTCCGAATCCATTGCTGAAATTCTTTCAAAAGTTCAGTTTTCTCCCGAACAGCCCTTGGTGGTAGATTTTTCTTTCTTGAAAAAGCAATCAGACAACCTACTGCCTCGCCAATGCTCCATTCAACCGGGTGCAGGCGATAGCAGCCGTTGGTAAGGTGTGTAGTCCCAATGTTTTTGTTGGCTGGCAGTAAGTTGTTCATTCGTTGCGGTAACAAAGCTCCCAGCGGAATTTGAAACGGCAGAGATGCAAAATCGATGTAATTATCGCCGGCGCTACTGGGGTGCAGGTCGATGTGGTAATATCCAATTCCCACACTGTCGTAAAATTCGGCTGCTTTTTTCCCGGCTTCCTCGCCGGCTACAAGTTTGCGGTTTTCCGCACCCACATGTTTTTCCAAAACGGTAAAAACGGCTTTAATCCTTCTGGATTCTCTGATGTACGGATATTTGGCCAAACCATCCAGGGTTCCCATTAAATCACCACGAAGTCGCAGGCCGGGCCAGCCCAGTCCCCCATCGGGCCTGGGCGCTTCGGTTTGAAGCCAGTAAAACAGCGATAAACTTAACTGTTTTGAAGCTTCCACATGCTTCTTAAATTCATCCTCGTTTACATCAATAATGTTTCCCGGGAAATAGTCGTTTTGCGGCCAGTTAACTATTGTAATGTCGCCATCGTATTTTCCCTGAAGAAAATTGTTTTTGTTGATGATTCTACGGTAATTCCATAGGTTGAGCAAATCGCCGGTTGATTTCCCTTCCGGGTGAAACCCAAGGTCTTTGGGCTCCAGTGTTCGCGGGTTTGAATAGTTTAGCTCCAGTAATTTTCCGGCCCATGGCGGATTCATTTGAGGCACATAATTGCTCCAGAAATCGTATTTTTCCGGACGATCAATTATATTGTTCATACCGGGCTGGTAATCCATGGCAAAACACATGGTAAAAGCCTGGTTGTTTTCCGGGTTTCCTTTTTCGGGGGCGTGCAACTCGGCGGTTTCGCTTTTGACTTCTGTGCCGGTAATGTATTCCGTTCCGGTTAGCGGAAGCAAATCGCCGCATTCTGTAGCATCCACAAACCAGGGGGCCGACAAAACAACAGAATCGCCATTTTTTAGGTTTTCAGCTTCAATGGCGCGCACTTTATCGCCGTCAACTTCTGTTGTTTTGATTTTATGTTCCGTCAGTATTTTCAATTTCCCGGAACTCATATATGGCGCCAGCATTTCGTTTAAAACCGCCACTGCCACGCGAGGTTCGTGACAAAGCCGCGAAACCGAACCATCGCCGGGATTGAGAAATTCCCGGTTCTTAGCCTCTTCTGTCAACGGGTAGTTTTGTTTGTAATAATTCCTGACCCTGTTTCGAAAATCGCGGTACGAGGCCGGTGCGCCGTGCGTTTCAATCCACCGGTGTTCATCAAGCGGCACACCCTGCTGCGAAACCTGACCTCCAATCCAGTCGGTTTCCTCGGTCATAATTACGTTCAAACCGTTTCGGCATGCTGCAATGGCAGCGGCACAACCTCCCAACCCTCCACCGGCAATAATCACATCTGCCGAAAATTCCTTTGGAATAAGGGTTCCTTTATTACGATAAGGATACGAACTGCTATGCAGGACAACTGGTGCTCCAACCAGCATTAATCCGCCACCAGTAGTAATGGTTTCAATAAAATTTCTTCTTTTCATAGTTAAATCGATTCATGGCGAAGTTAAATGAAACTGTCCAAATAACGCTTTTAAGAATTCATTTTTTGAATGAAATGAATTTGAAAATGTAACAAATTGGCTTTTCCCAATACCAAAACTGAAAAGACAAAAATTCAATAGTATGGATCACATTGTTTATCTCGATGCCAGGGCCAAAGAATTTGAAAACCTTGAAAATGGCAGCAAAACGATAATTCCCGGAGGAGTGACGGACAGATAATTGCCCTATGGAAGAGTAGTTGATTCTTTCAGAACTTTCAACGCCGCTTCCACATGTTTTTCCACCTGTATTTGAGAGTTGAAAATGTATTTGACTTTCCCCGTTTTATCTACCACGTATGTTACCCGGCCCGGGAGCAGGCCAAAAAGATTGGTGGGTACTCCAAACAGTTTGCGTATTTTGTTTCCTTCATCGCTTAGCAGATTGTATTTCAGGTTGTGTTTCTGTGCAAAATTTTTATGGCTTTCAACCGACTGCCCGCTGATTCCGAAGACTTCGGCCCCGGCTTCCAGGAAAGCTTCGTAATGGTCCCGAAAAGAGCAGGCTTCCCGCGTGCACCCCGGAGTGTCGTCTTTCGGATAAAAAAACAGAACCAGGTTCTTTTTTCCAATATAATCCGAAATGTTAACCAACTTGCCCAGCTGGTTTTTTAATTTGAAGTCCGGAATGGCATCGCCTTCTTTAATTGCATTCATTTGTTTAATGTTTTACTTTTATAATTACGCAACATCAATTTTCAAAAAATGTTTTGGAACATTTTCGGGGTTCCAAATAAATTCCTAAATTGCAGCACAGTTCAGCACAGTTTGAATTAAGCGGATTAAAGCATTTTAAATGTAAGATTTATCAGTAATCATTCATCAATAATAAATTAAAAAATGGCAAACAGATTAATAGGAAGACTACCCAAAGTGGGAATTCGTCCGGTGATTGACGGACGGGAGCGTGGCGTGCGCGAGTCGCTCGAAGTGCAAACCATGAATATGGCGAAAGCCGCTGCGCGGCTCATTGAAGAGAATCTGCGGCTTTCGGGAGGGGAAGAAGTGGAATGTGTGATCTCCGATACCACCATTGGCGGAGTGGCTGAAGCGGCCATGTGTGCCGACCAGTTTGAACGCGAAGGTGTTGGCGTTTCGTTAACGGTTACGCCCTGCTGGTGTTACGGAACCGAAGTGATGGATTCCAATCCGTTGATTCCGAAGGCAGTTTGGGGCTTTAACGGCACCGAACGCCCGGGCGCTGTTTACCTGGCTGCCGCGCTGGCCGGATATACCCAGAAAGGCTTGCCTGCTTTTGGCATTTACGGTCGCGATGTGCAGGATGCCGGCGATGAATCCATCCCGGATGATGTTCAGGAAAAGATACTGCGCTTTGTGAAAGCTGCGCTGGCAGTGGCGCAAATGAAAGGCAAATCATACCTTTCGCTGGGTTACACGTCAATGGGCATTGCAGGTTCCATGGTGAACCCCGATTTCTTTCAGGATTATTTGGGAATGCGCACCGAGTTTGTGGATATGACTGAAGTGAAACGCCGAATTGATGAGGAGATTTACGACAAGGAAGAATACGATAAAGCATTGGCATGGACCCGCGAAAACTGCATTGAAGGTGAAGATCGCAATGTTCCGGAAAATCAAAGCGACCGGGCAAGAAAAGATTGGGAGTGGGAAATTGTGGTGAAAATGACCCTGATTTTCCGCGACCTGATGATTGGCAACCCGAACCTGGAAGAGGCCGGATTTGGAGAAGAGGCTTTGGGCCGTAATGCCATTGCCGGTGGTTTTCAGGGGCAAAGGCAATGGACCGATTATTATCCCAATGGAGATTTCCCGGAAGTGTTTTTGAATACTTCTTTCGATTGGAACGGAATCCGCGAAGCGTTTGTATTTGCTACTGAAAATGATAGCTTGAACGCAGTGCCCATGTTGTTTGGCCACCTGCTAACCAATACCGCGCAAATTTTCTCAGATGTTCGCACGTACTGGAGCCCTGAAGCTGTAAAACGTGTTACAGGGAAAGAATTGAAAGGTATTGCCAAAGACGGAATCATTCACCTCATTAATTCGGGGGCAACCACGCTGGATGCCACCGGGCAGCAGCTCGACTCAGAAGGAAATTCAGTGATGAAACCCTACTGGGATATCAACGAAGAGGATGTAAAACGCTGTTTGGAAAACACCCGTTTCTGCCCGGCCAATAAAGGGTATTTCAGAGGCGGCGGTTATTCCAGCCAGTTTAAAACCGCCGGGCAAATGCCGGTTACCATGTCGCGTATTAACCTGGTGAAAGGGCAGGGGCCGGTACTTCAGATTGCCGAAGGATATACAGCCGATATTGAGGAAGCAGTTCACAAAATTTTGGATGAACGTACCGATCCAACCTGGCCAACTACCTGGTTTGTTCCAAAACTTACAGGGAAAGGTGCATTTAAGGATGTATATTCGGTAATGGCCAACTGGGGCGCCAACCACGGAGCAATCAGTTACGGCCACATTGGCGCCGATTTAATTACACTGGCTTCTGTACTTCGTATTCCGGTTTGCATGCACAATGTGGATGAGGATAAAATTTTCAGGCCCAGTGCATGGAATGCCTTTGGCGAAGACAGGGAAGGATCGGATTACCGTGCTTGTCTGAATTTTGGACCGCTGTACAAATAAACTCTCATTAAAAAAAAGTTATACCTGCCCGTTAAAAGTAGGTATGACTTTTTTATTACAGATTTTACCTGTATTTTCGGCCCGAAACAATAGAGTATTAACATTTAACAGAATACGATGAGGACGGTCATCATTTTTACCCTTTTTGTGGTTGTTTTGGGGTGTTCAAACAGAAAAAACAGGCAAAGTGATTTTGAAATACAGGAAGTAATTGAGATTAAATCTGAAAAAGAGGAATCTCTGGAACACTATGAAAAAGGAACCTATGGGTATGATGTAAATTTTTTACGCGACTTTCCCAATACAGTAGAATTAGAAAACGGAGATTCGCGGTTGATAATTTCCATTAAATACCACAGCAGGGTAATGACCAGTTCTTCCAACGGTTATGAAGGCAGAAGTTACGGATGGATAAACCACGAATTGATTGAATCGGGTAAGGTTTTGCCACAGTTCAATCCGGTGGGCGGTGAAGAACGATTCTGGCTTGGGCCGGAAGGTGGACAGTTTTCATTGTATTTTAAACCCGGAAGTTCGTTCGATTTTGAAAACTGGCAGGTTCCGGTCTGTATCGACACCATTCCTTTTAATGTTTTTCTGGCAACCGATTCAGTGGCTGTTTTCCTGCAGGATATGGAAGTTGAAAATTACAGCAATTTCAAATTCGAATTCGAATTAATCCGCAAGGTTCATCTGCTCGGAAGACCAGTAATCGAAAATATTCTCGGAATCAGGCTGCCGAAAAATGTAAAACATGTGGGTTATGAATCCACAAACATGGTAAAAAACAAAACCGGCGAAGACTGGAAAAAAGAAACCGGTTTACTTTCCATTTGGATGCTGGGTATGTATAATCCTTCGCCGGAAGTGACCATGATTCTGCCATACAAACCGGGTGTAAGGTCTGATTATATTGTAAAAGACGATTATTTCGGAAAAATTCCGGCAGACCGGCTCAAGGTAGAAAATGGTATCATTTATTTTAAGGGCGACGGAGAGCAGCGGGGGAAAATTGGAATTCTTCCTCAACGGGCTATGCCGGTAATTGGAAGTTACGATGCCGAAAACCAGGTGCTTACACTTTTGAAAACCGATATTCCGGAAGGCGTAACCGATTATGTGAATTCTGCATGGGAACATCAGAAATTTCCTTATCGGGGCGATGCACTTAATGCCTACAACGATGGGCCACTGGAGAGCGGAGACCAGCTGGGGCCATTTTATGAACTGGAATCTTCTTCTCCTGCTCTTGCACTTCAAAAAGATTCAACCGGCACATATATTCAGTCAACTTATCATTTCGAGGGCGCAGAAGAACAACTGGATTCCATCGTTAAACAGGTATTTAACGTTTCTTTGGAACAAGTAAAAAATGCGTTATAGTGTCAAAACCAGATTTCAGGATAAGTAAAAAAGCTGGTCAAACCAAAATACAGCAACTGGTTCATTCCATTACTGAAGCTATTGAAAGCGGCAAGTTGAATGATGGCGATTCACTACCCTCGGTGAATCAGTTGAGTAGCGAAAGTGGTTTTTCCCGCGATACGGTTTTTAAAGCCTACCGGATTCTGAAAAAAAGGAACATCATTGAGTCGGCTCCTACCCGCGGATATTTTGTAAAAGGCAACTCGTTTAAAGTTTTTATGTTGCTTGATGATTTCAGTGCTTTTAAAGAGCAACTTTACAAATCTTTCCGGCAAAATCTGCCTCAGAATTTCACTGTCGATTTGCTTTTTCACCACTACAATCCTGATGTTTTCAACCAGCTTGTGCAGAATAGCCTGGGGCGATACAGCATTTATATTGTAATGAACATAAACCATAGCGGAATGGAACCGGTTTTAAATAAAATAGATCCGGGCAAACTGCTTATTCTGGATATGGGATTTCCCGGCTCAGAAGGGGTGAGTTATATTATTCAGGATTTTAATTCTGCAGTTGAAAATTGTCTGGATGAAGGGTTGCAAAATCTTCGGAAATATTCAGAGCTCATTTTGGTTTACGATGAAAATGAAACACCTCATCCTTCAGAAACAGTTTCTGCCGTAAGCAAATTTTGTCTGAAACATGCCATCCCATTTCGAAATGTTAAAAATGTATTCGATTTGGCACTCCGTAAAGGCCAGATTTGGTTTACCATTCGAGATTCAGATTTGGTTGAAGTGATAAAACTCAGCCGCAAACAAAGCCTTATTACAGGAAAAGATGTTGGTGTACTTTCATATAACGATACTCCCATGAAACAGATTGTTGGCAACGGAATTTCTGTAATAACAACCGACTTTTCGCAAATGGGCAGTTTAGCAGCCTCCTTTGTAAAAAACCAGCAAAAAATAGCGGAAGTTTTGCCAACTTCTTTAATTTTGAGGGAGTCTTTGTAGGAAGTTTTCAGTCACAGTATTCAGTCGCAGTCAGTATTCTGTCACAGTTTCAGACTCAGCTGATTTTGATTGGGAGTAACTAATAAAAATTAAACGGTATGAAAAATTTTTTGTTTTTAACAGCTTTTATCTTTATAACAATCAGTTCGATGCAGGCACAGCAGATGTTTCAGAAATACTCAGGTACCGATATCGGAAATCCAAAATTGAAGGGAAATTTTCAGTTCGATAAAAAAAATCAGCAGTTTACTTTGGAAGGTGCCGGTTACAACATTTGGTTCCAACGCGATGAATTCTATTTTGTTTCGCAGGAAGTGGAAGGTGATTTTATTCTTTCGGCCAACCTGGAATTTTTAGGTGAAGGTGTGGATGCTCACCGGAAAATGGGACTTATGATACGAAATTCGAATGCTGAAAATGCGGTTTACATGGATGGCGCTGTGCATGGCGACGGGCTTACCTCGCTGCAATACCGTAAAAAGACAGGTGGAGAAACCATGGAAATTGCTTCTGAAATAAAAGCGCCCGGGTTTGTTCAGGTAGAAAGGAAAGGGGATGAGTTTATTTTCAGGTATTCAAAAAATGGCGAACCGCTGGTTGAAAGTGGCAGGGTTAAACTGGAAATGCAACAAGTGGTTTTTGCAGGAATGTTTATCAGTTCGCACAACGAAGAGGTGGTTGAAAAAGCCAGATTTTGGAATGTGAGGTTGGAGAAGCCTGCCTCCGAAGGCGTTGATGGCTACCAGAAACCATCGCCCAGCCGCCTGGAGATATTGAATATTGAAACCGGCAACCGCGAAGTGATATACGAAACCGAAACGCACATTGAAGCGCCTAACTGGTCGCGCAACGGGAAGTTTCTAATATACAACTCGGGCGGATTGTTGTACAATTTCAACCTGAAAAAACGGGTTCCAAAAGTAATCGATACCGGTTTTGCCACAGCCAACAACAACGACCACGGCATTTCATTCGACGGAAAAACGCTGGCCATCAGTAGTGGAACACCTGTTGACGGAAGAAATGTTTCGATTATTTACACCGTTCCGGTGAAGGGAGGAACGCCAAAACGGGTCACCGAAAAAGGTCCTTCCTACTGGCATGGCTGGTCGCCCGACGACAAATGGCATGTTTACTGCGCCGAACGAAACAGTAATTACGATGTGTACAAAATTGCCAATGAAGGTGGGGAAGAAATTCGTCTGACCACTGCCGAAGGACTCGACGACGGTCCGGAATATTCACCCGATGGAAAATACATCTACTTCAACTCGGTGCGTAGCGGCAGTATGGAAATCTGGCGTATGAAACCCGACGGTTCGGAACAGGAACAGGTAACCAACGATGAATTTCAAAACTGGTTTGCCCATCCGTCGCCCGATGGTAAATGGCTGATTATGATTTCCTATTTGCCCGAAGTGCCTGCCGGTTCTCATCCTCACAACCAACGGGTAATGCTGCGACTGATGCCTGCAACCGGTGGCGAAATAAAAACAGTTGCATTTCTTTACGGCGGTCAGGGAACCATTAATGTGCCTTCCTGGAGCCCCGATTCCAAAAATGTGGCGTTTATGAGCTATACGTATTGATGAAAATCAGGCAATTTAATTTTCGATTATCGGGTTTTCTCGAATAAGAACAAACATTTAGTTTATAAAATCCTTAAACGCATTGTACGTTCCGCCGGTGCGTTCGCGTTCCTGCATATCGTGTTGATTTTTCTTCCAGTCTTCGGCCAGCATTTGCATAGTGGAATCGGCATGGGCAAAAAACATTTTGTACGACAGGCAAAACCGTGGTTTGCGTTTGTCCTGCAGGTCTTTAATGCGGTCTTTAGTGCAGCCGCCGTAGCATTTGGTCAGCCACGGGCAGCGGCGGCATTCACCGGGCAACACTGCTTTGGCAGCGCCAAAGGCCTGTTGTTTTTTTGAATTCAGCATGGTGGTAATCCGGTTTGTCATCACGTTGCCCAGTTTCCATTTGGGGTACACAAAAAAGTCGCAGCTATACACATTTCCGTTGTGTTCCACTACCACGTAGGGGCCACACTCCTTCATCATGGTACATTCGGGCGCTTCCAGTCCAACGTAAGGGTAAAAAACCGAATCGAAATGCCTCACCTGGGTTGTAGGTTGCCCGTTTTTAAAATCGGCCAGCCACAGGTCGAAAATGCGACAAAGGAATTCTCCGTAAGCTTTTGCCGAAACTGAAAATGGCGCTGCCCGGGAAGAATCGCGCGGATCGGTTTCCACAATGGGGATAAACTGCATCCAGGTTAATCCAAGCGATTTGAAATAGTTGTAGGTTTCGTCGGGAAACTGCACGGAATAGTCATTCAACGTGGCCAGCACATTCACTGCTACACCATTTTCGAGCATCATTTTTACGTTCTCCTCCACTTTTTTGTGGGTTCCTTTGTTGGCGTTATCCAAACGGTAGCGGTTGTGAATGTGTTCCGGGCCATCGAGTGAAAGGCCAACCAGCCAGTCGTATTTTTTCAGGAATTCAGCCCATTCCAGGTTAAGCAAAGTTCCGTTGGTTTGCAGTCCGTTTCCTACGGTTTGCCCGTGCCCGTATTTCATTTCCAGTTCAATGGCTCGTTTGTAAAAATCAAGTCCCATTAGGGTAGGTTCGCCGCCCTGCCAGGCAATGGAAACCGAGTCGCCCGACTGTTGCATCACCTGGCGGATCATTTCTTCCTGCACCTCATCGCTCATCCGGTGGCGGGGTGTTTCGGGAAACAAACCCGCCTTCTCCAGGTAAAAGCAATAGGTACAGTTCAGATTGCAATCCGGGCCGGCAGGTTTAACCAGCACCGATGTCAGTGGTTTGAATTTTTTCGCCATTCCTCTCCTCCAAATTGTTTTCTAAGGTTACAAACATAAAAATCTTCTCTGAATTATCCTGTTTCTCCCCTGATTTATCAGTAATTCTATGGTATGAGAAAACTTAATGAGGTTAAAATAATTGTATATTTGTGTTCTTTGATACTTTAAAATAACCGACTATGAGGCAAGTAGTTTTAAATATACCGGATAATAAGTACCTTGCTTTTATCAAACACATTAAAAGAATTCACTGATATCCAGATTAAAGAAAAGAGATCGAAGGTAAATAAAGACATGATTATAGAAGATAGTGATTATGATATCATGGTGTTGTCTGAAAAAAGTCTGGCCGAAGATTGGCTCTCTGACGAAGATAAAAGGTGGGACAATGTTCTGTAAAAGATGAAAATCCTTGGCAACATTATTTGGTTGATTTTTGGTGGTTTTGCCGTTTTCCTGGAATACATTCTGGCAGGTTTGGCATTGTGTGTCACCATCATTGGAATTCCTTTTGGCATTCAGTCCTTTAAATTGGGAATGCTGGCCTTGTGGCCGTTTGGTCAGAAAATCGAATACATGGATTATGCACCTGGGTGCCTTTCCACCATCATGAATATTTTGTGGCTGATTATTGGTGGAATCTGGATTGCCCTGACACACCTGTTATTTGGAATTCTTTTATTTATTACTATTATTGGAATTCCCTGGGGTAAACAGCATTTTAAAATGGTTTCACTGGCACTTACTCCTTTTGGGAGAAGGCTGGTTTAAAGTGTAATACCTTTTGGTAGAAAACTATATTCGTAGTAAATTTGAATTAAAAAATATGACAGACTGGACAAAACATATCGAGTCGAATCCCAAAAAACTTTACGGAAAGCCGGTAATTGAAAATACACGCATCCCTGTGGATATTATTCTTGAAAAACTGGGGGCAGGTGATTCTATTGAGAGTCTGTTGGAAGCTTATCCTGCAATAACCAGGGAAGATGTTTTAGCATGTTTATTGTTTGCTGCGGATACAATTAAAAACGAAATACTTGTCCCCAAAGCTTCATGAGTAAGAAAATACTTGCAGATGAAAGTGTTGACTATGGAATAGTTAAGCGTATTGAAACTACTATTGAAACATTAACAGAACATTTCGAAAAAATAATAAACAGGTTTTCTGTTCTAACACACAATGGATTGAGAATTAAAAAAATAAGTGTAAAAACTTAAATTACAGAACTTATGGTAAAGAAGATATTTTTCCTTTTTGTTTCGTTTTTTGTAGCCTGCGGAATAACCAGCGCGCAAGTGGATATTACTTATCAGAAGCCACCCAAAGAAATTCTGGAACTGGCCGATGTACCGCAAACTCCGGCTGTGCTTATTGACGATGAGAACGAAAACATTGTTCTGCTTCACCGCAGTAAGTACAAAACCATTGTAGAATTATCGGAAACCGAAATG
>JAHYIT010000100.1 GCA_019429205.1 Mariniphaga sp. | reverse complement strand
GAAGGTGCAGCGCACCGCAATATCTCTTGTGTTGCGGTGCGCTGCACCTTCTTTTCGCATCGACAACATTTGTTCTACAAATATTATCGCGACGCTGTCGCTTTCTGTTTTAGTTATATAGTAGGTTGGTAAAAGAAATAAGGTTTAAGTGCAAGAAAAATTACGATGCCTTATGAAAATACAGGATTCAAAAAACCTTATTTCCAGTATCTAACCTCAGTAACCATAAAAGTACCCCAACATACCGATGACCTTATTACCTAATTTTGTATCTGATTAATAAGGAAGAAACTGAACACTACCAGACTTAGTTGAAAATGATTTTTTATTCATAAAACAGAATCCGTTCAATTAGATATACTTCGCACGGGATAAAATATGCCAACTGAATTTAGTTTGCAGTTGGCAAAAGTGCAGTTGGCAAGTCCTTTTGCTCCCGATAACCATCGGGACCAATTGCTTTTTGCCAACTTACATAAATGTATAAATTTATCCCGTTTTTAGTATAAATTGGCATGAACACGTGAAAAAAAAATTAAAAGGCAAGGTTTAGCCGTATAAAAACATTCCTTCCCGGTTCAATGCTAATATCTCCTCTGTTAGTTGAAAGATGATTGGTGAAGCTGTTATTGGTAATATTATCGATTCCGGCAAATACCTGTAAACTGGTTGCACCCATATTTATTTTGTTTGTGTTTATTGCCAAATCCAGGCGGTAATATCCGTCGGTTTCTTTTTCTCCTTCGGCTATTTTATTTTGTTTTGCCGCACCGGCAACCGTAAGTTCAACTGCGCCTGCTTTTTGGTTTGAATAGCGCATTCCCATCTGGCCATTCAACGGTGGAATCAGTGGAAGATTTTTATTGGCATCAGTGTCTTTTCCCCGAACATACGCTCCCGATACGAATAGAACCAGGTTATTGTAAAAGTTATAATCGAGCTTGAAATCGAATCCGTAAAGCAGAGCCTTGCTTACATTTGAATTGATAAACGCCGGAATGGTATCAGGCCTGCTTTCCGACGTAAGGGTATATACAAATTCTCCGGGGGTTTCCACTATCATGTTGGTAATGCGGTTGACGAATACACCTGACTGGAGCGTAAAATCAGGCTTCCAAACTCTGAGACCAAGGTCTGCAGAATAACCACTTTCAGGTTTCAGGGAAGGATCGCCCAGCCGTACATAATTTCCCAGATCGATGTATTTAAAACGTTCCTCGAGCGATGGCGCCCTGAATGATCGAGCCAGGTTTAATGACGCATCAACATTTTTATGGATTTGATAAAGAAGGCCGGCATTGGCGCTCCACGATATGCTGTTTTCACTTCCTTTTTCAAAAGTTAAGCGTTGGGTTGGGGGAGAATCATTTCTGATGTCGTTAATAATCAGATAATCAACATCAAATCCTTCCTCATTTTTAATCCGGATTTGATCCAGCCGTCCGCCGGTAATCAGGGTAAGCCGGTTGTTCAGCAAATGAGCCTCATCCTGAAAAAACAGTCCTGCGCTGTTAAATCCCGATTCAGGAATCGGTGTCTCGCCGCGTTCAATTTCATTTGTTTTGAGAATATTTCCCTGGGGGTTTAGTACCTCTATGGTAATATACTTTTCACGCTCAGTGATAAGTTTACGCCCCCAATATTCGATTCCGGCAATAAAATTATTTTTTTCTGATAAATTCCATGTGCTTTGCAGTTGAATCCCGTTTGTCAGATGCTTTCCTGTTGGAGTAATTAATTCCGGAGTTGTACGCTGGGTATTCCCGTTGGGAAGAGTAATTTCTGAAACTGTATTGGGTTTCATCGATACATCGCGAAGGATATACTGGTTAAAGTAGTTGATTTTCAGCACGGCAAGTTTATTGGTTAGATTCGAAATTTCATAACTGGCATTAAACAATTGCCTGCCAATATCTGAGTAGGTTGCCTCAGCCGGCCCGGGAAAAGCATCGCCTCCCGGAATGCCAACATCGTTTGACCAGTTGCGCTGGTATTGAATTTTAAACAAATGATGGTTGTATGGCTTAAATCCCATTTTTGTTGCTACATTATTAGTTGTAAACCGGCTGTTGGGCAGAATTCCCTCGGGAGTTCGTATATCGTCAGCTTTGCCGTAAGTGCCGGTTACCCTGAAGTACCATTTTTCAGCTCCGGTGTTAATGGCTGCATGGTTTGAAAAAAGTTTATTGGCTGAAGCAAAACCTGAAATAACATTTCCAGACAAATACGGATTGTCAGCAAAATGTCCGTCTTTTGTAATAATATTTACAATTCCTCCCATGGCTCCGGTTCCGTAAAGCGATGATTGCGCTCCTTTAATTACCTCAACGCGCTCAATATCGTTTACATCAATCATGCTGAGCGAAGCCGTTAAGTCGGTGGCAGTTTCTACCCGGTTCCCGTCAACAAGTATAACCAAACGGTTTTCACTTAAACCACGTATGTTAATGCCGGTGGCCCACACCCCGTCACTCCCCATGGTTATGCCGGGTTCAGCATTTAGTACATTGGAAAGGGTAAGCGCTGAATGTCTTTGATAATCATAAGCACCGGTAACATTCATGGAGGCTGGTAACTCCCTCAATTTTCTGTTCATTCTGAGGCTCGAAACAACAACTTCACCAATGCGTATGTTTTGGTTTAACAGCGAAATTGAATCGCTTTCTGTTTCCGGTTTCTTATCGTTTTGTCCGAAAGAGATAAGTGTTACAAATACAAAAGCGGCAGTTAAAAGGCATAATTTATTCATTGTTCCTGTTTTTTAAAAGTACCGATTTTACCTGGATTCCTTTTAAACGTCCCAACTGGCCGGTCAGGGAACCAATCTGGTCGGTGGTACCTTCAAGAACAAGAGAAATTATGCTTTGGCCATTGCTGCGGGGTAAACCCTGCCGCCCAATAATAATTTGCGAGTGAGTTGAAATGATATCGTTCAGAATTTGAACGTTTTCGCGGGTTTCGATTAAAATTAATACTGTGCCTGTTCTCTTTTCCATCAGATTGCCTCCGGATTAGATTGTTGATATTCCCGTAAACCTTGATTGAAACTGATGTCTGAATCGCAGTGCAGATACGGTTTTTTTGATTTTTTCAAAGGTACTGTTTTCTATTGCCGGGAATTTGATTTTTATCATATTTCCCGATAAATGGTTATAACTGGTAAATTTTTGTTGAAGCCATAAAAAATGAAACATAAATTGTCTAAATTGGGTCGCTTTGGAATAAGTTTAAAATAATGGGCAGAAGAATATATCTTTTTATACTAATCATATTTTTTTTGGCGGGGTGCCGGAATCCCGGGAAAAATAACGATGGCAAAATAATTTATAAAATTGCTACGCTTAAAGGACCTTCCTCCATGGGGATGATCGGGCTAATTGACAGCATTGGCCATACCCCTGACGCTAATATCCAGATTGATATTCTGAACGAGCCCATACAGGTTCGGAGAATGGTGCTCGATGGCACTGCTGATTTTGCCATTCTTCCGACAACCATGGCAGCAATTTTATACAATAAGGGATTGAAGTACAGGCTGATTGCCATTCCGGTATGGGGTACATTGTATTTGTTTGGAAAAGATACAACGATAACTTCATGGGAAGATCTCAAAAACAAGCGGGTACATGTAATGGCCAAAGGAATGACTCCTGATGTGCTTTTTCGGTTTTTGCTGCAAAAAAACGGAATTAATCCGGAGAAAGATATTACGCTCGATTACAGATTTCCAACTCACGTTGACCTGGCAAATGCGGTTGCTGCCGGACAGGCAGACCTTGGTGTTATCTCTGAACCTTTGGTAAGTCTTGTAATGCATAAAAACAAAGATGTACATCCCATTTTCGACCTGAATTTTGAATGGCATAAATTGCAGGGTATTCCTATAGCACAAACCTCATTTTTAGGAAAAGAAGACATTATCAGGGAAAATCCGCAACTTGTGGAACAACTTGTTTTGGCTTACGGGGAATCAACCCGATGGGTAAATCAAAATCCTGACAGTGCTGCAACGCTTATCGTTAAATACAATATTTTACCTGATAAAGAGGTTGCTTTTCATTCCATTCCCCGGTCAAATCTTAATTTTGTCAGGGCGAATAAAATACAATCACAGATTGAAGAATATTTGAAAGTTTTTTATGATATGAATCCTGAAATTATTGGAGGCAAAATTCCTGATGAAAATTTCGTTTACTAAAAAGCAATATATCAGTTTTTTATCGGTAGGGATAATGCTGGTTATCTGGAAAATTCTGGCAATCCGGTTCGATTCTGAATTTATAATTCCTCACCCAGAAGTTACTTTTTTAACCGTTTTGAAAATTTTTGGCGACAGTGGATTTATTCTGGTTGCAGGCACTACAATACTGCGGGGGGTTACTGGATTTGTCATATCCGGTATTTTAGGAATGGGAATAGGTATTTTAGCTGGCATCAGCACCAATTTCAATGCATTTTTAAATCCAATGTTGGTTACTATTCGTTCTACGCCCGTTATTGCCCTTATACTTTTGGCGCTGATATGGTTTAGCCCCGATTCGGTCCCTGTTTTTATTGCCATGCTTACCATGTTTCCTTTTATCTGCACCAATGTAATTGATGGCATCAGGAGTGTCGATCCCGCACTTGTTGAGATGGCCCGGTTTTACAGGGTTGGCAGTTGGAGAATTATACGGGAAGTGTATATTCCCGCAACTATGCCTTTTATAATTAGCGGGGCATCCAGTGCAATGGGGATAGGCTGGCGGGCTATAATAATTGGCGAAGTGCTTAGTCAGCCTCAATACGGAATTGGTACAAAAATGCAGTCAGCACAAACTTTTTTAAATGTAGAAGCAGTTATTGCCTGGACGCTAATTGCCGTTCTCATAAGTTATGCTTTTGAAAAACTGATACGTTGGAGTGAACGTAAAATTGTAACATGGAGGGTTTAAAAATGGGATTGCAGGTGGAAAATATGAACAAAAGCTACAACGGTAAATTTCTTTTCAATAATTTTCAGATTGAATTTTTTGAAGGAACCATCACCTGCATTCTTGGCCCCTCGGGTTGCGGAAAGACCACATTACTCAATATTATTGGAAAAATTATACCTTCCGACAGCGGGAATCTTTTAGGTTTTGACGATAAAGAGTTTTCATACATATTTCAGGACCCCCGTTTATTGCCATGGAAAACTGTAAGGGGCAACATTGAATTTGTATTAAGCAGGGATTTATCCGCCGGTAAACGCAAAGCACAGGCAGAGCAACTTATCCGGCTTGTAGAACTTGAAGGCTTTGCCGGTTATTATCCTTTGCAGTTAAGCGGAGGAATGCGTCAACGGGTTTCCATAGCACGTGCGTTTGCCAGCCCATCCGATATTATTCTTATGGATGAACCGCTTACGGGACTGGATATAGCTTTGAAACAAAATTTAATACAGTGGTTTTCGCAAATATGGAAATCGGACAGGCGAACGGTTATTTTTGTAACCCACGATGTTGACGAAGCCCTGTTGCTGGGCAATGAGATAGTAGTTCTGAGTAAGGCTCCGGCCCAGATAATAGTTCGTGAAAATATTAGCGAACCAGTTGGAAATCGTAATTTGGAAGAGTCTCACCTAAAAAAGATGAAGCAAGTCCTGCAGAATGCGTTGGGGCGGTCAGCTTAAAACTTTTAAATTAGGCACTTTGTAAATATGATTGATAATATGAGGATGGGGTTAAAACCCCTCAACCATCAGTATTCCACAAATCCGTTCACTGAAGTGAACGGCAATTTATATATTAAATCCTATTTTATCAGCTATATTTTGCCGTCTGCTTTAGCTGACGGATTTTATAAATTGCTCTTTCCTTTGGCTTTAGCCACATTTTGGTTTGTATCTGTTAAACGCCTAGCTCAATAAATCTTTTTATTTGGAATTTTCAAGTACATCCTGTTATTGGAAAGAAAACAAAGGTTTGTTATTCAATGAAAAAAATAGGAACAGAAAGATTAACATATTGGTTGTCAAAAATTAAATAAAGCCTCTCGATGAAAGGCTTTATTTATTGAAAATAAGTGATCCCACCGGGATTCGAACCCAGATCGTCAGAACCGGAATCTGATATTCTATCCATTGAACTATGGGACCATATAAAAATTTTGGTGTCGCAAAAATAGTAAAAATTCGAAGTAATCCTACCTGTATTTGATTTTCATTCTTGCAAATTCTTTTGTTGATAAAATCTTTTGGTACATCGGTATAAAAGTGTCAACTATTTCTACTTTTGCTGTTTAATCAGAATTAAATAAGATGGAAGATTGGGAAAAAACCTCAGTTGATTTATTCGAATCATATATAAATACATTTTCCGGGTTAACAGAAGAACAACGAAAAAATTTCGCCATTAAAAAAGAACATTCCAGGCGTGTGGCAGGCAATTCTAAAAAGTTGGCTGACCTGCTAAATCTTGAACCGGAAGACACAAAACTGGCTGTTATAATAGCAATATTTCACGATATGGGTCGGTTTAAACAACTTGTTACATACGATTCATTTAATGATGCCGTGTCAGAAGATCATGCTGAAGTGGCTGTTGAAATTTTAAAAGAAAAAGGATTTATAGCCGATTTGAAGCCAGAAGAGCAGGAAATTGTTTTTTCAGCCATCAGATTACACAATAAATTTGAACTTCTTAAAAAGCTTAATGAACGGGAATTGCTGCATGCGCGCATACTTCGCGACGCAGATAAGCTCGATATTCTGAAGGTTCTCTCGGATTATTACACCGATAAAAATCAAATGCCAAACCATACACTTACCTGGGATTTACCTAAAGCAACACAGGTTTCATCGGGGGTGGTTAAAGAAGTGCTCGGTGGAAAACTTGTTTCTAAAAATGAAGTAAAAAGTGAAATGGATGTGAAGATTATGCAACTTTCGTGGGTTTTCGATATCAATTTCAAATCGTCCATCGAAATAATTTTTCAAAACCGATATCTTGAAAAAATATACAGTAGCCTGCCCAAAAATGATACAGTAATTGAAATTTACAGAAAAATAAAAGTGTTTGCTGAAAATAAACTTTTTGAGTAATGCATCATAAGTTTTTATGCGAATTTGACGGTCCCGGAAATGAACGCAATAGTGTTGTTACCATTTTAGAAACAGATAAATAATGACGCGGATTGTTTGTTTGTGCAACCTGGTAGATAAAAAGGAAATTGAAACCACTCTGAAAAAAGGAGCCGCCTCCACGAATGAAATTCAACGGCTAACCCGTGCCGGAACTTCGTGTGGACGATGCCTTCCCGAAATTGACCGGATTGTTCAGGATTTTACAAAGGAAAAACCCGAAGAACAACAAAAAAAGCTGAACTTCGGGTTTTAAACCTCACAAAAAAGTTATATTCTAATTTATTGTTTTTTAATTCTTTAAAATAAACAATTAAATCCTGTTTAATCCATTTCAAGAATCGTAAATTCAGTTCTTCTGTTTTGCTGATGTTGTTCTTCAGTACAAGAAACTCCGTCTTTACATTCATTTACCAGTTGGGTTTCACCATAGCCTTTTGCTGTAATTCTATTTTTTGAGATACCCTGTGAAACGATATAGTTAATCGCCGAATCAGATCTTTTCTGGCTGAGTGTTTCATTGTAGTCGTGTGTTCCGCGGCTATCGGTATGAGAACCCAATTCCACTTTCCAGGATGGATTGTCTTTCATTACCTTAACCAACTTGTTCAATTCAGCTTCCGATTCTGGCGAAATTTCCCACTTGTCGAAGTCGTAATAAATATTTTCCATAACAAATTTTTGCCCGACTTCTACTTTCTCAATTTGAATCACTTCTTTTAAAGTGCCAAAAGGAAGGTTCCCGGTGGTAAAGGAAACCGATTCGTTCATATAGCCTTGCACGTCGGATGTAGCTGTATAATCAGTTTCTTTTTTCAACTCCATTTTAATAACCCCCTCGTTATCGGTAAAAAGGGTTGTGTTATTGCTGAAATTTACTTTCGCGTTGGCTATCGGTTCAGAGCTTTTTTTGTCGAGCACAAGCAGTTCCAAATCAAAAGTTCCTTCGAAAAGTACTTTGTAAATATCATCGTCACCAGCACCGCCGGATCTTTGAGATACAAAATAGCCTACCTCTTCGTTTGCGTGAATAACCAGGCCAAAATCATCAGCAGGAGAGTTCAGTTCTTTCAGGTTTTTGGGATTATCAAATCCGTTACTTTTAAGCTCTGTATAATAAATATCAAGTTCACCTAATCCGCCAGTGATTCCATCTGAGGCAAAAAACAGGAATTTTCCTTTATGCAAATAGGGAAACATTTCGTTTCCGGCAGTATTGATTTTGTCTCCGAGGTTAATCATTTCACCCCATTTACCATTTTTGCGCACAGTCATATACAAATCAGTACCTCCTTTTCCTTTTTCGGGCATATCAGAAGCGAAAATAAGGGTATCGCCGGTTACAGAAATGGCAGGATGCCCCACCGAAAAAGTTGAACTGTTAAAGGGGAGTTCACCTGCAGGTATCCAGTTATTCCCCGAATTTTTAAGAATGATAATTTTTAACGGAATATTTGCTTTTTGAAAAACTACATTTTGTATTAGCGGATTTTCAAAATTGCTTAAGGTCACAAAAAGTTCGCCTGTAGCCTGGCAGTAAGAAACTGGTCCAACATGATATCCTGCCCTTACATCTTCAAGTTTTATATTTTTTTCTCCTGAAATGTTTCCTTTGTGGTCAATGGGCAAAGTGAAAAGTTTATAAAAGGAATCCTCCTTTTTTCTTTTCCCGGAATTTATCATTTCCTCTTCGGAATAAGATGAGAACCATAATTCATTTTCAACAAAAACAGGCCCGAAATCACTCATTGGGGTATTTATTCCTGTTTTTTCAAGAGTTTTGATTGTGTTTTCCAGAAAATTTTTTTCTGTTTGTGCTCCTGATAAAAGGGGCAAAAGAAATAGTATAAAGAATAGTACTCGATTCATTTTTCCGGTATTTAAATTTTATTTTTTCTTAATCAAAAATGATTTATACATTTTTTTCGTATTAAAAATATCGCGGAGAGGTAACCAGTTTTTTTAGTGTCCTCAACTCATACGAAACCATTATTTCATGGGTTCCGCTATGGTAGTTTTGCATATTGGTGGTAGAAAAATCAATTGAATAGCCTACCCTCAGGTCGTTATCAAAAATCCACTGCGCAATAAATCCATAAGCATCGCTGGTTCTGAACATTGCCCCAAGCCAAAGCTTTTCCATTAACAGAAAGTTAGCTGTCAGGTCGAGCTGGACTGGTGCATTTTGGGTCAATTTAGTCATAAAAGTCGGTTTAAACTTTAAACTTTCGCTTAAGTTGAAAAGCATACCTCCTTCCAGGAAATAATGGCGAATATCTGCCTGAACAGAAAAATTGTTCGGGTTATCCTCCGTTATCTCATTATGCAGCAATTTGGGAACAGACAAACCAACGTAATATTTTGGATTTTGCAGAAATAAACCGACACCGAAGTTGGGGACAAATTTATTTACCAGGTCACCCTGGAATAACGGGTCATTTCCTGTTATCAGATCATATTCCAGTAAATTGTTGGAATAATTGGTAAATCCGGCTTTCAATCCCATCCGAAGGTTTGTTGCATCGTCGAAAACTACTTTGTATGAGTAGTCGCCCCAAAGTCCAAACCGCTTTTCCTTAAAAACGTTGTCGCTGATAACGTTAAGCCCAAGTGCCACCCTATCGTTATTCATGGGTGCCTGCATTGAAAAAGTATAGGTTCTTGGTGCGCCTTCCCAACCAGTCCACTGGTGACGGGCAAGTGCCATAAAGCCTAATGACTCCCAACTTCCCGCATAAGCCGGGTTAATGGTTTGCGTATTGAAAAAGTACTGTGTGTACATCGGATCCTGTTGGGCAAAAGAAGCGTTGGCCGCAATTACTAAAACCAGAATCCCTAATCCTTTTTTGATATTTAATTTGAATTTCATCTTTTTCATTTTTTCAGATTAAACATGAATTACCTGTTTCTGTTAAGGAATACTGAGCCAGTTATCGGTTCGCTTCCATCATTTAAATATAGTATATAGAAGTAGGTTCCCGGTGGCAGTTTTTCCTTGCCAACAGTCCACTTCTTGTTAGAGCTGCCATCCCACCAGGCATCAGTTGAACCCCAGCGGTCTGTGTTTCCGTAACCTTCTTTTTCATAGAGCAGTATTCCCCAGCGATTGTAAACTTCCAGTCTTGGCCTGGAGTTTGGATACGCTTCGTATAAGTGCTGAATGAAAAAGTAATCGTTGATACCATCATTATTTGGTGAGAATCCTTCCGGTATTTTAAATGCCAGTTGGAAAGGCGGTTCTACAATGGTTGTGTCAGCCTCTCTTTCTTCAACCAGAATGTATGCCGTTGCAGTGTCACACGCAACAGGTTCACCGTCATCGCATACTTCGTAAATAAAGTAGTCTTCACCAATAAACCCTTCGTACGGCGTAAATTCAAATGTTCCGTCGGGGAATAAGGCAAATGTTCCGTTAGCTGGTGGTACCAGTACGCTGAAGCTGACCTGGTTGTCACCTTCAGGGTCATAGTCGTTTACAGATACATCAGCTTCCAGAATAGTATCCTGGAGCATGGTGAATTCATCATCCTCGGCAACCGTGGTATTGACAATTACAACCACTTCAGTTACGGTGATAGTTACCGTTGCTTCATCACAAAGTTCACTTGAATTGCAAACTGAATAGGTGAATTCATCAGTTCCAAAAAAGTCTGAAGCAGGTGTGTAAGTTACGATTCCGGTTTCTGAATCCACTGAAACAGTTCCGTTTGCAGGTTCGCTTGAAATGGTAACAGTGGAAGTATCTATGCTTTCCAAACAATCTGAATCATTGGCAAGAATGTCAATTTCAACCGGAGTGTCTTCTTGTGTCGATGCTATATCGTTTTCAGCAACCGGTGCTGCATTTACGGTGACAGTCATCGTGCAGGTGGCTGTATTTCCGGTTAAATCAGTTATTGTCCAAACAACTTCTGTTGTTCCAACCGTATAGATGCCACTTGCATCTGTTGAATTATTAAAGTCGTTTGAATAAGTGAATCCGCAGTTGTCGCCCAATTCAGAAATTCCAGGAACAATAACATCAGCTTCACATTCTCCGGCTTCTGCAATCACTACGATGTCTTCCGGGCAAGCGATAAACGGTTCTTCGTCATCAGAAACGGTTACAGTGAATGAACATTCAGCAGAGTTGCCAGAAGCATCGGTTGCAGTCACGGTCACAGTGGTTGTTCCAATCGGGAAAAGGCTTCCTGATTCATGACTGTATTCAATGGTAACGTCCGATTCGTCAGAAACACTTGCTTCAAAGTTTACAATTGCTCCACATTGACCTTCATCCTGAGAAACAGTTATGTCATCAGGACAAATTACAACCGGAGCATTTTCATCTAATACAATTATATCGAAATTACATTCAGTTGAATTGCCGGCCAAATCAGTTGCAGTAACAACTACATTGGTTGTTCCAAGCGGGAATTCACTTCCCGGATCATGGCTGTATTCAAGTGTGAATTCACAATTGTCAGATGCTTCTGCAGTAAAATCAACCACTGCAGTTGAAACTCCTACTTCGAGTTTGACAATAATGTCTTCCGGACAAGTCAGCACGGGTGCAGCATCATCAACTACCGTAACATTGAATGCGCAGGTATTGGAATTTCCTGAATCATCGGTTGCAGTTACGATAACTTCTGTTATGCCAATCGGGAACACACTTCCTGATTCATGACTGTAATTCACTGTGAAATTACAGTTGTCAGAAATTTCAACTTCAAAGTCAACTATCGCACTGCAATTTTCTGCATCGGACGAAACTGTGATGTCTTCTATACAGGTAATTTGCGGAGCCAGATTATCATTTACTGTTACAGTTGTCTGGCATTCTGTGGTGTTGCCACAATCGTCAGTTGCCGTAATGGTAACCGGAACAGCCTCACCTGCCTGAATGCAAGAGAAGGAGCGGGGAGATACCGAAATTATGATATCTTCTTCGTATGTGCAATTGTCAGATACTGGGCCAACCAGGTTTCTGATGTCATTTTGGGACAAAATATAGATTCCATTGTTGCGCAGGTTAATGCTAATTGGGCTGCACTCAACAACTGGTGGTGTATTGTCCTCAATTTGATAAGTGAATACCCATTTTTTGGTATTGCCGGCACAATCTGTATAGGAAAATGTGTAAGACTGGAATCCTTCGCATGTTCCTGATATAGATTCAATAACCGGTTCAGACGGATTTAATTCATTACCGCAATTATCGTAAACCACAGGAGGAACTGGTGTTGAAAATTCAGAAGTACATTCAACAATTTCTATAATATTTTCAGGAACCTGAAATTCCTGGTATTGGATGGTAACGGTATGTACGTAATTTTGAGTTGAACCGGCACAGTCAGTGTAAGTCCAGGTGTAGGTTACGTCTCCTTCGCATTCCGGAACGGCACTTACGACTGGTACTGCAGGAATGAGTTCAGTTCCGCATGCATCTAAAACGGTTGGCAGTGTATGTGCAGTTACATCGAAGTCAGCGAAGCATTCAACGGTTTCGCTTGTAGCTTCAATGGCCGCCAGTTCCGGCATGTCGATGGTTACGGTGTGCACGTAATCCTGAGTTGAATTTGCACAGTCGGTGTAAGTCCAGGTGTAAGTTACGTCTCCTTCGCATTCCGGAACGGCACTTACGACTGGTCCTGCAGGAATGAGTTCAGTTCCGCATGCATCTAAAACAGTTGGCAGTGTATGAGCAGTTACATCGAAGTCAGCGAAGCATTCAACGGTTTCGCTTGTAGCTTCAATGGCCGCCAGTTCCGGATTGTCGATGGTAATAGTTTGTGTGCATTGAATACTTGAATTATCATCTGACAGAGTATATTTTCTTTGAATTGATCCTTCGCAAGCTGGCAAAGTTTCTGTAACTGAAGAAATGGATAATGTTCCGCAATAATCATTAATGGAAAAACCAAGAGTTTCCAATTCTGATATTGTAGTCGCAGCGGAAGGAATTTCAGATGGGCATTCAACGGTTGTGGTGAAATCAGCCGGACAATCAATGTCCAGCGAACAACATGTATTAACTGTAATTGTAAATTCACAAGTTTTGGTAACAACTGGATTACAATCATTGCATGTATAAGAATAAATAACTGTATGTTCTCCTACTTCAAAAAATTCTCCCGAAAAGTGAGATTGTGTTAAAGAATAATTCACATCACCTGCACAGTCATCCCCATATAATACTGCATCAATTTCCAATAGTTCAACATAGTCACTATTATTCCCAGTTCCAATAAATTCAAATAATAATCTATATATTCCTGTTGTTTCAGGTTCAATACCAAAATCATAAATGTCGGTAGCATCTATATTTTGAATTGAAGTATTATACACTATGGAATTATCTGATGACATTAAATAAATATTTATATCAAATGTTCCACCACTCGCTACCGTTAAAGAAATTTTCCCAGGAATCGGATCGCCACCAGCGGGCAGAAAAAAAGATGGAGTAAGAAAATAGGGATTTGAATCATCAAAGTAGGGATAATTACTTGTCTTAATTTTATTCCCTTGCCATAACCTAAGTCTTCCACCATCTGTCCCAATACGCTGAACATTACTTAATTCCCAACAGTCTTCCTGAACTGAAGGTAAATTAAAAGACATTTCAAATGCATATCTGTCACCTTCATCTCCGTATACACATTCTAAATCGAAAGACGGTTCCGGAGACCATTCAACAATAGCTCCAAAAAGACCTTCTGCATCAGAAGTATCTGCGCAAGCTGTAATAGGACTTGGACAATTTGTTACTGTTATTTCGCATTCTTCTTGAGCAACTGAATTTCCCATTGCCAAGAAAGTTAAAACTACCCCCAAAAACAGCCTCGCTGTTAGTTTCGGAGTGGCTAGTTTGGAAAGTAAAAACTTTTTCATATGACTCGTTTTTTAGTTTAAAAACAACACATTGTTATACACTGAAACCTCCGGCTCAGACAAACTTGCCCTCAAGTCTGAATTGCCGGAGTTATTAATATGGATTGATGAATTTTCGGATGTGATGAAATTAGAAAGCGCCCATACTTTTTTTACCTCCCCGAAGGTTTCAAAAATCCTTTCTTTTGCGCCATACAAGTTATGGTGAATAAAAATAAATTCCAACTTTTTTTGAGGTGATGGTGCGTCCATACAACTTCATTTTTTAAGGTTTTCCGTTTTTTACGGGTTCGATAACCATTTGCAATGAACATGCCTTTAGTTTTAAGTAGTTGTATGTCAGTTTTTTATTTGTTTTGTGCCAATTTGAATTTTGTTTCAAAATGGGACTGTTTATCTCGTAAAGATAAATTAAGGATTCAGTGGTCATTTTTGAGTCGTATTGAAGGGGGTGTTTTCATGAAATTCTGCTTATTTATTTTAAAGCTGATACCCAATTTTACTGGATTTTGGGTAAATTGGCACCCAATAAAAATCATATTGTAAAACATAGTATCAGCATGAAGTATTTTATTCTTTTATTTTTTTTCCCTGTTTTATTAATCTCATGTTTTTCTCCGCAACCGCCCGAACCGGTACATCCATTACCTTCTGAGCGGCAGTTGGCATGGCACGAACTGGAATTTTATGCCTTTGTTCATTTTAACATGAATACGTTTACCAACATGGAGTGGGGGTTCGGCAACGAAAGTCCGGAGCTGTTTAATCCCACCGGACTGGATACACGCCAGTGGGCCCGGGTATGTAAAGAGGCCGGAATGAAAGGAATCATTCTTACCGCCAAACACCACGATGGTTTTTGTTTGTGGCCATCGGAATATACGGAACACTCGGTAAAAAAATCCCCCTGGAAAAACGGAGAAGGCGATGTGGTACGTGAGCTGGCTGATGCCTGCAGAGAGTACGGTCTAAAGTTCGGCGTTTATCTCTCTCCCTGGGACAGAAATCATCCCGACTACGGAAGGCCGGAATACATCACTTATTTTAGAAATCAGTTACGTGAATTGCTTACGAACTACGGCGAAGTTTTTGAAGTTTGGTTCGATGGCGCCAACGGTGGAACCGGCTGGTATGGTGGTGCTAACGAGGAAAGGCGCATTGACCGTAAAACTTATTACGACTGGGAGAATACATATAAAATAGTTCGTGAACTGCAGCCTTCAGCCTGTCTGTTCAGCGATGCCGGCCCCGATGTCCGCTGGGTTGGAAACGAAGAAGGTTGGGCCATGAAAACCAACTGGGCTCCCATACGCCGCGATGAGTTTTACCCGGGCTCGCCCAATTATGCAGAATTACGCACCGGGCACGAAGATGGAACTCACTGGGTTCCCGCCGAGGTGGATGTTTCCATTCGCCCGGGCTGGTATTACCATCCATCCGAAGATCATAAAGTAAAAACCTTGCCCCACCTGCTCGACATTTATTACAACTCCATCGGACGAAACGCATCATTCCTGCTCAACTTTCCGGTTGATACCTGCGGACTCATTCATGAAAAAGATGTGGAACAGGTGATGAAACTTGCTGATGCCGTTAAAGCAGACTTCGCCGATAATCTGGCATTGGGTAAACGCGTAACAGCCACCAGCATCAGGGGAAATTCCAGTAAATATAAAGCCCGAAATGTGACTGATGGAAATCCGGATACCTACTGGGCTGCCGATGACAACATCATTGAATCATCGCTTGAAATCAATTTCAGGAAACCCACTGAAATGAACCGGTTTCTGGTTCAGGAAGATATTCGGTTAGGCCAGCGTGTAAAAAAATTCAAACTGGAAGCTTTGGTTGACAATGGCTGGCATCTAATAGCCAGTGAAACTACAATTGGCCGAAAGCGGATTTTACGTTTCCCAAATGTTACTGCATCAAAACTCCGCCTTACAATTGAAGATGCAAAGGCTTCACCTGTAATTAGCAATATTGAAGTTTATCATGCACCTAAAATATTGATTGAACCTGAAATCCGGCGAAATAAAAACGGTTTGGTTTCAAGTTATCTTCCTGACCAGGGCCGCTGGAATCCGGGTATCATTTTTAATTATGAGTTTTTTGTGAGTGAGGATGGGAATAACTGGGGAGCCCCGGTTTCTTCAGGTGAATTTTCAAACATTAAAAACAGTCCCATTTGGCAGGAAAAAAGATTTGAACAGGTGTCAGGAAGATTCATTAAATTGAGGGCACTTTCAGCAGCCGAAGAAAACGGAAGGATTGGCCTGGCTGAATTTGGGATAATAACAGATTAAAATAATTTTTAAACCAATTTAAAATGAAACAACTACTGCTTTTTTTAATGATGACTGCATTTCTCAGTCAAACCACTTTTTCCCAGCAAAAAATATGGGATGAAACTGAAGAAGAAAAAACCGAACGGCTTCAATGGTGGACCGATGCCCGGTTCGGAATGTTTATCCACTGGGGATTGTATGCCCAGGCTGCCCGCCACGAATGGGTGAAAAAGCGTGAGCGGATTTCTGATGAAGATTACCAAAAGTATTTTGAACTTTTT
>JAHYIT010000099.1 GCA_019429205.1 Mariniphaga sp. | reverse complement strand
CAATGGTTATGCTGGAAAAGGATGAAAATGTGCTATTGAAAAAATATCCAGTCCAGTGGTCGCTGGGTGGCCGGAATGTTTTTACATTTCTGGCTCCGCTGGAAAAAGGTAAACTGCAAACCATTCCCCTGGCCTACGACATGAACCGTCAAACCTGGTTCAATTACCCCGAATCGGCTGTGCGTCATTTTGGCGATGCCGGCGATGAAGATGAAGCGCTGCCCTGGCGCGACAGGATGTATGCCTTTAATACAGCCTGCTACAATTGCCACGTCAGCCAGGTTTCGTCCAATTACGATTTGGCAACCGATACATACCAAACCACCTGGAAAGAGGCCGGCATTAATTGTGAAACCTGCCACGGTCCCAGTGCCGAACATGTGCGCGTTTTCCTGGAAGCAGAGAAAAAAGGTATAGAACCGGAGGATTTAAAAATCATCATAACCCGTACTTTCACACCTGAGGAACACAACTCGTCGTGTGCAGTTTGCCATGCCAAAGGCAGCGCGATTACAAAAAATTATGTACCGCCGGAACCTTATTTCGATCATTTCACTTTGGCCACGCTCGAAGACCCCGATTTTTATCCCGATGGCCGCGACCTGGGCGAAAATTACACGATGACCGGATGGAAAATGAATCCATGCATTCAGAAAAGTGATTTGCATTGTGTAACCTGCCACACGTCCAGCGGAAGAAACCGGTTTGCAGACAATCCCAACCAGGCATGCCTTTCCTGCCATCAGGAAAAACAAGGCAGCGGACTGATTGCACACACCATGCATCAACCCGACAGTCCAGGCTCAACCTGTGTGAACTGCCATGCGCCCAGCCGCGAATTTGTGGGCCATTTTATTCGCAGCGACCATTCGTTCCGGCCTCCCATGCCCGAGGCGACGATAAAATTTGGTTCGCCCAATGCCTGCAACCAATGCCACGACGATAAAACGTCGCAGTGGGCCAACCAAATTGTAAAAGCGAGGCCAAACGGCGATTATCAGGAAGAAACGCTTTACTGGGCACAACTTATTCAAGAAGCACGGGAAGAAAATTGGAGCCGCCTCGATGAAATGCTGGAAGTTATTCAGAAAAACAAACACAACGAAGTGGTGGTCACGTCGTTTATCCGGTTGCTCGCCAATTGCCCCAACGAAAAAAAGTGGGAAACCCTGCTGGAAGCTGCCAAAAACAATCCATCGCCTTTGGCCCGCGCAGCAGCGGCCACTTCCCTGAATGGCAATCTTTCAGACCAAACAAAAAGTGCACTGGTAGCTGCAGCGGGTGACGAAATCCGGCTGGTTCGGGTTTCGGCTGCCGCATCGCTGGCAGGTTTTGGTGACGACCGGTTTTCAGCAACGGAAAAACAAGTGGTTGAAAATGCCACCGTTGAATACATGAAATCTATGGTGGCCCGCCCCGACGACTGGAGTTCGCACTACAACCTCGGCATTTACCACCAAAACCAGGGCAATGCCAACAAGGCGCTGGATGCCTACGAAACGGCTGCCCGGTTGTACCCGGAATCGTTGATGCCGTTTATCAACAGCAGCGTTCTTTACTCTTACATTGGCAACCAGGCCAAAGCTGAAGAAAACCTGAAAAAAGCTTTGGAAATCGACCCTGATAATGAGGCAGCCAGCTTAAACCTCGGACTTTTGCTGGCAGAACAGGGGAAATTGCAGGAAGCGGAAAAAGCGTTACTTACTGCACTTAACGCCAATCCGGATCAAGCTGTTGCTGCCTACAATCTCAGTGTGATTGTTGCACAACGCAGTGTGGGTGAAGCCGTAAAATATGCCAAAATTGCTGCCGAATCGCGTCCCGAAGAGCCCAGATATGCTTACACGCTGGCATACTATCAACTGGAAAGCAACCAGAAAACCGGGGCTGAAAAAACACTGAAAAAACTGATTGCCGACCATCCGCTCTACCTCAATGCCGTGAGTTTTCTGGCGGACATTTATATGCGGGATGGCAGAACCAAAGAAGTTCAAACACTTTACGAACAAACATTAAAAACAGAAGGGATTTCGGCGCAGGACAGAACTGCCATTCAACAGGCGCTGAATGCGATAAAAAGTCAGAGCTAAACCAGTTTTTTTTAAACATTTGAGCAATAAACCTGTTTACTTCAAAAAACTGAAATATCATGTTAATAGTCATATCTCCGGCCAAGTCGCTGGATTTTAAAACAAAATCAACAACCCAGGAATATACCATTCCTGAATTCTTAAACGATTCGGAAAAACTGGTTTCCAAACTACAAAAAATGAGCGCCAAAAAGCTGTCAGATTTGATGAACATTTCGGCCGATTTGGGAAACCTCAACTACGAACGTTACCAAACCTGGCAGCTTCCTTTCACTCCTGAAAATGCCAAACAGGCTGTGCTGGCCTTTAACGGCGATGTTTATACAGGCCTGGACGCTCCTACCCTTTCCGAAGAAAAACTGAAACTTGCGCAACAAAAATTACGGATTTTATCCGGCTTGTACGGCGTGTTAAAACCGCTCGACCTGATGCAACCTTACCGTTTGGAAATGGGAACGAAGTTTGGTGTGGGCCGGGCAAAAGATTTGTACACATTCTGGGGAAATAAAATCACAAAAAAGATTCAGGAAGCCATCGAAGAATCAGGAAGCAAAATCCTGGTTAACCTGGCGTCCAACGAATACTACAAAAGCATCGATGCAAAAAAACTCGATGCCGAAGTTGTAACGCCGGCTTTCAAAGACATGAAAAACGGAGAATACAAAATGATTTCGTTTTTCGCCAAAAAAGCACGCGGACTTATGACCCGGTTCATTTTGGAAAACGACATCGATAATACAGACGACTTGCAGGCCTTCGATGCAGAAGGATACGTTTTCAATCCAAGGTTGTCGAAACCAGGAGCGCCGGTTTTTACAAGAGGATAGAAACTGTTTGTTATAAATAATGTATTAACATACAAAGGATTTATCGGTTCTGTAAATTATAGCGCAGAGGATCATATTTTCTTCGGAAAAATTGAAGGGATAAACGATTTGGTGACGTTTGAAGGAACCTCGGTGAACGAACTTGAAAATGCCTTTCGCGAAATGGTAAATCTTCACATCGAAGATTGTAAACGCGAAGGAAAACCGCTTGAAAAATCGTACAAAGGCAGTTTCAATATACGGATTAGTCAGGAACTGCACAAAAAAGCAGTTCAAACCGCCACATCACGGGGTTTAACATTAAATCAACTGGTAAAAAGAGCCATTGCCCGCGAAGTGGAGAAAGGCTGAAATTGCAAACTTTTCTAATCAGGTGGAGCGGTTTCCAAACCGCTCATTTCGGGTGGAGCGATTTCCGAATCGCTCATTTTTTTAATCAGCGGATCGCCCGAATGGATGCCCTCGGCAGAATCCGCTGCACCCGCTGCTTCTTATTCAAAATCTGCCAGCAACTTATCCGCCATGTTATCGGCCAGTTTCAGCAACAGTTCCTTGTTGTCTTTCTTCAGGGCGCCAAGTTCTTCCACCGGATCGTAAACCAGCTCCCATTTGATTCTTTCGGCAAACAGTTTCAGGTTTTTCACGCCGCCGCCGTTCCAGGAGTAATTGCCAAATATTCCGAGGTAATGGTTTTTGGGCGCCATGTGCTCGATAGTGGAAAGCAAAATTTCCACGTTGGGAAACAGCGAATTATTGTATGCCGGACTTCCCACAATAAATCCCTTGTATTTGAAAATATCGTTGATAATGTAGGAAGCATGCGTTTTGGAGGCATCGTAAACCCGGATGTTTTTAATTCCACGCTCTGATAGCCGGCGGGCAATCACCTCGGCCATTTTTTGGGTGTATCCGTACATGGAACCGTAAACAATAACCACCCCCTGGTCGAGATCGTAGGAGCTCCATTTGTTGTATCGGGTAAGCACCCAGTCGAGGTCGGTGCGCCAAATTGGTCCGTGGGTGGCGGCAATCATTTTAATATCGAGTGGAGCCAGTTTTTTAATGGCGCGTTGGGTGTGCGGACAATATTTTCCCACAATGTTGGTGAAGTAGCGCATTACCTCCACTTCGTAAAAATCAAGATTAATTTCATCGTCGAAAATACCGCCATCGAGCGTGCCATAGCTGCCAAATGCATCGCCCGAAAACAGAATTTTTTTGGTTTCTTCGTAAGTCACCATGGTTTCGGGCCAGTGTACCATCGGAATCGTCTGAAACTGCAACCGGTGTTTTCCAAGCTCTAAAACTGAACCGTCGTGCACCAGATGAACATTTTCAGACTCCATGTAAAAACTTTCCACAAAAGCAAAGGTTTTTTTATTTCCCACCAATGTAATTTCCGGATATTTCTGAACAATGGCCTTCAACGCACCCGTATGGTCGGGTTCCATGTGGTTTATTACCAGGTAATCAATTTTCCGGTCGCCAATCAGTTCTTCTATACTCTCGAGGTATTCGTCGATAAACGAACGTTCAACGGTGTCAATCAACGCAATTTTTTCATCAACAATCAGGTATGAATTGTATGAAATCCCGTGCGGAATAGGCCAGATGTTTTCAAACAAATGGGTGCGCCGGTCGTTGTGTCCTAAAAAATAAATATCTTCCGAAAGATTTACATATTGCATGGTTTTATTCTTTTAAAATCAGGCTGCGAATTTAATGATTTTGCAGGGAACGTGACAACTTAGAACAAGTAGAAATATTAAAAGGTAAAAATGTTTTATCTTTGGATCAAAATTAATTTTTGAGAATGACGAAAAGAGATATCATATTATCTACGGTTAAAAAAAGAATCAAAAGTGTGGATCCAAAGGCGAAAATCATTTTATTTGGATCCAGGGCAAGAAATGATGCAAAAAAAGATTCTGACTGGGATTTTCTAATTCTTACGGAAACGACGCCTGACAGAATTTTCAGAAACAAAATTTATGATGAACTTTTCGAACTGGAGCTTGAAACCGATGAAGTTGTAACAGGAATTATTCAAAATATTGAAAGTTGGAATGAATATTCCAATACTCCGATTTATCAAAATATACTCCGGGATGGTGTTGAAGTATGAGTAAAACGGAATTGATAAAATACAGAATCTCCAGAGCCTGGGAGGCTTATGAAGAAGCAATAATTCTTTCTAAAGAAAACCATTGGAATACTGTGGCCAACAGGCTTTATTACAGCTGTTTTTATATTGCAAGTGCCATATTGCTTCAACAAGGACAACGATTTGAAAGCCATAAAGGAGTTAAATCAGAATTCCATCGTTCATTTGTAAAAGAAGGGATTGTAACCAAAGAATCAGGCAAGACTTTCAACCGGTTATTCAATTTAAGACATGAAGGTGATTATGCCGATTTCAAAAGATTAACTGAAGAAGACATTTCTCCTTTTTTGAAAGAAACAAAAAAGTTTATCTCTGAAGTTGAATCATTAATAAATAAGTCTCAATGAACATCGATAAAAAAAGCAGGCTCATGTTGTTCCCCCGGGTGGGAAAATTCATTATTGTATTTTTTGCCATCGCGTTTATTATTGCCGGATTGCGGGGATACCAGCTTTATATGTACGTTTTCAATGAAAATGTAAAAACCGAAAAAGCATTTATTATTCCTGAAGGCGCCACGTTTAACCAGGTGCTCGACACATTGCAAACCAACGATATTCTGCTCAACTACAAGGCATTCCGATGGGTATCGAAAAAAAAAAGCTACCCTGATCTGATAAAACCCGGACGATATCTTTTTAAAATGGGAATGAACACCAACCAGATGGTGAACAAGTTGCGCGCCGGCGAACAGGAGCCGCTGGATGTTACTTTCAACAACGCACGTTTCAAGGAAGACCTGGCCGGAAAAGTAAGTCGCTACATTCAGGCCGATTCGCTTTCCATCCTGCAACTTTTCGACGATAAAAAAAAAATCGAAGAATTCGGGTTTACGCCTGAAACCTTCAAGGCGATGTTCATTCCCAACACCTACGAATTTTACTGGACCACTACGGCAGAAGAGTTTGCCAGCCGCATGAAGCGGGAATACGACCGTTTCTGGAACGAAACCCGCTGGCAAAAAGCCGAAGCCATCGGGCTGACACCGGTTGAAGTTACTATACTTGCCTCCATTGTTCAGGAAGAAACAGTTAAGGCCGATGAGTTGAAACGTGTGGCTGGTTTGTATGTAAACCGTCTGAAACGCGGAATGTTATTACAGGCCGACCCCACCGTGAAATTTGCTGTAGGCGATTTTTCATTACGCCGTGTTCTGAATGTGCACCTTGAAATTGATTCGCCATACAATACATACCAAAATGCTGGTTTGCCGCCCGGCCCCATCAACTTCCCCGAAGTAACGGCTATCGAAGCCGTGCTGGATTACGAAGAACACAATTATTTATTTATGGTTGCCCGCGAAGATTTTTCGGGGTACCACAATTTTTCCCGAACACTGGCCGAACATAACCGGCATGCGGCAAGGTACCGTGCCGCGTTGAACGAACGGAAAATTTGGAAATAGACAAGAGAGAAAGGACAAATATCCAATAACCAATATCCAATACTCAATAATCAACAAAGAAGTCAAAAGGTTAGGACAGAAAACTTTGCCAGGCAATACTTAGCTGAATAAGTTTTCCAAAACCAATATTACCTCATTTTTATTACATTTGTTCCATCGTATTTTTATCATAAACCATTTAACAACCGTAATAATGAAACGAAATTTTTACATTATTTCCGTTTTACTCGCGTTCCTGTTTTCAACAGCAGTTCACGCAGAAATAAAACTTCCCGCCATTTTCGGCAACCACATGGTGCTACAGCAACAAACAGATGCAGCTATCTGGGGAAAATCGACGGAAAACAAAACGGTAAAAGTGACTACCTCGTGGAACAATAAAAGCTATTCGGCCACACCGGACACAGAAGGAAACTGGAAAGTTTACGTCAAAACCCCGGAAGCCGGCGGCCCTTATTCCATAGCGATTTCCGACGGGAAAAGGCTGACCCTTGAAAATGTACTGATAGGCGAAGTGTGGATTTGTTCGGGGCAGTCGAATATGCAAATGACCATGACCGGCTACCCTACTCAGCCGATTACCGGCGCCAATAAAGCCATTGCCACATCGCAGAACGACAAAATAAGGTTGTTTACCGTTGAACGGGACAAAAGCCTGGAAGCGCGTGATGACTTTACTGGCGAATGGCTGGAATGTAATCCAGGCAATGTCGCTAATTTCAGTGCAGCCGCCTATTTTTTTGGTGAAATGGTTAACGAAGCATTGGATGTTCCCGTTGGATTAATATGCTCCAGTTGGGGCGGCACGCGCATTGAACCCTGGATGAGTGAAAACGGATTTGAAAATTTCGACTGGGTAAACCTTCCCGACAAAAACAGCAAAGAAGATTTTTCGCAACAAACGCCAACGGTGCTATACAATGCCATGATTTCGCCTATGGTTGGTTTTGCCTTCCGCGGTGGTTTGTGGTACCAGGGCGAGTCGAACCGGAACGAACCCGGCAGGTACGAAAAACTGATGCCCGGCCTCATCGAAAACTGGCGGGCTGAATGGGGAATCGGCGACTTCCCTTTTTATTATGTACAGATTGCACCATTCAATTACGGCACAAATGGTTTAATTTCAGCTTACCTGCGCGAAGCGCAGTTAAAAGCATCTTCGGCCCTGCCCAACATTGGCATGGCCAGCACAATGGATGCCGGCGAAGAACGTTGTATTCACCCGGCCAATAAAAAAATAGTGGGCGAACGCCTCGCATACCTTGCCCTGGCAAAAACTTACGGGCTGAATGGAATTGAATATTCGGGGCCGGTTTTAAAAGAGATGAATCTAGAAGGAAGCGTTGTAAAACTTACCTTCGACCATGCCGGCAACGGACTGACCACTTTCGGGAAGGAGCTGAAAAACTTTGTAGTTGCCGGCGAAAACAAAAAGTTTGTGCCCGCAACCGCTTATATTACAAGGGAAGGAATTACCCTCTCCTCTCCTTTGGTTGAAAAACCGGTTGCCGTTCGTTACGCTTTTGAAGATTTTGTGGTTGGCGAGCTGTTTAATACGGAAGGATTGCCTGCTTCATCGTTCAGAACCGACGACTGGGAATCAGAATAAAACACGGCTGAAGTCAGATACAATTCACTTCCCGTTCGAGCTGAATCCCGAATTTTTCAAAAACAGCCTGACTGATTCTTTCTGAAAATTCAAAAATCTCTTTTCCGGTGGCGTTGCCATAATTCACCAAAACCAACGCCTGTTTTTGGTGCATGCCCACATTACCCTCCTGTCTGCCTTTCCAACCGGCTTTTTCAATAAGCCAGCCTGCAGCCAGCTTCACTTCATATTCATTCACCTGGTAAACTGGTACATCGGGAAATTGTTCCCTGATTTTTTCAGCGATTTCAACTTTCACCACCGGATTTTTAAAAAAACTTCCGGCATTGCCCAATTTATTTACATCTGGTAATTTAGAGGAACGAATATCAATTGCTGCTCTGCGAATATTTTGAAGATTAACTTCGCCCAGCTCCTTTACTTTTTCCTCAACCTGACCATATTTCAAATTGAATTCCGGAAATTTTTCGAGTCTGAAAACCACGGAAGTGATGATAAACCGGTTTTTCAGTTCCCGTTTGAACAAACTGTCGCGATAACCAAAACCACAGTCATCTGCCGGAAATTCCATTTGTAATTTTTGCTGAAGATCGAGCCCCTTAACCCGTTCAATAACGTTACTGACCTCTTGTCCGTATGCCCCGATATTCTGAACCGGTGCTGCTCCAACCAAACCCGGAATAAGCGAAAGGTTTTCCACACCACCAACCCCGTAATCCACGCAATATCTCACAAAATCGTCCCAAACCTCACCGGCTCCCACTTCAAACCAGACATTTTGCCGGTTTTCCTTCACTTTAACAATTCCCGGAATATTTGGGTGAAGAACCAAGCCTTGAAAATCTCTTTGAAACAGCACATTACTCCCTCCGCCCAGAATAAAATGCGGAAGTTCTTTCCATGTTTCATTAGACTGAACAAACGTTTCCAAATCCTCCTGTTCGGTAAATTCAAAAAAATAACGGGTATTGGCCTCCACACCAAATGTATTATGTGACTTTAAATTGTAGTTTTCGAAGAATCTGATCATGTAAAAAATTTTGCGCAAAGATAGGTGAATCTCGGTTATTTTTTCGATTTAAAATACCTGCGCCACAAAACCTTTTTCAGTTCACGGGCAATTACCTGGTGTGCAATTATTTCAACATGATTATAGTGAGGAAGGTCACTTTCGGCTTTTGCTATTTCGCGTTCAGTAATATCAACCTGGTACAAAACCGACAATAGTTTATCGTAGTTGTTTTGAATAAGAACCGAAATTTGTTCAACCAACTGCTGGTGAAGTTCTTCATAAGCATTTAAAACATCTCCTGAAAAGGAAATCTCAACGCCAAACATGCCAAAATCTTTCATAATTTGTTTGGCAGTTTCATTTACAATTTCGGCACGGTCGAGAAAATCTTTTACATTATCATTTCTTATTTGCGGCAGTTCCATCAGACAGATTGTTTTGAGTGGTTGAAAGTACAATAAAATTTCAAAATGCCAATGTTGCCCGATTTTGTGGGTGTAAGACAAATTCCACGTTTTAAATCACAAAACAAACAATCATTTTTTACACCGGCGCTTTAGCCCGGTGATTAACCTTTTTGGAGTCTTTTCCGGCTTTAGCATTTAAATCTCTTAATGGCTAAAGCCCTTTTGTTTTTGATATCTCTGTTCACCGGGCTGAAGCCACGGTGTAAAAGATCCGTTTTTCCGAAAGCGAATAGAAATATGAAATTTGTCGTACACCCGATTTTGTTAAAAACATTCATCCGTTTATTGAACGTATCCAGAAAAACAACATTCCAATTCTGAGCGGAACGCCTTCCACTCTTGATGACGGAAGGGGATTTATCCTTATACAAGACCCCGACGGAACATTCGTTGAACTGATTGGTCCTCAATAGCATAACAGGACAAAAAATACCCCGTAGAAATATTAATAATTATTTCATACGAATTTTTTAAGGTTGATTGGATAAATAGTTAAATTCGAACAAAATTTAAATCTGTTCGAAACATTAAAATAAAAAGCATAAATGACAAAAAATAACAATAAAAAGGCACATTACAGGAACTTATCCCTTGGCGAAGAAATTTTCAACAGCATTACGCATGGAATTGGAACCCTTCTCAGTATTGCAGGATTGGTTATTCTTACGGTATTTGCTGTTAAAAAAGGCGATGCGTGGCATGTGGTAAGTTATTCCATCTTCGGAACATCAATGATTTTACTTTACCTGGCTTCCACTCTTTATCACAGTGTTACCAAAACTAAAATTAAAAATCTGTTTGCCAGGTTCGACCATGCCGCCATATTTTTGCTAATTGCCGGAACATATACTCCGTTTGTGCTTACCACCATCCGCGGACCTTTGGGATGGACACTTTTTGGGATAGTTTGGGCCCTTGCCATTACCGGTATAATTATCCGTTCCATTCATCTCACCCGATACAGAAAACTAATGATGTGGTTTTACCTGGCCATGGGCTGGATGTTCCTTATCGCAGTGGTACCAATCGTAAAAAATCTTCCGGCAAACAGTGTGGCTTTTCTTTTCATTGGAGCCGGATTTTATTCGATGGGAGTTATTTTTTATGCCTGGCGAAATCTGAAATACGGTCACGGAATCTGGCACCTTTTCGTACTTGCCGGCACAATTTCCCATTTCTTTTCGGTTTTTTACAGTCTCGGTTAAACCTTTTTTTCACATCTTTTGAAAAAAAGATATATTCCGGAAATCTTCCTTTTTCGTTTAATTATTCCATTTTTGTGGTAAAATTAAATGCAATGGATTTTATGAAAAATTTCTGCATCGTTATTTTAATTGCCCTGACTAATCTGGCATTTTCTCAGCAAAAAAAATATGCTGTTGTTATCCACGGTGGCGCCGGTGTAATGTCTCAATCTGCTATGAGTAAAGAACGGCAGGCCGAATATAAAGCCAAACTGGAGGAAGCGCTTCATGTTGGCGAAAACCTGTTAAAAAACGGAGCAACCTCTGCCGAAGCCGTGGTGGAAGTCATTAAAATTCTGGAAGACTCTCCCCTCTTCAATGCAGGGAAAGGAGCCGTTTTTACCGCTAATGGAGAAAATGAGTTGGATGCCTCCATTATGGAAGGGAAAAATCTGAATGCAGGGGCAATTGCCGGGGTTAAAGACGTTAAAAATCCGATTACTGCAGCCAGAGCAGTGATGGAAAAATCAGAACATGTACTTTTAAGTGGAAAAGGCGCATCGGAATTCGCACGGGAGCAAAATCTCGAAATGGTGAAAAACAAGTACTTTTTTACGCCATCGCGTTACGAATCTCTGAAACGGCTTCAAAAACAGGAAAGAGAACGCACTCCTGCCGATAATACCGGAACAGTTGGTTGTGTGGCGCTCGACATTCACGGAAACCTTTGCGCCGGAACATCAACCGGTGGAATGACCAACAAAAAATACGGACGCATAGGTGATTCGCCCATTATTGGCGCCGGAAATTATGCCAACAATAAAACCTGCGCTGTTTCGTGCACCGGGCACGGGGAATATTTCATTCGGCTTGGAGTTGCCCGCAATATTTCGGCATTAATGGAATATAAAAACGTTACCGTTGCTGAAGCCTGCCGGGAGGAAATTGGCAAACTGGGTGAACTTGGAGGCACAGGCGGTGTTATTGCAATTGATGCAAATGGAAATGTAGCCATGGAATTTAATACTTCAGGGATGTTTCGCGGTTACATTACATCGACTGGTGAAAAAGAAATTGCCATTTTTAAATGAGAATTGCCACAGATTTACAGTTGAAATAAATAAGAATGTAATTTTTAAATAATGATTGCCACAGATTTACAGATAAAATAATTCAGCAAATAAATCAGGTTGCTTTTTTATAAATCTGTGAATATGTGGCGAATTAATTGAAACTGAAACAGTAATCGAAAATTAAAAATTTAATCAAATAATGAAATTCCTTTTCCCAACATTTCTATTTGCACTTTTCGCCATTGCTATTCCCATTATTATTCACCTGTTTAGTTTCAGGCGATACAAAACCGTTTATTTCAGTCATGTTGGTTTTTTAAAAGACATTAAAAAGGAATCGCAGAAAAAATCGCGGCTGAAACAGTTGCTTATGCTGCTGGCCCGGATTCTCACCATCATTTTTCTGGTTTTTGCCTTTTCACAACCTTATATCCCCACCGAAAATGCCGCTAATACAGGATCCGGAGAAATTGTTGGCGTGTACATCGACAATTCATTTAGTATGAATGCTCTTTCGGAACAGGGCCAGCTTCTGGAACGTGCCCGGAATAAAGCCGCAGAAATAGGACAGTCGTATCCGGCTGGTACAAAATTCAGATTGTTCACCAACGATTTGGAACCAAAACACCAGCATTTATTCAACAGGGAACAATTCATTCGCCAGGTGTCGGCCATAAGTCAGTCTCCTGCTGCAGTTTCACTTTCCTTAATCCACAACCGGTTTGATATGCAGAACAAAATGCAGGAAAATGCAAACCAGGGAACACTTTATTTCATATCAGATTTTCAGAGAAAAATCACCGACCTGGAAAATTTTTCAGGCGAATCGGTTTATAGTTATTTTATGCCGCTCATTCCAAACCAGGTGAACAACCTTTATATTGATTCCTGTTGGGTGGAACAGCCGGCCCATGGTCTTAACCAGGAAGAAAACATTGTTGTAAAAATAAAAAACAGTTCGAACGAAGACTACCAGAACCTGCCACTCAGGCTTTTTTTGAACGATTCGCTAAAATCAATCACCAATTTTTCGGTGAACGCGCAGAATGAAATTACCGCCAACCTGAAATACACAAACACATCGGGAGGAATCCAACTGGGAAGAGTGGAAATTACCGATTATCCGTTTACACACGACAACACCTGGTACCTCAGTTATTTTGTCGAACCAAAACTAAAAGCCCTGGCCATTTTCAGTAACACTCCAGATTCAAAGGAGGGACTTGGATACCTGACTGCACTTTTCGAAAATGACGATTATGTGGAATTGGAAACCATGGATATTCAAAGTCTGCAAATCAGCAAGCTGGCTGAAAGCAATACTATATTCATTATCAATCCTGAAAATTTTTCCACCGGCTTTTTAAATGAGCTTGAATCTGCCGCAAATAAAGGAACTTCTGTAGTTTTGTTCCCTAAACTTACTCAACCAGCTTCAGTTTACAATCAGTTGTTATTGAAATTTAATGCCAATACAATTTCAGGCACTGATACTACAAGTCAGGAAATTTCGGGTATTGATTTCGACAACCGTTTTTTTCGGAATGTTTTTCAGGAACGAAAAGAAAATGCGCTACTTCCCAAAATTGAAGGCCACCTAAAGTTTACAGAAACCATCCGCTCCGGCGAAACACCCCTTCTCTGGTTTCAGAACAATGACAAAGCCTTGTCAGTTGTACCATACGGAATGGGAAAATTATGGGTGTTTGCTTTTCCCTTAAACAAAAAAAATGAAATGTTTGCCCGTGACATTTTATTTGTTCCATCTATTTATAACATTGTGCTAAACAGTTTGCCCGATCAGCAGATTTCGTACATAATTGGCGGGGAACAAACCTGGTTTCTGCCCAGGAACATCAGTGCCAGCCGTGTGGCATCCATACAAATTGAAAACCGTGAAACCGGAGACAATTTCATTCCTGATGTTACCATTTCAGAACATGGAATGCGGCTCGGAATGGTTGGATTAATTGAAACAGCAGGGCATTATCTGGTAAAAAACGAAAATGAAACCATTGCATCAATTTCCTTCAATTATAACCGCGAAGAATCGGATTTGAGGTATTTTTCTCCCGCAGAACTCGAAAGTCGCATTGAATTGGCCAATCTTGAAAAAGCTTCAGTATTGACTAATGTTTCCTCTAACTTTGCCGAAGTGCTTCAGGAAATTCAAAAAGGAAAACAGCTTTGGAAATGGTGCATTTTACTTGCCTTGTTTTTTATTTTAACCGAAGTGCTTATTGCCCGGTACTGGAAACAGTAAAACATGTTTTAAAACCCATTTTAAGCTCATTTACACGCCCAAATATCCTTTGAAATTTTCCCCAAAAATTGTATTTATGCATCCAAATTAAAATCGATTGATTATGGTACAACTTACAACAAAAGATTACATAGCCAAAGAAGACAAGTTTGGTGCTCACAATTACCATCCGATACCCGTGGTGCTGTCCAAAGGCGAAGGTGTTTTTGTGTGGGATGTTGAAGGCAAACGCTATTTCGATTTCCTTGCAGCCTATTCGGCAGTTAACCAGGGACACTGCCATCCGAAAATAGTAAATGCATTGTCAGAACAAGCCAAAACACTGGCGCTTACGTCCAGAGCTTTTTACAATAACACGTTAGGAGACTGGGAAGAATACATGACCAAATTGTTTGGTTACGACAAAATGCTGCCCATGAACTCGGGCGCTGAAGCAGATGAAACCGCACTCAAACTGATTCGCAAATGGGCATACAAGGTGAAGGGTGTTCCGGAAAACGAGGCAAAAATTGTGGTGTGCGACGGCAATTTCCACGGGCGTACCATCACCATCATTTCCATGTCGTCTGATCCCGATGCTTACAGCCATTACGGGCCTTATACACCGGGATTTATTAACATCCCTTACAACGATCTGAATCGGCTGGAAAAAGAACTAAAAAACCCGAATGTTGCCGGTTTTCTGGTAGAACCCATTCAGGCCGAAGCAGGTGTTTACGTGCCGGAAGATGGTTACCTGAAAAAAGCTTCTGAATTGTGTAAAAAATACAACGTACTTTTTGTGGCCGACGAAGTTCAGACCGGACTGGCCCGCACCGGAAAAATGCTGGCCTGCGATCACGAAGGTGTTCGTCCTGATATTTTAGTATTGGGGAAAGCGCTTTCAGGTGGAATGTATCCGGTTTCGTGTGTGCTTGCCGACAACGAAATAATGCTCACAATTAAACCGGGAGAACACGGAAGTACTTATGGTGGAAACCCGATTGCCGGTAAAGTGGCTATGGCAGCGCTGGATGTCATTCAGGAAGAAAAACTGGCCGACAACGCTCTGCGTTTGGGAGAAATTTTCAGGAAGGAAATGAAAGCTATCCCATCGAAAATGATAGAAATTGTGCGCGGAAAAGGTTTGCTGAACGCCGTTGCCATAAAACCCACCAATGGAAAAACTGCCTGGGATGTTTGTGTGGCACTGAAAGAAAACGGATTGCTGGCCAAACCAACACATGAACATATCATCAGGTTTACACCGCCGCTGGTAATTACCGAAGAACAACTGATGGAAGCTATAGGGATTATCCGAAAAACAATTGAAGAATTCAGTGTTTAAAAACGATAAACAAATTATCACGAGGGAGTTTCAATGCCGGAACTCCCTTTTTATTTCTGTGCAAACCGGAAAGGACCGATTACCCTTTTGCGGACAACATCAAAAGAAGGTTTGTAACTGATCACCGAAACTCCCTGGTTCATATAGCCTCCAAAGCGGGATACTTTTTCGAAATTGTAATTTCCCTGAGCAAGATGTACCTGCTGGTATGGCAAACACTCTTCAAAATCTTTACCGTAATTCCGCAAAGCATTCAGAAAATAAAAAGCTACATCATATCCCTGCATGCCAAAATTACCTGGTTCAGTATAGTAATGTTTTTTAAACTTCTTTAAAAACCTGATGGTTTCAGGGTGTGAATAGTCAACCCAGTAAGGTGCAATGTAATGCAACTTTAAATTATGAAAGAACTCGTCTGAAATACTTTCAAATTGCTCGTAACGATTAAACCCAACAAGTGTTACAGAATAATCACCGAGCAGATTATTAATATTGGAGAGAATCAAACTCAGGTCTCCTTCATTCATCGAAGAAACAAAAATCACATTCTCTTTTTCAGGGGAAAGAATCCGGCTAAAACCAAATGCACCTTCCTGGCTAAAATCGTAAACATGAAACTGCATCCCCTGTGGTTGGCCCCAATAGCCCGAATGAAGAAGTTTTTCCCGTACCATATCAACCACCTTTTCTTCGTATATTCCTCCTGAATTGGTTGTTTTTACCACAACAAAATTGCTGTTAAAATATTCTTCTGTTATTAACTCAGCTGTTTTTGCAGCAAGGAACTCGCGCGATGGATTAACCTGGTAATAATAAGGATTACTTGTCAGTTCCCGCGATTGCGATGATAACGGAGAAATCATCGGGATACGGTTTTTTGAAGCAATGGCCGACACTTCGTTTTGCACCTGTGGAAAAACCGGTCCAATAATTAAATCGGTTTCCAAAAAACTGTCAGCATAAATATATTTTCGAATGGAATCCGGATTTTGCTGCGTATCAAAAACGTTTAACCGAATTTTCATCCCGGCTTTTTTTAGCGAATCAACCGCCAGTAAAACGCCTTCATAAAACTGCAGGTAGTTTTCGCTTTCGCGGTAAAAACCATGAAACATTTCAATGGGCTCATCCAGTTCAATTATAGTATCTTCCGGCAAAATATTTCCCGAATAAAAAAGAGAATCGCTTTCCAATTTATTTTTTTTAGGTTCCCGGTTTAAGTTATCGTTG
>JAHYIT010000098.1 GCA_019429205.1 Mariniphaga sp. | reverse complement strand
AACAACATGAACATAATACCAGTCACCAACAGTTAATCCGGTAGCCCAGGTAATATCGGTTGAATAAGATGTTGCAGCATCAATTACGGCATCTAGTCCGGCAGTAGTTTCCAAGTCTCCTTTAGTAACAGTCCATAAAACTGTGTTACCACTTGCACTATTGTCAGTAATAAAATAATTATGCGTTGCGCCCGGTGCTGGATTAGTGCCGGAGCTCTGTGCAAAAACCTTTGCACTCATTGCGGTTAAGGCAACCGCGGCTAAAAGAATAAATAGCTTTTTCATTTTTTTAAAATTTAATTTTGTAAGTTTTAGTTTATTTAAACTGTTAATTTATAACATGTTGCGTTTATCAATCTGTTGAAATTTCAGAAGTTTGTGGTATCGGGTTGATGGTTTGTGTGGCTGTCCAGTCATCACTGTCAACATCGGGTGTGTTGTATGTTAATTCTTTGGCTGAGGTAATATCCAGAACAACACTTTGAGCAGCATAAATACCTCCGGTTACATCAAGTGTTATATCAACCGATCCATCCCCTGATGCACTGGATATTGCTGTTAAGGTATAGGTGCCCGCACTTTCGGTTAATGTGCCCGTTGTGGCTGAAACATTTGCTAAAGTAGCTGTTCCCGGATCAAGTGTAAACGTTATTTCCCAGTTTGGACTGAATCCTGTGTTTGCAGTAGTCATATCAATTGTAAACGTAATTAAAGTGGTGGCTTCTGAACCAGAATAATTTATCACGCCATCGGCAGCATTACAGGTGGCAATCGGGTCAGATGTAAAAACATCGAAAGTGTTTGCGGAAACTGTAATCTCAAGTTCTTTAATGGTTGCACAATTTGTAGTTTCATTCCATTCAGTAAATTGCAATTTGTATGTACCTGTGTTTGTCCAGGTAATATTTGCAACAGAATTATCTCCAACAATGGTTTGGGAATTAATGGTGTAACCTGAAGGCTCCACTATGCTCCAGGTTAGGGTATTGGAAGTACTTTCAGGTTCAACCGTATAATTATGTGTTGAACCCACAAAAGGCGTTGCCCCTCCCTGTGCCATTACCCCGATGCTTACCAGCAACAGGGTGGCGGTAGTCATTAAAAATGGTAATACTTTCTTCATTTTTTTTGATTTTTTGGTTATAATTTTTCACTTTTAGTCAGGGATTATTTCACCGGTTGTCGGATGCGGATTAACCGTTACTGTCGCACTTCCCTCAGCAGTTCCCGAACAGTTGGCATCGACTACTGCACTGACTGTATAGACCCCGGCCTCTGAAACCTGAAATGTATATGGATTTGTATTAATGTTGGTCATCGTAAGGTCATTCACGCCATTGCGCTGAATAGTAATTTCCCATGGACTGGTGCCCGTTAGGACAACTGCAATAGTTGTTAATTCACCTTCACAAATAGTGTTATCACCGGAAATGCTGGCAGTAGTATTACATGCAACGACCAATTCTATTATTTCATCGGAAATTAAGTCTTCTTCTACATTGTTAAAAAAAGCAGAATCCGTCCCCACGTGACAAGTTTCATTTTTATAATCATCAGTATTATTATCATAATTTTTACATATGGATAAATTTGTATTTCCCCCATCAAAATTGCCAAATACATAAATACTGGCATCATTAATATTGATATTAGTAGCCCCTCCTCCATCAATTGAAAAATTGCCCAGGACAATGAAGTAACTCGATAAATTTATATTTACTTTATTCGATATGATGGCATCGCCGTGAATAATTATTGTAGCATCTAACCCTGCAACTAATTCAGGATCATTGTTTGCCATAGTTAAATTGCCATAAACTATTAGCGTACCATAAACTACTAATTTCCCATTTTGTCCAATATGCAAATCATTAGCCTCAACAATTGTTCCTGGTTGTATAGTAACTGTAATTGTCGTATTTCCATTCAAATTATCAATAGTTACATTATCTGAGGCTGTTGGAACTGAACCGCTGTCCCATGTTTCGGAAATATCCCAATCACCATTGCTTTTTGAAGTAATTTGTGCCTGAAGGGAATTTGAAGAAAAAATCATCAAAAACAACAGCAATAAAAACAGAGCGGGTGCTTTTCTTAAAAACATCTGCACCTGGAAGCAATTTTTTAATTTCGAACTGGCATGTAAAGGTTCAGCCATCCACTTTCTTTAAGGTTATAGTTTTTTCGAATAAATCAGCCTGCCTTAAAAAAAAAGAGGACGACCTGCTATTTACCCGTTTTTCCATTTTGGTTTCTAAATCAATAAAAATTATTCTCACAAAATCTTTTCTAATCTTTTTGGGTCTCCTGTCCATCATTGGGTCGCAGACTCAAAATGGGAACAAATATAATTTTTCTTTCCCCATTTGAGAATAACTAAAAATTTTTTTAATAGAATGGAAAAAATTCTCCCAATACGGGACAAACAAAAACAAAAATTATAGCCGGAAGATTACGATTACCGAATGGAGCAAAATGCAGCCGCAGGGTGATTTATGGACGTAAACAGTCCTGTTCGTTGAAAATAGAATTACCTGAAAAGTCAATCAAAAAAGACATGTATTATACTTTCCGGAGATGTTTATACTTACACTTTCCAGGGAATTTTATCTATAACTAATTATTTGTTTGAGTTTTTAGGTTTGGTTTGGGTTGGCCGGCAAGCGAATAACCAACTACTTCTTTATCATTTTTTTGGCAAACAATACTTTTTTACCGTCGGTTACTTTCAATAGATAAATTCCACTTTTCACGCCGGATAATTCGATTAATTCAGGGCCGACAGAGGATACAGTTCCTTCCTTTTTATAAATCGTTTTACCAAAAATATCGGTTACCGAAACTTCAATCCGGTCACTGTTTTCAATGGTTGAAAAATCAACAAAAAATTTGTTATCAAACGGATTGGGATATACATGAATTGATTTTTGGGCAATCAGATCGCTGTCGGTTGCCAGTCTGGTTTGAATTTCAAGATTATCAATGGCCCATCCCCAACCGTTCAGCGAATGGTCTGAAGTAAGCCTGAACCGAAAAAGAACCGTATCGCCTTCTGAAAAACCGGTATCATCTGTTAGATAAATTACATTTTTCAAAAACATATTCTGGTTCCCCACGGCTTGTGATTTATTGTTTACGGTTGAATTCAAAAATGCCGATTCCCAGTTTTCATTTGACCCGGAATCGTACCCAGGTGAAAAAGGAATCCAGGTAAAACCATTATCCTTACTTCCTTCCACAATTACAAAATCCCAGAACAAATCTTCTGAAAAGTCAGTGCCTTTTTCGCCGGGTTCTACCAAAACCACTTCATCAAAATGCATTTCGCCACCCACCTGTAAAATAACAGGGTATTTCAATTGTGCAATCAGGTTGAATTTTTCGTCTTTTACAGCCGACAATGGGTAAGGGTGAACGGTATGCAGTATGTTATCTGAAAACCCGACCATTCGGGAAATATTAAAATCGGCAACTACAAAATCGGATGAGCCTGTCTCAAAATCAGAGAAATAACTGTTTACAGGCTCAAGAGATTGAAAAAAACTAACCGAATAAAATCCGGCAGAAGGCTGGTATTTTTTATTTCCAATTACTGATTTATCTTCTGCAACAATCCGGTATTCCAAATTTCCATTTCTAAACTGCTCATTATTTAGTTGGAGAATGCCTGAATAATTTTCTTTTCCGGATAATTTAAGTTCAATTGGAGAATACAAAACGCCGTTTAACTTATACTCCACTTTTACTGAATTTATACCAAGATTATCTTTGGCCAGGGCATTTATTATAAATTCGCCCGAGTTTTCGGGAATAATTTTTTGAGGATTATGGGCAATGACCGGAGGAATATAATCAGGGCCTATTTTGAAAGAAAGCTTTTTATTCGGTGCAGAAGTTGGAAATGTATAAATTTCCCCGTTTTTCGTTTTTGCTTCAAAATAATAATCGATTTTCCCGGTAGAATATTCAAGTGGAATTAATCCCTTAAATTTACCCGGGGACTCAGTCAAGTTAAGTTCTGAAGACTTTGAGGTTTCAAAATTGTTGGTTGACAATATAATTTGAACCTCAAAATTATTGGTTTCATCTCCTGAATAAATTTCAATTTCAACCGGTAGTTCAGCACATGGTTCTTCAAAATCTTTCAAAGGTTCAAAATTGAAAACAGGGGCACTCCAGCCAATTTTATTAAGTATTGTCAAAACCTCATTTCCAGGATGATGAACTGCTGATCCTTTGGTAGCAAATGGCGTCATTAAACCTTCATTATCAGTCAAATGATAAATACTTGCACCATCATTCCAGTACGGAGGTGAATAAACTTCAGAAATCCGGGCATATTTTTCATTTTCGTTTGGTGCCAAAAACCTGAGGTCACCCGAAACAAGCGCGTTATGCAACTGAACCGATGGACTAGCGAAAATGTCGGAATTGGCCAATTGCTGGTTGCTTGAATTATAAACAAAAAAATCGTAAATGCTGGGCACATTGTTTCCGTTATTCAAAAAACCGTTGGAGCCATCATCTTTATAAAAACCTGAAAAGCCAAATCCATGTGCAATTTCATGTAAAACCGCGGTAAGAAAATCGTAATGCGTTTCAGGCGTGTTTCCATCTGTTCCAAAATACCATGGAACATTCAGGTTAAAACAGCAAATAATATCATAATTACCCGAATTCATATCTTCGCCCGAAAGTTTCTCAGCCAGTGCAACCGGGTAATAAACATTTTTATAGAGCGTTTCCTCAAAATTCATATAAAAGGAAGTTGGCCTGCTTTTAGCAAGAACGTTGGCATCCATCGATTCCATTTTAACAAGAAGATTTACAGGAACCGGGCTATAAAATAAGTCCTCCCAAATATAAACAGCATAGTTTAATGCAAGTTTTGCCTCCTCCGTCAAATTTTCAGAATTTACTTTGAAAACCGTTTTAACAGAACCGGCAGATTTTAGCTTCGATTTTTCAGGCGGTCCGGTAAATTTTTTGTTGATGTTGCCTGAAGCATAGTTAACGAAGTCATTCATTAAAGTTTCCGTCACCATCTCATTTTTTTGAGCAACAGTACTAAAAACTCCAGAAATTAACCATAATATTAGCAACAATCGATTCATTTTCATCAACTTTACAAAAGCATGAAATTATTCAACTAAAATAATGGAAATGAAAAAGTTAAGTCGATTTAAAAGGCTGATTCAAGGATTGAATAAAGCCGTAAACAGCACTAAAAAAAGGCATATTTTAGTGGGCAAAAAAGATGATAGAAAAAGTAAAAAATGCTGACCGGAAAGGAAAAAATTGCTGACTTAAAAAGATTTTATCCTTCAAATTGCCTTACCACATTGGATTTACATGAAATTGGAACTGTTTATTTCGATGAAGAAAAAAAATTGGAAACCGAAAAGTATTGAAGCGGAACTGTTGGAAATTTAATGCAGGTTTTGTACAAATAATAAAAGCCATCAATTATTTAACTGATGGCTTTCTGTGGGAACTACTGGATTCGAACCAGTGACCCTCTGGGTGTAAACCAGATGCTCTGAACCAACTGAGCTAAGCTCCCTCTGTTATTTTAAGAACGTGCCTCACTTTTCAGAAAGGCGCTGCAAATATAAAACGTATTTTCAGTTCTGCAAAAATAATTCATAAAATTTCTGCAACTACAAAAGTACTTCCACCTGCAAAAACCATATCGTTTTTTCCGGCTCTGCTGCGGGCAACATCAAAAGCTTTTGAGACTGAAGAATATGTTGAACCGTATATTCCAAATTCGGCGGCAATTCCTGCCAGTTCCTTTTCTTCCATGGCCCGTGGAATATCGGCTTTTGTAAAATAATATTCGGCATCAGCAGGCAACAATTCAAGTAATTTTTTGGGATCTTTATCTTTAACCAATCCCAAAACGATGTGCAATTTTTCGTAAGGGGTTTGTTTCATTTGCAGTACCACTTCTTTCATCCCTTCGGCATTATGTGCAGTATCGCATACCAGCAACGGATTGTACCCCAATACCTGCCAGCGCCCCATTAAACCTGTCATCTTTTTTGCATTGGCCAGGCCACGCAACACATTTTCTTCAGAAATGTCCCATCCCATGTGGCGCAACAATTCAACGGTTTTAAGCACAGCAGGCAAATTCAATTGCTGGTACATTCCCTTTAAATCCAGTTTAAGCTGATGGTACAATTTCTTCCCGTTTTTGTTTACCGAGAGCACCTGGTTGCCATCCAAATCAGTCAATCCGTAAACAATTGAATATTCCTGATCAGCAAAAAACAAAGGTGCTAGTTTCAGCGCAGCTACTTCGTCAAATACTTTTTTTGTTTCAATCTGAGTGAAACCAATAACGGCAGGAATTCCTGCTTTAATAATTCCAGCCTTTTCATATGCAATTTTCTCCAGCGAATCCCCCAGCAAAGAAGTGTGATCCAATCCAATATTGGTAATTATACTTACTTCAGGTGTAATAATGTTAGTGGAATCGAGCCGGCCTCCCAAACCCACTTCAACAACCGCTACATCAACTTCCTTTTGTGCAAAATAGTCGAAAGCCATTGCAACTGTAAGTTCAAAAAATGAAGGTTCAATATTCCACAATTCGTTGTTAATACGATAATTTTCCACCCAGTTAACCACTTCATCGGTAGAAATCATTACGCCGTTAATTCTGATTCTTTCTCTGAAATCTTTTAAATGCGGAGAAGTATAAAGTCCGGTTTTAAATCCGGCAGTCTGTAAAACTGCTGCCAGCATGTGCGAAACCGAGCCTTTTCCGTTGGTACCCGCCACATGTATGGTTTTAAACCTTCGGTGCGGATTGCCATAATAACCATCCAGCATCACCGTATTGTCCAGGTTATCTTTATATGCAGCCGGGCCAATCCGCTGAAACATCGGCAACCGGGAAAACAAAAAATCAAGCGTATCTGAATATTCCAATTTTAAAAAATATAAAATTTATTAACCGCTGCAAGTTTATTAAAAAATGAAATACTCCTGAATATATCTCATTAAATTATCTACATTTCGCAAATTCAAAAATACAACCATGTTAAGCAAAACCAGCAAAAGTAAAATTTTCATTTTGGACACGAATGTAATTTTACATGACCACACCTGCATTTACCAGTTTCAGGATAACGACATTATCCTTCCGATAACCGTGCTGGAGGAACTGGATAAATTTAAAAGGGGTAACGATTTAATTAACTACCAGGCCCGCGAGTTTGTGCGTGTTCTCGACGAAATTGTGGGCGACGAACTCTTTAACGGCGGAAAATCGCTGGGTAAAGGAAAAGGGAAACTGCGTATTGAAACCGGCAAACCATTTTCAAATGCCCTGAAAGAATCGTTCCGGGAAGACATTCCCGATCACCGGATTCTTGCCATTGCTGAATACACAACAAAAGCGTATTCAAACAGGAAAACCATCCTGGTGAGTAAGGACATTAATTTACGCATGAAGGCCAAATCGCTGGGCATTCCCGCGGAAGATTACAAAACCGACCAGGTGACCGACGAAAACGTTCTGGACAAAACCCTGAAAACGTTTGAAAACTTCGACGATAACCTGATTGCCATGCTGTATGAACAGGGATCAGTTTCGGAAGATAAGCTGAAGCTGGAATTTCAACCCGAGGCCAATGAATGTTTTATTCTGAAAGGAAACAGTTCGAGTGTTTTGGCGCGGTTCGAACCAAAAAACAACCGTGTTCTGCGGGTTGAAAAAAAGCCCGCTTATGGAATTAAACCGCGGAATGCCGAGCAAACTTTCAGTCTGAATGTATTAATGGATCCTGACATTCAACTGGTTGCACTCACAGGAAAAGCCGGAACCGGAAAAACATTGCTCGCTCTGGCTGCGGCCATCGAATTGCATAAATCATTCGACCAGATTTTGCTTGCCCGGCCAATTGTGGCGCTGAGCAACCGCGATTTGGGCTATCTTCCCGGAGATGCATCAGAAAAAATAAGTCCGTATATGCAACCTCTATTCGATAATCTTTCTGTAATAAAACACGCTTTTAATCCCAGAAGTCAGGAATACCAAAGAATAGAAGAGCTGCAAAAGGAAGAAAAACTGGTGATAACTCCACTGGCGTACATCCGCGGACGAAGTTTATCCAATTCATTTTTTATTATCGACGAAGCGCAAAATTTAACACCACACGAAATAAAAACAATTATTACACGTGCCGGGGAGGGTACAAAAATGGTATTCACCGGCGATTTACAGCAGATTGATTCACCCTACCTGGATATGAAATCAAATGGCCTGGCCTTCATGACAGACCGGATGCGGAACCAGGATCTTTTTGCTCACATTAACCTGGTAAAAGGCGAACGCAGTTACCTTGCCGAAATGGCTAGCAATCTGTTGTGACCCATTTCTTCTTCAGCAGCTTTTTTCTATTTTTGCAAATTATTTAGATCGATTTTAAATGGACTACATAGGGAAAAAGGCTGCTTTTTATACATTGGGCTGTAAACTTAATTTTTCTGAAACCTCCACCATTGCGGGGGCTTTCAAAGAAGTGGGGTTTGAGCGGGTAGGTTTTGAAGAGGAGGCTGATGTGTATGTAATCAACACCTGCTCGGTGACCAACCAGGGCGACAAAGCCAGCAGAAACATTGTGAGGCAGGCCGTTAAAAAAAATCCAAACGCCATGGTTATTGTGGTTGGTTGTTATTCGCAGCTTAAACCCGACGAAGTGGGGCACATTGAAGGCGTTGACATGGTTTTGGGAACTCAGGAGAAATTTCATATTCCTGCTTACCTGGGCAACCTCGAAAAACGCCAAACCACACAAATAAAAACAACCCGGCTGGCCGATATAAAAAGCTATCATAAAGCATTTTCGTGGGGCGACCGAACACGCAGTTTCCTGAAAATACAGGACGGTTGCGACTACTACTGTTCATTTTGCACCATTCCGTATGCGCGGGGAAAAAGCCGCAACGACACCATTGAAAATACAGTAAAAGAAGCCCGGAAAGCCGTTGAAAAAGGATACAAGGAAGTTGTTTTAACCGGCGTTAACATTGGTGATTACGGGAAAAGTTCAGGCGAAAATTTCCTTGAATTATTAAAAGCTTTGGAAAATGAGGAAGGATTGCATCGTCTAAGATTGGGTTCCATTGAACCGAATCTTCTGAAAGACGAAATCATTGAGCTGGTGGCAGAATCGAAAGTTATTATGCCACATTTTCATATTCCATTGCAATCGGGCTCCGACGAAGTATTGTCGCTTATGAAACGGAAATACTCCACCGGATTATTTGCCAAACGCATTCACAAAATCAGGAAACTGGTGCCTCATGCATTTATTGGTGTTGATGTTATTGCCGGCACCAACGGCGAAACTGAAGAACTTTTTCAGGAATCGTACGATTTTATTAACGGGCTGGAGATTTCGCAATTGCATGCATTTACCTACTCCGAACGAAGTGGAACGCAGGCGCTGAAAATCCCGTGGAAAGTGGATGTGGAAGACCGCAAACGACGGACCCAGATGTACATCAACCTTTCAGAAAAAAAACTGAGGGCATTTTACGAAAAACACCTGGGAACAAAACAAACTGTGTTGTTTGAATCGCAAAAAAACGGGGAAAACATGAGCGGTTTCACCGAAAATTACATTAAGGTGGAAACTCCTTTTCGGGAAGAATTAATCAACGAATTACAGGAAGTGGAGTTACAGTCAATACTTGCAAACGGGCATGTGGCGATAAAAATTTAAACCATGACACAAATAACCAACTTTCAATCTGTTTGCCAAAAAGTTCAGGAAATTGCCCGGGAAACGGGCAGCTTTATCCGGAATGAACGCGAAAAAGTTTCGGAAAAAGACGTGGAACTGAAAAGCGTGGCCAGTCTGGTTACTTACGTGGACAAAACTGCCGAGGCACGAATTGTAGAGGCCCTGAAAAAACTGATCCCCGACAGCGGATTTATTACTGAAGAAGGCACTGCCTCTCATGCAGGCGAAAAATACAAGTGGGTTATCGATCCGCTGGACGGCACCACCAATTACATTCACGGCATTGCGCCACATTCGGTAAGTATTGCTTTAATGGAAGACGACGAACTGGTTGTGGGTGTGGTTTACGAAATTGGCCAGGATGAAATGTTTTATGCCTGGAAAGGCAGCCCGGCCTTTATGAACGGAAAAGAAATAAAAGTTGCTTCTGCAACTAATCTGGCTGACACTCTGATTGGAACCGGTTTTCCGTATTATGCTTTTGAACGGGTAGATGACTACAACAACGCCATGAAAGAACTGATGCAGCACACCCGCGGATTACGGCGATTTGGTTCGGCGGCAGTAGATTTGGCTTACGTTGCCTGCGGACGATTCGACGGTTTTTTTGAACACGCCCTTCATGCCTGGGATGTGGCAGCCGGTGTACTGATTTTAAGACAAGCTGGTGGTAAAGTGTGCGATTTTAATGGCGGAACGAACTGGCTTTATGGAGGCGAAATGGTAGCTGCAAGTCAATCAATTTTTGATCCCTTTTATTCCATAATTCATAAACATCTGGGCCATTCCTGATTTATTTTCTTCGGTTCCGGTTCATTTTTGATTTAATTTTACAGCAATTCTGCGTTAATTTGTAAATTGCATCAAAACTTTGTTTCAAATGGCCGAAAAAGAAATTGCCCTGCTAAATGAGCAGATTGCCCGCCTCGACGAAAAAAAATTCGATCTGGAGGCATGGAAAAACCGGACTGAGATATTTCTGGAACGTATTTTTGGAAAAGAAAGTCCAAAACTGAAAATGATTCAAAATCTGCATTACGACTACTCAAGCTGGAGTTTGAGAGATACTTATGCAGGCGGTTCGGCCAAAGATAAAGATCCGGTCAGGATTCAGGCCAAAGAAATTCTGGAGGCCTTAATAACCGAGCTGGAAAACCTGGGACTTCCGCAGGAAAAACAGGAGCAGCAAAAATTAAAGGAATTGCTGGAAGATGAGCTTACCGGAAAACAGGTAAAGGAAATCGATGCTCTTTTAAAGGCAGATGACCAGGAAAAAACGGAAAAAATATCTGAAATTCTGGAAACCCTTTCCAAAGAAAACCTGGCGGTGGTTATCTCCAAACTTCTTACTTCATAAAAAAAAGCTTATGCCTGAGAACCAGAAAATTGCCATAGTAATTCTCAGCTGGAACGGTGAAAAATTATTTCCGAAATTTTTGCCGTCTGTCATCCGAAATTCAACTCAGCCGGGAACTGAAATTTATGTTGCCGACAATGGTTCCACCGACAATTCTATCCGCTTTCTTAAAAAAAATTATCCTGAGGTAAAAATCATTGGGCTGAAAAAAAATTATGGGTTTGCCGAAGGATACAATCAGGCTTTGAACCAGGTAGAGGCGAATTATTTTGTGCTGCTGAATTCCGATGTTGAGGTTACCCCAAACTGGCTTGAACCGTGCATTTCGATGTTGAAAGCTGATGAAAAGCTGGCTGCAGTCCAGCCCAAAATTCTAAGTTACGAAAAACCACACCAGTTTGAGTATGCCGGTGCTGCCGGCGGTTTTATCGATTTGTTTGGCTACCCGTTTTGCCAGGGCCGAATGCTAAACCGCATGGAACCTGACCTGGGGCAATACAATTTACCCTCGCCTATTTTCTGGGCAAGCGGCGCCTGCATGTTCATAAAAAGTGATTTATTTTATAATGCAGGTGGTTTCGATGGCGATTTCTGGGCACACATGGAAGAAATAGATTTATGCTGGCGATTAAAAAACCAGGGGTACAAAGTGGCGTACCTTCCCCAAAGTGTGGTTTTTCATTTGGGCGGCGGAACATTATCCTATAACAGCCACAAAAAAGTTTACCTTAATTTCAGGAATAACCTTTTTATGCTTTTCAAAAATCTGCCCCGCACGCAATTTACCCGCATCTTTTTTGCGCGAATGATTTTGGATGGGGTGGCAGCCCTGAAATTTCTGCTGGGGTTTCATCTTCACAGTTTTTGGGCCGTTTTGAAAGCACATGGCTCTTTTTACCGGAACCTGGGAAAACTCATCAAAAAAAGAAAAAAGCTTCAACAGATTATGGTCGTAAAAAATCATCCGGAAATTTACAGGAAAAGCATTATGTGGAAATTCTTCATTCAGAAAAAAAGAAAATTCGCTGAATTGAACTTTAATCCTGAAAAATGAACCAGAAAAATTAAAACTTGTCCTTTTCAAAAATCATTTTTAACTTTGACCCGATATTTATGCAATGGGGGTGCCTTAATAATTAAGGGCTGAGATTATACCCACTGAACCTGATCCGGGTAATGCCGGCGAAGGGAGGGCAAAAGGGATGCGTCCCACTCCATTGGTTAGTTTGATAACCAAAATTTCTAAAAATGAAACGTTTAAGTATTTGGCTGTTTTTGCAGCTAATGGTTGTTGCCGCGCTGGGGCAACATAACCTGAAAGGAGTTGTTACCGGGAACGGAGAACCGCTGCCCGGCGCCAGTGTTGTAATTGAAAGCACCTTTTACGGAGTTTCCGCTAAAAGTGACGGCAGTTTCGAATTCAGAAACCTAAAAAAAGGAGACTACCTATTAAAAGCCTCTTTTGTGGGTTTCGAAACACAGAAAATACCGGTTAAAATTCCTGAAGAACGAAACATTACCTTCCAACTGGAACCAGTTTCCATTATGACTGGCGAGGTGTTGGTTTCTGCCACTCGTGCCAAAGACAAAACACCGGTTGCATACACCAACATCACCGGCGAAGAAATTGCCGGTCGTAACATGGGCCAGGATATTCCGTACCTGCTGCAACTCACGCCTTCTTTTGTAGCTACTTCCGATGCCGGCGCCGGCGTGGGTTACACGAACTTCCGCATCCGTGGCACCGACCTGAACCGGATTAACGTGACGGTGAACGGAATTCCACTGAACGATGCCGAATCGCACGGAACCTGGTTTGTCGATCAGCCCGACCTGGCCTCATCGCTTAAAAATGTGCAAATTCAGCGCGGAGTGGGAACATCCACCAATGGCGCTGCTGCATTCGGAGCTACCATCAACCTGCAAACCAACACCCTGAATAAAGACCCGTATGCCGAATACAAAACCGCTGCCGGATCGTTTAAAACATTTAAAAATACCGTTTCTGCCGGTACAGGCTTAATCGATGGAAAATTCACGCTCGATGCACGGCTCTCCAAAGTAACTTCCGACGGATTTATCGACCGGGCCTTTTCCGATCTGAAATCGTTTTTTGTTTCCGGTGGTTATTATTCCGAAAATACGGTACTGAAAGCCAATGTTTTTTCAGGAATTGAAACAACGTATCAGTCGTGGAACGGTGTTCCTTCGGTTCGGTTAAACAACGATTTGGAAGGGATGCAGCGCTACGAGGAGCACTGGCTCTATTCACCACAGCAAACGCAGGAAATGATAAATTCCAACAGCCGGACTTACAATTTGTACACCTACGAAAACCAGGTGGATCAATATCAACAAGATCATTACCAGTTGCATTTTTCACACAAATTTAGTCCGGGAATAAATTTGAATGTGTCAGGGTTCTACATCAGGGGGAAAGGATACTATGAAAACTACAGGTACGACCGGAAACTGAATAAATACCAGCTCCCGGAAATAACTATTGGTGACGAAACAGTGAATTCAACCGATTTGATTGACCGGAAATGGCTCGATAACCATTTTTACGGACTCACTTTTTCAATGAATTATCATAAAAGGAAAAGCGATTTTACGGTGGGTGGAGGCTGGAATACTTACGACGGAGACCATTACGGGAATGTAATCTGGGCTCAGTTTATCGGAGCAGCAAAACCCAATCACGAATGGTATTCCAATAAAGGCTTGAAAAAAGATTTCAACCTGTTTGCCAAATACAACTACCAGTTAGCCGAAAAACTGAATCTGTTTGCTGATTTACAATACCGCCGCATCGATTATTCCATTGACGGAATTGATGACGATTTGCGAAACATTACGCAGGAACACGAATTCAACTTTTTTAATCCGAAACTGGGTGTTTTTTATGAACCAACAGAGAATCAAAGTTTGTATTTATCGTTTGCCACAGCCAACCGCGAACCCAACCGCTCGGCATACGTTGATGCCAATCCGCAGGGGAAACAACCGGTTTACGAAACCCTTTACGACTGGGAGCTGGGTTACGAATACAAATCGGCTGTTTTTTCGGGAGCTGTCAATTTCTATTACATGAATTATAAAAATCAATTGGTGCTTACCGGCGAAATCAACGATGTGGGTGCGCCCATTATGGTGAATGTGGATAAAAGTTACCGCCGTGGTGTTGAACTTCAGACCGGAATCGTAATTACCCGGAATCTGCAATGGCTGGCCAATGCCACATTCAGCCAAAATAAAATTGAAAACTTTACTGAATATGTGGACAACTGGGACACCTGGGGACAAGAAATCTTCAACCTTGGAACCACCGACATAGCCTTTTCGCCTAGCGCGATTGCCAACAGCCAGGTGATTTTTGAACCGGTGAAAAACCTGAATTTTGCTTTCATTTCTTCATACGTAGGCAACCAGTTTATCGACAACACATCGAGCGACAACCGCAGCCTGGATGCATATTTCCTGAATAACCTGAAAGTAGATTATTCGTTCAAAACCCCATTGTTCAATGAGGTAGCCCTGCACCTGATGGCAAACAACATTTTCAACGAAGAATACGAAAGCAATGCCTGGGTTTATTCTTACATTCTGGGTGGCGAACGCTACAAAATGGACGGTTATTTTCCGCAAGCAGGAAGGCATTTTATGGTGGGAGTTGATTTGAAATTTTGAGAAAATCCATTGCTTCGCTTCAGGCAATTGAAAGTTCAAAGAGAACCGTTCTCTCAAAAAAGAACGGTTCTTTTTATTTTACTAAAATCATTCACCGGATGATTTCTTAACGCTTTGCCCTCCTGCTTTTTCCGGAACATGGTTTCTGACGAAAGACAAAACACATAGGCACATAGGACACAGGGGTATTTGATATCGGAAGGCCGCAATAATCTAATCCAGAGAATCTAAAATTTTTTCTAATTCGATCTTATCTTTCGGTAATTCATTTTGAATAATATCCCACACTATATTCTCATCAACACTATGGTAGGAATGAGTTATAATATTTCGCATTTTGTACATTCCCCACCAATCAACATACGCAAATCTGTTTTTAAGTTCTTCACTAAGATTAAAAGCCGATTCTCCAATGTTCATAAGCTTTACAATAACAGAATCATATTTTTCCTCCTGGCTTACTAATTCTTCTACTGTTGATATTTCATTTACGCTATTTTCAATCTTTTCAATAGCCCAAAAAATATTTTTAGATTAGCAATGTCATTCTTTTTAAACATATATTATTTCGTTATTAATCATCTCTTTGAAAGCTGGTAATACTTTACCATTTGCTATAATATCAATGTGTTTATTTAATTGAGAGGAAATTTTTTCCTGTAAATCGATATAAAGGCGGAAGATGCGATTGTTGTTTGCTTCAGGAAGAAAGTAAACGACCAGATCAATATCACTGTTTTGATCATAATCATTTCTTGCATAAGACCCGATAAGCCCTATTTTATCGACAAAGTATTTTTCTCTGAAAAACAGTTTGTTTTCTGATAAATAATTAATTATGTCTTGTCTCTCAAGCATTACCATTCATGTTATTATTCAATGGTAAATTTAGCAAAAATCAGTAGAATAAATTTATGGCGCATCAAACTCTGCTTACTCATTTCTAATTTTTAATTATCAGGTCTTCATCCTGCTTTTCCGGCACATGGTTTCTGACGAAAGACAAAACACATAGGCACATAGGGCACAGAGGTCTTAACTCTGGTTTTCTAAAAGACGTTGACCCACAACGGGTTGACCGGATTCTGCCGTTGGCATCCATTCGGGCGATCCGCTCATTATCGCCACTTCATCCTGCTTTTCCCGGAACATGGTTTCTGACGAAAGACAAAACACATAGGCACATAGGGCACAGAGGTCTTAACTCTGGTTTTCTGAAAGACGGTGACCCACAACGGGTTGACCGGATTCTGCCGTTGGCATCCATTCGGGCGATCCGCTCATTTTCCGCTCTTCATCCTGCTTTTCCCGGAACATGGTTTTTATCATTTCACCATCTGAATAGCAAGATTCTGCGAGCACAGCGAAGCAGGTCTTCATCCTGCTTTTTCTGGAACATGGTTTCTGACAATAAAGTATGGGGAAATCAAAAATTGAACCCTGATGTCTTAATCCTACTTTTTCTGGAACATGGTTTCTGACGCTAAATACAAAACTGATACCCGTGCCGAAGCTGTTGAAGTCTTAATCCTACTTTTTCTGGAACATGGTTTCTGACAGAAGCATTTGAAAGAGATACTAGAAGTGATAAGTCGTCTTAATCCTACTTTTTCTGGAACATGGTTTCTGACCCCGGCAGAACTTTCTGCCGATGGTGCCACAATCCTGAAGTCTTAATCCTACTTTTTCTGGAACATGGTTTCTGACCCTGAATCTTTCGACCGAAGAGATAAAAGGCTTCGGTAAGTCTTAATCCTACTTTTTCTGGAACATGGTTTCTGACAGTGAAAACAATGTAACTAAAGATAACGAATACATACAGGTCTTAATCCTACTTTTTCTGGAACATGGTTTCTGACCGTGAAAAATAGTAACGTTACAAACGAGGTGAAAAACAGTCTTAATCCTACTTTTTCTGGAACATGGTTTCTGACAGACGCAAGTGAAGACGAACTGAAAAAATTAGCTTTAGTCTTAATCCTACTTTTTCTGGAACATGGTTTCTGACGCAAAGCTAAATGAATTGAAAAAGTTGGCTGAA
>JAHYIT010000289.1 GCA_019429205.1 Mariniphaga sp. | reverse complement strand
CCAAACAAAACAGGCCAGGATTTCTCCCGGCCTGTCTGTGAGTAAGTGTTGAATAGAAGAAAGAATAAACCTAATTATTCACCCGCCGTAGCCTTAGCGTAGGCGGGAACCAAAACCAATTTTTGAAGGATGTACACTTACTCAGATGTATCCCCCGGATGGGAATACATTAACCAAAACCGCAACAAATATAATCAATTTCAAATGCAAAATTATTTTTTGGTCATATTTTTTTTAATCCGAACCGCATTCATTGTTCCGGTTAACCATTTCGTCACCTCCCCAAAACCCAAAAAAACCAGGCAGCAAGAATTTTATTATATCAGAGGTTCATTGGTCGCCATCCATCTTTATCCCATCAAGCATTCTTTTGTCTCATTCAATTGGTTCCTGAGCTTGTCGAAGGACACCACTGATCTATTTTACATTAAGGTTTTGCAGCCTGTTTTTTTTGTCCCTGGCAAGTCGTAAAACAATAGAGTTCATTACAAACCTAAAACCACATCCCGGCAACAGTGGGATGGTGTGTGTGAGGCACTCCGGTGAGCTTAGCGGCTCACCGGCAGTATACTCGATTAGCAATTTGGGCGTTCATGTCTTTCCTTCGTCAGAGCGGCTATACTTATCCCGCCTTTTTGGTTGTGTTTTGGACGGCGCGAAGGGGGGATGTGTATAGCTTAGAAGAGTTGGCATTATTTGTCCAAGTTCTATTTCATTATTGTCATTTTCTTTGAATCTGTTTTTTGTCCATTTATGCTGATTGAGTAAAAATAAATTCCGTTTCTCAGTCCGCTTGAATCAAAGTTAATGTAGTGATTTCCTTTTGGTTTTGTTCCCTCATTAAAAGAACTAATTAGTTGTCCGGCGTAATTGTAAATGTCTAATTGAACAACTGATTCATTTTCCAGTTTATACCATATTTTTGTTGACCCTGAAAATGGATTTGGGAAATTTTGCAATAATTCACCTTCATTTAATTTTGATAGTTCCTTAGCTAAATTCTCATTTGTCTGTGGATCTTTATAAAGCAATGATATTAAGTAATCTCTCTTATCTTCGAACTGATTCTTTGATTCAGGAATGTGTTCGGACAAATTCCCTGAGTATATAGATTTTAATCCACCATTTTCCATAAGAAAATATGTGTAACCCAAGTCTATAATTGCAAATATAGAATCCTCAATTGTTTCTGGATTTTGAATTACATTTTCGAACCATAAAATTGCTGTTGGGTAATTTTCAAGCTTTATTTCACAGAAATTTGTTAGATATTCTGCAAGCTTTGCCAAGTCTGGATTGTTTTGAATATTAGCTTCTGTATTATAATATATTTTTAAGCTTGCATAATCATCTGTGATATTTTCTTCTAAAGAAAATAGTTCCCGTAAAGCTGCTTGTGCAAATTTTGAAGTTGGATAATCATTGATTATTTGTTGAAAATCTACTTTTGCCCCAGTATAATCTTCTTGAACTATTTTAGCTTGTGCAGAATTGTATTTTGCTTCTGCATCATCGCCAACACTTCCGCTATTTAAATCCCAAACAGGTAGATAAATATAGTTATTAAACGGATACAAATCTAAAGAAGGAACAAAGTTATTACCCCAATAATTATTTCGTACATCCAATTCCTCTGGAAAGCCAGGAGGAATAGCATAATATACGAGCGGATATTGATTATCTTCATCAATTATAGCGTTCCACTGAATATAATATGGAAAACTGTTTTGAGTTGCGTATACCTGGTATTTGTTATTATCCCTGATGATCTGGGTTTCATAGGTGTAATTTGCACTACTATTGCCACGTATTAAAATATTGCTGTTATTAAAGCACGATATACCGTATTTGTTTCCTTCAATCAGCTGGGCTCCAGCAATCTGCACATAACTGCGATAAACAACTATACCTGATCCTAAATTTCCCCAACCATTATTTGTAATTATGTTGTTGCTAATTCTTTTTGTACTTGTAGAACCTCCTGAATTAAATATCCCTATGCCATCACCATCATTTCCTGAAATAGAACAATCATCAATAGTATAGTTATAATAGCTATCAATATAAATGGCAGGTTCCTGTTCACAATTTTGCACGGTGCACCCAAACTTAATTTCGACATAACTTGATTTAGAAGCTCCATAGGTTGCTGCTATTTTTGAATTGTCAAAATTTGAATTTTGCACTATTAAATCCCCTTTTCTGTACTTTAAACCTGAATTTCTAAATGTGCTATT
>JAHYIT010000097.1 GCA_019429205.1 Mariniphaga sp. | reverse complement strand
AAATCAACAGCAAACATTTCCCTGACTTCGTTTCTCGACAAAAATTCTGTTGGTTCCTTTGGTTGGAATTCTTTTTTGAGGGTTTCCAATTCCGATTTAATCCGGTTAAAAATCCGGTTTTCCAGTTCATCGGGTGTTGTTTGAATAAATTGAATGTTTTCCATTTTGCATAAATTTTGTTTAATGCAAATTACGGGGTGAAGTGTTTCACAAAAATTTCAGAAATATTTCATTTCATTTCATTTTTTACTTTTTCGTGAAATTGGCCTTATTTTGTGTTTGTTGACCAAATGTTGACCAAAACAAAAAAAGAACACTTGTAAAATGCTCTTTTTCAATGCTTAACTATTTTTTATCTTAGTCCTGTGAGAAGTCAAACCTATATTTTTCCAGTTTTTTAGGTTGATTTTAATTGATTTTTATACTGACTCTTTAACCGGGTTAATAAATTAAAAACATTGTCTGTGTAAGTGTAATTTCCTTTAGTCACTTTGCTAAATTTGATACCAAATTTTCCTTTGATAAAATCCTTATATTGGTCTTGTGTGCCAACAATAAACTGTTCGTAATCTAAAAATCTATACAAATTTGAGTATTTTGTAGGTAATTGTTTGTCGTGCCGGGTGTAGTTTTCGTTCAAGTAGCAAAACAATTCATAACCGCCCTCTTTGAAAATATTCAGAAATTTGTTTTCCGGCTCCGGGGTTTCCGGTTCCTGTTTCACATGGTTATAATACTTCAATGTTTTTTCAATTGAATTCAGTAAACTGCTGAATTTTTTAATATATGTTTTCTGCTCTTTGTGGTAAACAGGCCAATAATCAGCCGGTAAATAAATCGGGTTACTGCCATTTTCCAAAATATCAACCAATTGCGTTAACTGTGTTACATACAATTCCAACTTTTTCGGGTCTTTTTTTTCGGGTGTGCTGTATAAATAACCTGAAATATCAGCATACATTTTTCCCCATGTTGAAATATTTTGCTGTGTTTTTATTTGCTGCTTATTTTCCCCGTTTTGTAAGATTCTTTTCAAATCTTCTATTGTACCTTCTTTGATTTCCTCATCTGCAATTTGCAGCAAGTCTTTTAATCTGCTAAGAGTATTATTTAAATCAGGGAATTTTTCACAAGCTTTATGATTGAGCGCGGAAATTCGATTTTTGATTAACCTTCTGACCTCGGTCAATTCGTTCAATGTTTTAGCCTCAACTATTTTTTTATGAAAAGAAAGGATTTCATTTTCCCTGTTTTCATAAAAAACCCGGTTCCCTTCAATTCGTGCCTTTTCATTTTGACCTACTTTTTTCATTTCTGAAATGAAGTTATCGAACCCTTCTGCTTTAATGTCCGACTTCTCACCTTTTTTTATTTCCAAATAAAGTTTTTTTTCTTCTGGTTCCATTGCATTTAGTTTATTGGTTAACTGCTGGTTTAATTACTGTCATTTGTGGCTCTTTATTGGCCTTCAAACTTTCTTTGCTCCAATATTCAGCTAATTGGATAGCGTAATCATTGGAAGATTTCCCGATATATTCTAAAAATTGTTTTTCGGTACTGTGTGCTGTAATATTCATCAATAAGGGTGTGGGTATTTCACCATAAAAGTTTGATGCAAAGGAACGCCTGCAAACGTGCGATGTAATTAATTCATGTTTTGGATAGGTTCCAAACTCTTTGCGGGTCATTTTTGTTTTTTCATCGGTAACCATTTTACCGCCCTCTATGGGTTCTGTTATTCCTGCCTCTTTGCAAACGTCTTTTATATGAAGATTGAATTTAACATCTGAAATGTAATACGGAAATTTGCCATTTCGTTTATTCAGGATCGTTTTAACTTTCGGGTGCAAAGGAATTGCAACCCGTTTTTTCGTTTTCTGTTGGGTTAATTCCAGTAATTCTATTCCATTTCTGGCAGTAATATTTTCATCAGTCAGTATCAATAAATCAGAGACACGCTGGCCAATGTAACACCCGATAATTAGCCAGTCTTTTGCGTTTTCCAGTGCAGAACGTTTGTAGGTGGTATTTTCTATCAATTCAAGTTCATCAATCGTTAAAAATAGCCTGTCAGCTTCACCAGTATATCCTTTAACCTTTTTCAATTGAGGGTGTGCCGGTATGTTATTTTCCAGTTCAGCCCAAACACAAACTGTCTTTACAAATCTTAAGTAACGGCCTGTTGTATTGCGGCCTAATTTGTCAATGTTCAGAAAATAATTATCCAGTTCATTTATCAATTTCGGGCCAACATCTTTAACCACAATTTTTTTCTTTCTGTACTTTTCAAACTCATCAATTTTAATTTTCAGGGTTTTATACTTTTTAACTGTGGAAAGACTTGCACCTCTTTTTTTCTTTTCAGGATATTCTTTAATCGGTAAATATTCAATGTAATCCTGAATGCAATTTATCAGCCGGTCTGCATCAGTGGTTCGTACTTTGCCCTGAAACTTGTCAATTTCCTGTTGCAGCCAGTCCCCGGAAATATCAATTCCTTTTGTGGTTGCTTCATTCAATTTTGCTTCAATGGTGGTTGCAAGGTTCTGTAAATCGGTTTTCAAATTCTTTTGTTCCGGGTCACCGCCCTTTTTCGGTAAATTGGTTTCCAAACTCCATTTTTCGGGGTCAATTACATAACCTGTTTTTCTTTTAAATACTGATTTATAACCAGTTGACAAAGAAATGTTGATTGTAGCCGGGTTTTTACTACTCTGTAAAAAGAATTTTATTGTTGCCATAACACTAATTTTAAACGTGTTACAAATATAATAACTTAGGAAATATTTAGGAAATATTTAGGAAATAAATCTTAAATTCTTTTCAACAACATAAAACAACATTCAATAATCTGATTTAATGAAAGTCAATAATGACAATGGTTTTATGGGTGTTTTTACGGTTTTTTAAGGGGTTGCAAAAGTGGTAAAAATTGGCAGTTTGTGCTCCGGTATGCTCCACTGAAAATCAAGGAATTACAGATATGAAAATTTGTAGTTCCTTTTTTTGTGCATACTATTGTACAAACAGGTAAACTTTATTTGGAAACTTTGGCAGAAAGATGGTGTTTTCTATTCAGTGAATATTGAAAAATTAGAAAATTTTAAACGACCATGAATAAACTTAATCCCAAACGAGTAAAATTATAATTTTTATGTGGTTTCTCCCGGAAGGATTACTTCGTAGCACCTAATACCTTTTTTAATAATTGAGTTTCTTATAATGGCATAATTCAACTTTCGATAAAATTACTGACAAAATATGGTTAAATTTGAACAAGTTAAATTTTAAATCCTCGAAAAAAAAACTTTAATTGTACTTTAATGAAAATATCAGTAGTGGGAACAGGATATGTTGGATTGGTTTCGGGAACTTGTTTTGCCGAAACAGGAATCGACGTAGTATGCGTTGACATTGATAAGCAGAAAATTGAAAAATTAAATAACGGTCAAATTCCGATTTATGAGCCCGGGCTCGAAGATATATATAAAAGGAATGTTGAAAAAGGGAGGCTTTCCTTTTCAACTGATTTAAATTCAAGTCTTGTTGATGCCGATGCTGTTTTTATTGCTGTTGGAACTCCGCCCGATGAAGATGGCAGCGCCGATTTAAAATATGTTTTGAGTGTCGCCCGCGAGATTGGAAGGAATATCGATCATTACATGGTAATAATAACCAAAAGTACTGTGCCTGTTGGCACATCCGCAAAAGTTAAAAAAGTAATTCAGGAAGAACTTATGATTCGAGGAGCAGATGTCCCTTTTGATGTAGCCTCGAATCCTGAATTTTTAAAGGAAGGAAATGCTGTTGATGACTTTTTGAAACCCGATAGAATTGTGGTTGGAACTGAATCGGCAAATGCAGAAAAGGTAATTGAAAAATTGTATAAGCCATTTTTGTTAAATGGGCATCCAATTATTTTTATGGATATTCTCTCGTCTGAAATGACAAAATACACCGCAAATGCAATGCTTGCAACCAAAATAAGTTTTATGAACGACGTAGCAAACCTTTGCGAAATTGTGGGTGCCGATATCAACTCAGTCAGAAAAGGAATTGGGTCTGATGTTCGGATTGGTCCTAAATTTATTTATCCCGGAACGGGTTATGGGGGTTCATGTTTTCCGAAAGATGTTCAGGCGCTTATCCGCACTGCCGATGAAAACGGATATTCCCTTGATATTCTGAAAGCAGTGGAGAATGTAAATTATCGCCAGAAATCAATTCTTTACAGTAAAATAAAAAAACATTTTAATGGCGATTTGAAGGGGAAAAAATTTGGTTTGTGGGGTCTTGCTTTTAAGCCTAAAACTGACGATATGCGTGAAGCTCCTTCGTTAGTTATAATTGATCATCTTTTAAAAGAAGGCGCCGAAATTGTTGCCTATGATCCTGTTGCCAGGGAAGAAGCTAAAAGAATTTTAGGTGATAAAATTTCTTATGCCAATGACGAATACGAAGCCTGCATTGATGCAGAGGCATTGATTCTTGTTACTGAATGGTCAGAATTCAGAATACCTAATTTTAAGGTTCTTAAAAAGCTGATGAAGAATAAAATTATTTTCGACGGAAGAAACATTTATGAACCTGAAGAAATGAATGAAATGGGATTTACTTACTATAGTATTGGAAGAAAAGACATTATTAATAACTGAAAAATGAATAGAATTTTGGTAACCGGCGGAGCTGGATTTGTTGGATCACACCTTTGTGAACGATTATTAAATGAAGGGAATGAAGTTGTTTGTCTTGATAATTTCTTTACGGGAAAAAAAAGTAAAATAATTCATTTATTGGATAATCCTTATTTTGAGCTTGTTCGACATGATATTACCATGCCATATTATATTGAAGTGGATGAAATTTATAATCTGGCGTGTCCGGCTTCTCCTGTCCATTATCAGTATAACCCCATTAAAACCATAAAAACATCGGTTATGGGGGCCGTTAATTTGTTGGGGCTGGCCAAACGAATTAGGGCAAAAATTTTACAGGCGTCAACCAGCGAGGTTTACGGAGACCCTGCAATTCATCCTCAAACTGAAGATTACTGGGGAAATGTAAATCCTATTGGAATAAGGTCTTGTTACGACGAGGGGAAGCGTTGTGCCGAATCATTGTTTGTGAATTATTATGTACAGAATAATGTAAGGATTAAAATTATCAGGATATTTAATACGTATGGTCCGAAGATGGAACCTGATGATGGCAGGGTAGTTTCAAACTTTATTGTGCAGGCGCTTCAAAATAAGGATATTACGATATTCGGAGATGGACAGCAAACCCGAAGCTTCCAGTTTGTTAGTGATTTGGTTGAAGGAATGATTAGGATGATGGCAACGGGCGATGATTTTACGGGTCCTGTTAATATTGGAAATCCCGGAGAATTTACAATGCTCGAACTGGCTGAAAATATTCTGGAACTTACCGGGTCGAAATCAAAAATAATATATCTGCCCCTGCCCGAGGATGATCCAACCCAGCGTCAGCCTGACATTTCGTTAGCCAAAGAAAAACTTGGAGGCTGGGAGCCAAAAGTTCCATTGCAGGAAGGCCTAAAACAAACAATTCATTATTTTGATCAGCTACTTTCCGAAAAATAAAATATACAGGGATGAAGTTCAGGCACAATTTTTTTTAAAATTGTTGAATTGGTAGCAATAGGCTCAAGAATTCATAGCACCTGCTCATTAATTTGGACGGGTGTTTTTTTATTTCAGAATAAAAATCTCCCCACTTCCTCATCCAGCATGGGATTTCCGTAAGTTATGTTATGCCCTTTTTCGAAATCGAAAAGCGTGAGAACACGAAGCCGGTAATAGGCCACCCAAAAACTTTGAATAGAACGAATATAGTCACGTTTCGCCTGTTCCCGTTCCTGCAGGGCGATGTTCAAATCGGTAATGCTGAGTTCACCGTTCTGGAATTTCCGCAGTGCAATCTGATAGCCGTTTTCTGCCACTTTATCGGCTTCAGTGGCTGTTTTTAGCTGGTCCTGCAAAAGGCTGAACTGTTCCACCTGAACAATAACCGAGCGGTCAAATTCCTCAATATCTTTATTCACATTATAAATGGTAAGCTCTCTTTCCGACTCGGCCAGTTTAACAGTTGACGCCGATCGCCCCCAGTCAAGAATGGGTATGCTTAACGAAATGCGCAACATCCGGTCACGCTCGGGTTTATCGTATATACCCCAAACGGTTTCAGCACTGTTCGATAATCCAAAACTTCCTCGCAGAGTGGTACTCAGGCCAGTACTGTTTTTGGCTTCGGCAAGTTCACGGTCGGCATTAATTAACCGGCGTTGGTAAAGTGTAGTTTCCCGCCGGTTTTCCCTTGCTTTTTGAACGGCCAAATCTATATCAATGTCAAAAAACCTGATATCCAGGGGAATGTCGAGATCAATTTCCATAGATTGATCCAGGCCAACATATCTTTTCAATTCAAAATCCGTATTCTTCAATTCCATGCTGGCCTGGTTCAACGCTTTTTGCGCATTCAGTACCGAAAGTTCAATTCGTGAATAATCATTATCAGAAATTTGACCAAGTTCCTTTTTTGTTTGCGAAATCCGAAGGTTATCCCGGCTGTTTTTTAAATTATTCTCAGCCAGTTTGTAATTGGTTTGAACCATCAGGTAATTAAAATACCGGTATGTGGCATTCAGGGCAATTTCTTCAATTTCCTCAACAAAACGTTTCTGGGCCTCATCGTAAATCATGGGTTCAGTTTTGCGGTACCATTTCATCCAGTTGTATGCAAAAAGAGGCTGACTGAATCCAATTACAAACGGGCTACCGGAAAATCCGATTTCATTTTTATTTAAGTTTTGAATACCATGTGCTGTAGTACTTGCCCAAATACTGGTTCCAAGTTGCGGAATTGACTGGCTGAGTGAAAGGTTTGTTGATGCGGAAAGATTTGAAACCTGTTTAAATTCAATACTTCCGTCGGGTTGGGTAATGGGTTGGGTAGTGTGCGTATAATTTGGCAAATTGCCGTTAAGTGTTAACTGAGGTCTGAAACGGGTTTTGAAATTCCGGTAACGCCAAAAATAATTCACGTTTCGGTTCTGAACGTATTTTGATGTTGGCGAATAAGTGAGTGCCAAATCTATAACATCATCGAGAGATAAAGTGCTTCCATTGGAGTCAATTTGTTGCGGGAAAACCGGGTTTATAAATCCAGTTAAACCCGTAAATAACAATAAAAAAAGCGTTCTCATTTTTCGGATCTATTTTTCTAATTCAATTTCATCTGCTTGCCTGAATGCGCTTAGTCCTTCCACAATTACAGCATCTCCATCGCTGAGCCCGGAAAGAACCTCACAATACTCATTCCCAATAATTCCGAGGGTAAAATCTCTTTTAACTGCTTTTTCTCCCTCAATTACAAACATTCTGTGTTTTTGTCCGGTCTCAAATTCCGGTATTTTTTTTATTCGGAGGGCATCTTCTTTAAAATTGACAATTATTTGAATTTCAACCTGTTGGTTTGCAATAAGCTTTGGGTGACTGTTTTCCTGAAGGTGAACATTAAACTGAATTTTTTTATTTTCTACCATGGGTGTAATGTTTCCAACAGTTCCTTCCAGTTGTTCTTCGCCCAGGTTTACCAACACCCTGTTCCCTGTTTTAAGTTGCACTGCATGTTGTTCTTCAACCGAGCCTATTATTTTAAACGAAGTCAGGTCCGACATTCGAACCAGTAAATTATCTGTATTCACCTTTTCACCGGCTTTTCCTGAAATAGACAAAATAATACCGGATGAGGGTGCCCGAATACTCATTTTCTGTATAAGATTCTGTTTTTCTTCAAGTTGTTTTTCCTCCATCCTGATTTGTAAAAGCAGTCCCTGTTCCTCTGCCTTGAGTTGTTGCAGCCGAATGGAGTTTTTTTCAACAAGGGTTTCCAAATCTTTTTCTGCTAGTGTAATTTCCTGTTTGGTCTGGTCGATTCTTGCAGGAGAAATCCCTCCAACTTCCAGCAATTGTTGCTGATCGGCCAATTGCGATTTTAGCGATGCAATTCTTAGTTTTTTAACTTCTTCGTTATATTCCAAATCAAGCCGTGTGCTTTGAGCATTCAACCGGGTGCGCTCCAGACTGTTTCGCCTTACCTCGAGCTGATCTTTTATCCTGTCAATATCATCGGTAACTCCGTCGGTATTTAACTGCAGAATTATTTCACCTTTTCTGACTCTTGTGCCTGGTTCGGCAAGAATAGTTTGAATAATTCCGGGGCCGGGACTCAAAATTAAAACTTCGTTTTCAGAATCAACAATACCTGTTGCATGTACCGAAAGTAATACCGGACCTTTTTCTGCAATTTCAGTTACAAAATTGGCTGGTTTAATGGCAGCAGGCACAAACAACTGTGTAAAATACATTGCCCCGCCTATTCCTGCAACTCCCAATAAAGCAATAATTAAAACCTGAAATTTTTTGTTCTTTCCCATGGTCTTTTAACGTTGGTTAAGGTAAATAACGGCAACAAAACCAATTTGTTAACAGCCAGGTTTTGGTTGCCGAGGGTTCAAAATTAAAAAATTCCTTTAATTATTGGGGAAATCAGCTACCATATTTTTTCCATGAACAAGTTTCTTATTTTAATCAAATAATCAGCATCAATTTTGTTGGAAAAAATCCGTACAAACTCCACAAGTTTTCCATCTTTAAAAAATGAACCCGAGGCAGCATCAAATTCATGTCCGTCCCAGTTATATTTTACATCCATGGTAACTTTTATAAACGCGGCAGGTTTCAGGTATTTTGGTATTTCAATATAACCAAAGTTTTCATCCTTTTCTTCAATGTAAATACCCTCTTCTAATTTTAAAAGATCAAGAAATTTTACAATTTTTACTTCTGCTTCCAGTTTTCCCCTCAGCTTTTTATTCATCAAAAAATGGATGCCCTGGTTTTCATAAGCCTCCTGAATTTTTACAACCAAATCGATTTCCGAAAGATGTCTTAAACGAATTACATTCAGTAGTTGCGAACCAATCAGCATATATCCTTTTCCCGAATCAAAATTCCAATCGTACTCTTTCTCAATGTTCTGAGTGGCCCGCAAAACTTCCTCCAACGGATATTGTTTGTCGAGAACCAGATAAATGTAGATTGGCGTCGGCTTGGTTGGGGTTTCATGATAATAACCGGGAAACTGGTTCAGTGCTTCAAAAACCAGGCTGCCCGGTAATACTTTTTCTTCTACCGAAGCAATGGTAACTTGCTTGGTCAGGTTGGAGAAAACTTCCATTTTTTTGTTCTGTTCCATAATGTGGTATCTTTGGTTTTATTTTTAGTTAAACGAATGCCAAACAAAGTAGTTCATTTTAAAAGCATAGGTCCGGTTACTTTTTTTCGCAACCGGCGTTCGAAAAATATGAAAATTAGCGTAAAGCCCGACAAATCGGTGCTGATTTCTTTTCCTTTTTTTATTTCAGAGAAGGAAGTGTTATCTTTTTTGGCACGGAATGAGGCCTGGATTCGGCAGCAGCAGAATAAAGCTGTAGCGCAAAGAAAAATTTATACTGTTGGTGAAACAATTCAAACCAAACTGCATCAGGTTGAACTGTGCAGTGGCAAAACTGAAGATGTTGAAACCACGGGGAAAGTTGTAAAAGTTTATTCCCCTGATTTTAATGCTGAAAAAGCCCGGTTGTTTTTGGAAGATATTTTAAGCCAGGTTTACCGTTACGAAGCCCGTAAACTGCTGCCGCCTCGTTTAAAAGAACTTGCTGTATTAAATGGTTTCAGCTACAATAAAGTTTCCATTCGCAATAATAAAAGAAATTGGGGAAGTTGTTCATCACATAATAACATCAGTCTGAATCTGCAAATGATGAAATTACCCGATGAGCTTATCGACTACATTTTACTGCACGAATTGGTACATACTGAAGTAAAAGACCACAGCGGGCGGTTCTGGAAAAAACTGGACGAAATAACCGGCGGAAAAGCAAGAGAACTGGCCAAAGAAGTAAAAAAGTATTCAACATATACGTTGTGAAATGAAGATTATGAACTGGAATCAATTACTTTCCGCAAAGCGTTTGGGAATGGAGGAGTGGAAAACTTCCACCAGGCTTGAAGACCGTACGCAGTTTCAGCGCGATTACGACCGCATTATTTTTTCGTCGCCATTTCGCAGAATGCAAAATAAAACGCAGGTTTTTCCGCTGCCCGAACATATTTTTGTGCACAACCGGCTCACCCACAGTCTGGAAGTTGCCAGTGTGGGACGTTCTCTGGGAAATTTACTGGCTGAAAAAACGGCGGTAGAATTTCCGGAAAATCCGCTGGTACCGGAAATCGGAACCATTGTTTCGGCAGCCTGCCTGGCCCACGATTTAGGCAATCCGCCGTTTGGCCACTCAGGCGAATCGGCTATTTCCAACTTTTTTCAAAATGGCGCCGGAAAAGAGTTTCAACATCAACTTGACCCAGCCGAATGGAGCGACTTTGTCCGGTTCGACGGAAATGCCAACGCTCTGCGCCTTCTTACACACCAGTTCAACGGAAAACGGCCCGGTGGTTTTGCGCTTACTTATCCAACACTCGCCAGTATTGTAAAGTATCCGTTTGAATCGCCGCTGGCCACCAAACAGAAATTCGGTTTTTTTCAGTCGGAAAAAGAGAATTACAGGAAAATTGCTTCAGAACTACAAATTCCAGGACAAAAAACCGAATATCTTTCTTTTCAACGCTACCCTCTGGTTTTTCTGGTGGAGGCTGCTGACGATGTTTGTTATCAGATTATGGATTTGGAAGACGCCTGCAAGCTGGGAATTCTTAGCTACGAAAGGGTGAAAGAGTTGTACCTGAATTTTTATGATCCTGCTGAAGACAAAAAAGTATTGAAGAGTATTGAAAATACAATGAGACGGGTAACCGATAAAAACGAACAAATCAGCTACCTGAGGGCCGGCGTTATTGGTAAACTGATTCACGAAAGCATACGTATTTTTGAAGACAACTACGAAGCCATTTTAAAGGGGAGTTTTTCAAAAAGTCTGGTGGGCTCGCTGCAAAACAGACAGACAGAAGCTATGAAACAAGTGAAAAAAATTTCGTATTCAGAAGTTTACGCCCACCGCACCGTGGTTGAGATTGAAATTGCCGGTTTCAAAATTATTGGCACATTGCTGGAAGAATTTGTTGGTGCAGTGGTAAAACCGGAAGATAAATACAACCGGAAAATCCTTTCGCTGCTGCCCGGGCAATACCAGCCGCAGAGCGATAACCTGTATCACAAAATACAGTCGGCAGTGGATTTTATTTCGGGAATGACCGATGTGTTTGCACTTGATTTGTACCGGAAAATTACCGGGATTAGTTTGCCGGGGGTGGTGTAAAAAGTCTCAGTTTTCAGTCTCAGTTTTCAGTCTCAGTTTAAATTCATAGTAAACATGTTCAGGTTTTTCTACTTATTACTACTTCGACTGTGAACTTATCTTACTCTCTTCTGCGCCTGCGACTGCGCCTGCAAATTTATCTTTCCCTTTTCTGCTTACTGCGACTGGAAACTGCAAACTTATCCTATCTTTCCAGCAAACTATCCAGCAATCCCGGTCGTCCTTCTTTGCGGGTGTTTCCACCGCGGGGAGATAATTCCCTAATCAGTTTACGGATGGGCATACTTTGCAGCCACACTTTTCCGGTACCGCGGAGGGTGGCCAGAAAAATACCTTCGCCGCCAAAAACCATGGAACGCAGGTTTCCTGCCTGCTGAATGTCGTAATCGATGCCGGGTTCAAAGCCCACAATACAGCCGGTATCCACTTTCAGTACTTCGTTGTTCAGTTGTCTTTCAATCACTGTTCCGCCGGCATGAAAAAACGCGTTGCCATCGCCTTCCAGTTGCTGAAGAATAAATCCTTCACCTCCAAAAAATCCGGCGCTGAGCTTGCGGTTGAATGTTACGGAGATTTTTGTTCCCAGGGCTGCACACAAAAAGGCGTCGCGCTGCACGATAATCCGCCTGCCCAATGCCGCCAGGTTTAGCGGAATAATGGTACCCGGATAAGGCGCTGCAAAAGCCACATGCTTTTTACCCCATCCCTGATTGGTAAAATGCGTTAAAAACAACGATTCGCCGGTAATTAAACGCGAACTGGCTGAAATCAGTTTGTCAAAAAAACCGGCATTTGGATTGGAACCGTCGCCCATTCGGGCAGTAAATTCAATTCCGTCTTCCATATATAACATAGCGCCGGCTTCGGCTATAACCGTTTCGCCCGGGTCCAGTTCAACCTCTACCAACTGAACATCGTGACCAATAATTTTGTAATCAATTTCGTGTGACTGCATTTTTGTTTTCTGTTTAAATTAATTTCAGGCTAAAGTAAAAAAAAAGTATAATTCATTTATGCTCAAAAACATATTTTGTCACGCAACCCGAATCTGTTTTATTGTATCTGTCTTTTAAGAATTGCATTATTTGAAACATATTTTCATAATCCGGCGTAGAAAAAAGCAATTGTCATGAGGCGCTTTTGTAAAACAAATAGAATGAAACTGGTTTAGCTGCCTCCCCGGTTCCCTCCGGCCGGGGAGGCAGCAGGAATATTTTCGCCTGGATACAGGAGGAATTTAATAACGTATAAACAATTCAAAACACAAAAATCAACTATCATGAGAAAAATATGTATTCTGTTTTTAATCATAGTATTCCCAACATTTTCATTTGCGCAAAACGACGAAGTTACCTGGGATTATCCGGTGAAACCGGGAAGCGAGGAGTGGAAGGCACTAAAAAACCAAAAAGAGAAACTTGAAGTATGTCAAATTCCTGAGGACATTTTACAGGATATTCCTACAAATAAGCTAATGGAATTATGCTTTAATTATCCTCTCATTTATGATATACTTGCATTTAATTCAACACAAACTGGAATGAATGAATTCAGGAGAAATTTTAATGGGCTTAATGAATTTGTTCAACGGGAAGATGCCTCTGATTTATTAATTAGAAGATATTCAGATGTTCAACCGCGGGGATACGATAAAAATTGGACTAATATTCAAAAAGGATATTATTCATTAGAGATAATTGCAATAGAATTATTTTTATCCCAGAATGAAATTATTGATAAAATGACTTTGTCCCAGAAGCAAGACCTAGTAAGGGAATTGTTGAAAAAACTGGAAGAAAAGGAGGATAAAGAATTGTATGGAAAAACCAGTCAAATGTCAATAGGATTTGCTCTTTCTCGAATCTTACAAAACTCTGGATTTCAGTGGAATCAAATATATGCGGAAACTAAAACTGAAATTGAAAGGTTTATAGAATACGGTAATTTTCGAGATGTAAAAATCTTGCCATACATTGTTTCAAGTTCAAAAGAATTTTTAAAACATTAACAATGAAAAGAATTTTAATAATAACCTCTATTCTAATATTTTTTACATCTTGTAAAAAAGAAGAAAAAGAAATTTGCGGATGTAAAAATCCCAAAACTGAGTTACAATGGTTAAACCAGTTAATCAAAAACGCTGAAAATGATACTACCGGAATTTATACAGGTCAAATATATTATGAAGTAGTTAATAATCAAGAAATGTTTTTTGTTTTAATGGAATTGGATACAATTAATGGAAATATAAAACATTGGTTTAATTGTGACGGAGAAAAAATAAACTTTACATTTAGTGAAGAACCCAAAAATATGAAATTGAATCATTTAATTTATTCAAACTATAAGAAAAATAAAAAATGAAATTACAAAAAATATTACTGTTAAGTCTTTTGGGGTTTAATTTATCAGCCCAAGATATTCAAAGTTATGTGTTGACACCCCTTGGTGATACTGTTGTTGCCTGGATAACAGAAGAAGATGCAAGTTCAATTAGAGCAGCAACTGACCATTACTATTCACAAACCCGGCCCAATGCTATTCAAATAAAGACTTATGATAATTATAGCTCAACAAGAAGGTTTAATTGCCACAGTTATGCTTGGTATATGAGTCAAAAAAATCCTGAATTAACCAATCCAAGATGGATTGGATATTATTCAGGTAATACTGATGAACATATCTACTGGGAAGGAGGAAGTTATATTGAAGTTACAAATGAGACATATCCCGGAATGGTCTCTTGGATATCTGATGACCATTCTGCAATAACCACTTTAACCCCGGGTATATGGAAATCAAAGTGGGGTCCAAACGTGCTTGCCATACATAATTGGAACGATTGTCCTTATGTTACTACCAATTTAAAATATTACTCCCCTTTTAAAGTAGATAATCCTTCCTTTGTTTGTTACGGTGACGAAGCGACATTTTATACACCTGACTATGTTAATTGTACTTTTAACTGGACATACGATACCAATCTCTTAAACTATGTTTCCGGACAAGGAACAAGATCATTTAAAGTTACACCTAAAAACTCAACATCTGCCGGAATGGGCGGGGTAATGCTTACATTAACCATCGGTCCGCCTGTAAACAAAACCAGAATTATCACCAGATATATAGGGGTTAACAGGCCTCATTCAGATAATTTGGAGCTTGCATTATATACAACAGGAGGTTCGCCCGTAACTTATATGTGCCCGGAAACGCATTATCACATCTACCTGAATAATAGCGGGGGTTGTTCCCTTTCAAATTACACCTGGTCAATCCCGTCAGGATGGACTCAAAACTACACCTGGGAAAATATGATTTCAGTATATACCGGTTCTACTTATGGTGGAATGGTGGAAGTTTATGCTGATGCCTGTAATGGAATTAATTCTAAAGTAATTATTGATTATTTTGGAGGTGGAGGATATTGCGGGAATTCCTATTCTATGGTTTTATCCCCCAACCCTACCACAGGCGAAACAACACTTTCTATTGAAACAACATCGGAGGACACTGAATTTGACGAAAATGCCGAATGGGAACTGGAAGTTTACTCTCCGGCCCAGTTATTAAAAGAGAAAAAAACCAACCTGAGGGGCAAAAGCGCCAAAATACAAACCACCGGCTGGACTGAAGGGATTTATATGGTGCGCGTAAAATACAAAGATGAAGTGCTGCAAGGGAAACTGGTGGTGAAAAGATAGAATGAAACTGATTTAGCTGCCTCCCCGGTTTCCTCCGGCCGGGGAGGCAGCAGGAATATTTTCGCCTGGATACAGGAGGAATTAAATAACGTATATACAATTCAAAACACAAAAATCAATTGTCATGAGAAAAATATGTATTCTGTTTTTAATCATAGTATTCCCAACATTTTCATTTGCGCAAAACGACGAAGTTGCCTGGGATTATCCGGTAATGCCGGGGAGCGAAGAGTGGTTGAATATTAAAGTATATTCAAAAAGACTGGAACAACTTAATATTCCAAATGATATTCTAACAAGAATCAGTACAAAACAACTTGTAAAGACCTGTTTAAGTTATCCTCAAATTGAATTGATTTTTACACGAAACGATTTAATAACAGGTATGTCCTATGTTTCAACCCTTTTTAATGGATTTGTAGAACTTTCTAAAAGAAAGGATGCAGGCATTGAACTAATGCGAATATATCAGAGTTTTGAGCCCTTTGACTATCAGACAATGGAAAAGAGTGCCCAGATTCAACATAAAAAGGATTTTATAGTAATAGAGTTACTGCTTTCAAGCCCGGTTATTTTAAAGAATATGAATAAAGCTGAGCGTATTGAATTATTAAAAGAATCATTCAAGAAGTATGAAGCAAAAGCAAAATACTGGGGTAAATTTTATTTAGAACAGATTTCACCAAACTTATTAATAATGGCCCAGATTATAGAAATAGATGAGCTCACTATAAAAAATAGCAGTAAACTAAAAGGAGACATGGAAATTCTTTTAAAGACAGGGATAACACGTGATATTGCTTTTGTAACTGAACTTATTGATGAAGTTACTATTTACTTAAATAACAAATAAACTCATTAAAAAAATACAGATGAAAACAAGATTTTTTTTAGTTCAATTTATTATGATATTTATTTTAATAAGTTGTACAAAAAATGAAAATGATAAGATTGATGATGGTATAACTTTCCGCTATTATGATTTGGAAACAGATAATACACCAACGCTTGTGTATTATAACGAAATTCTTGGATACGATTCTGTAAAACATGCTTTTGTTTTAAATGAATTGGCCTGGAATAAGTTTAACAGAAAGGTCACTCAAACTGATTTTTACCATTTTCCATTCCCTGATTTCATTATTGAAATTGTACTAAACAACAATCTTGTCTACAGGGTTGGATACGTTCCACTTTACTCTTCAACAGCTCACTTTGACAGGATTCTTTTCAAGCTACAAGAACCAAATATTGTTTCTATTCAGCTTGAACCACCTATTGAAATGTTCAAAGGAGAAGATTTAAGAAACGATCAAAGATTAATTGAACGATTGAAAAAAGACAACAAATTAATAAACCTTGAAAATTAGTTTTCAATCGATTGAATATTGTTTAAGATAATTTATGGGATTTTACATCATAGTGAAATTCTTTTTATCTGCAAATTATTAAAACACATTATTATGAAAAGAACAATTTACTTAACAACATTACTGCTTTTTGTAGGTGTTAAAGTTTATTCCCAGCATAGTGGTGCAATCTTAACTCCCAAAGGCAATTCTGTAGAATACTATAATGGATATCTTGGTGATACCGCTGCTTATAGAGCATATGCTGATTCACTGATCGAGAGTAATAATTGGGACGCTACAATGGTTGCACCCGGAACTCACGAATATAATTGCCATGCATTTGCCTGGCATACTTCTGAAGGTGGACCTGAATATGATCGCTGGGTTAACGGATGGAAAGACGGAGACATTAATTATTTAGAGTCTGTCTATAAACTATAAATTGTTGATAACTAATTCCCTGTGGGCTTTGGAGCAATTGTTTTTTTTGTTAAGTTTAAGGAAAAAGTACGATGAGGTTATTTGAAGATTTTAAGATGA
>JAHYIT010000096.1 GCA_019429205.1 Mariniphaga sp. | reverse complement strand
AAAATCTATGCGAAATTAGTATTTGAATACTTTTCCTCCGGCCATCACCTGTTTGGTTTTTTCGTCGAATGTGGCACGCTGGCCGGTGCGTAATGCTGCCGTTACCATAATATTGGCTATAGAATGGCTATACCCGGCTTCAACCGGTGCATTGGTTTTCGGGTCGCCTTTTCGCACACATTCCATCCAGTTCTGCATGTGGGCATTGGTCAAAGGGTCAGACCCGGTATCAGCATCTGTTTCTACCTTCATTTGCGGAAGTTCGAAGTCTTCCAGCAGGAATGGTTTCATATCCATGGCGCTGGCGTGGCGTTCTGTTAAACCGCCATCGCTGTTTACCTTGTTCGTATCCAAATCGAGTTTGCCGCCGTTGGAGAAATACCACTCTTTGGTTCCGCCCGAAGAGTTATTCTGGCGCGACGAATAAATTACCTGAAAGCCTTCGTCCATGTTATCCAGCGGACCGTAATCAAACACGGCAGTCATGGTATCGAAATTGGTGCGGCCGTCTTTCCACATGTAAATGCCGCCATTGGCAACTGCCGAACGTGGGTGTGGCAAATGCGAGAACCAGTGAACCGTGTCAATCTGGTGAGCCATCCACTGACCGGGAATTCCGGAAGAATAAGGCCAGAACAGACGATATTCCAGATATTTGCGCGCATCCCACGGTTCGTAAGGACGGTTCATCAAATACCGTTTCCAGTCAGTATCCGCTTCCTTGATTTGCGAAGTGAGATGCGGCAAACGCCACCTGCCCGGCTGGTTCACGTTCCAGGTCATTTCCACAGCCAGAATTTTACCAAATTTGCCCGACTGAATGTAGTCGTGGGCAGCGTGGTAATTGGGCCCGCTTCGCCGCTGCGAGCCAATGGTTATCACTTTTCCGGTTTCCTTAACTGCTTTCAGCCCTTCGTTGGCATCGTCCATGGTTTCGGCAAACGGTTTTTCGCAATACACATCGGCGCCGGCACGAACCGCCTCAGCCGTATGCAAAGCATGCTGAAAATCGGCGGTACTGATAATCACAGCATCAGGTTTTTGACCCCACAATTCGTCGGTATTTCTGGCTGTGTTGATTTTGCCGCCTGTGGTTTCCTTGTACCAGGCTTGTCCTTCGTCGCGGCGGCGGTTCCAGATGTCGCAAACGGTAAAAAACTCGAAATTCATATCATTGGCATACTTTAAAAAAGCTTTACCAAGTGAACCTTTAAACCGATTGGAAAAACCGAGAATTCCAACACGAATCTTATCGTTTGCACCTAAAATACTGCCATAACTTTTTGCCGACATGCCCAATCCGCCAATGGTAATGCCGGCGGCTCCAATGGCCGATTTTTTAATAAACTGTCTTCTTGAATTTTCCATACTTCCTATTTTAAAATTAGAATTGATTGATTTTTAAATTATTTCACACCGAATTTGGCGAGGGAATATCAAACTCAGCCCGACGAGGATCGAAAAGTAAGCGATTGGCTTCAACTGAATTATTGCCGGTGAAATGTTCGGCTTCTCCATCAAATTCCAGCCATGGCCCAACAATATAGTTGGCCTGATCAACCGGAACTCCCATACCGTCGCGGGCTATTTCATGAATTTTCATGAACTCTTCGAAAGCCAGTGCATCATCTCCAAACTTCCCTGCTTTGGCATTAAAAGGCACCTCTTTTCCCAACCGGTACGAAATATTCATCAGGTGCCCGAGTGTGCAACTGTAATGTGCATCGCGCATGTTTCCGTTAGCCATTGCAGGATTTCCGGCCCGGCATGCAGCCACAAAACTGCCATAATTCCCGCCCGGAGTAATTGGAACTTCTTTCACCTGCACATTGCGGGGCTGACTTCCGTTATGCGAAAAATAATCCCCGCCTTCGTGAAGTCTTCCACCGTCTTCAAAATAAAACCGGTTGGTCACTTCCCGCTGGTAGCCTTCATGATTTACATTGCGCACATTAAAGAAAACGCGCTGTCCGTTTTTAAATTCAGCAACGGCAAACATGGTGTTGGGCGTTTCTCCCTGGTCGTCCCACAAAAACCGGCCACCTATGGCCATTACGCGAACCGGATGTGTATTTTCAACTTCCGGATCAAGAGCCCAGTAGGCCACATCCAATTGGTGCGTGCCCTGGTTGTTGAGCTCACCGTTTCCAACCTGCCAAAACCAGTGCCAGTTGTAATGCACCAGGTTTTCATTGTACCGGTCAACAACGGAAGGACCGCGCCAAAGGTTCCAGTCGAGGTGCGGCGGTGGATTTGTGTTGGGTTTATAACCGATACCGGCTCGTGGTTTGCAGGCAAAACCATGCGAAACGACCATTTTCCCGTATTTACCTGAACGGATTTCGCCAATGAGCTGTGCCCATTTCGGGTCGCTGCGGCGCTGGGTGCCATGTTGCACCACAATGCCGTATTTTTCAGCGGCAGCCAGAGCTACCCGTCCTTCATACACATCGTGACTGGCTGGTTTTTCCACATAAATGTGTTTGCCCGCCTGTGCAGCCCAAATAACCATTAATGAGTGCCAGTTGTTGGGTGTTGCCACGCTAATGGCATCGATGTTTTTGTCATCGAGCACACGCCGGACATCGGCCACTCCTTTTACGCGGGAACTGTTTTCAACATTCTCCCGAACTTCTGCCACGCGGTTTTCCAGAACCAGCCGGTCGGGATCAACGAGGTAAGCAATTTCCACATTATCAAGACCACCGAGGCCGCTGATATGACTTTTTCCCCTGCCGTTTACCCCGCAAACAGCAATACGGAAACGCTCATTGGCACCCAATATCGAAGCATAAGATTTCGCACTGAAACCCATTCCTCCGATTGTAATTCCGGCAGCACCAATGGCTGATTTTTTGATAAAAGAACGTCTGGAATTATACATAAATGTTTAAAGTTTAAAGTTCAATGTTTAAAGTTTAAAGTTCAATGTTTAAAGTTCAATGTTTAAAGTTTCATATTTAACAATTGGTTATTGATAGTCTCAATGGCGGTTCCAGCCTGGGTTTCCACATCTTCCCAGCGGCATTCAACAGACATTTTTCCTTCGTAACCAACCTCTTTTAATGCTTTGAAATAGGCTGTAAAATCTTCGTTATGGGTACCGGGCGCTGCCCGTCCTTCTTTTTCAGCAATGTGGGTATGGTGAATCAGGTGACCGTATTTTTCAATACTTTCAGACCCTTCACCATCCATCATCATGTGGTAAATATCGGCCAGAAGCCGGAAGTTGGGATGGTTTACCTCTTCCACAATGACTCCGCCTTCCAAAACCGAATTGATAAGGTTACATTCCTTTTTGTTGAGTGGTTCGAGTATAACCACCACATTGTACCTGGCCGCTATGGGTGCCATCTGACTACACAAACCAGTAAACTGCCGCAGGGCTTCATCTTTTGAAAAACCTTCAGGAACGGCCCGCGAACCGCCACTGCCAAAAACGATGTATTCCACACCTGCCTTTTGTGCCCTGCGAAAGGCGATTTCCATAAACTCAAGAATTTCCGGGTGAACGGCATCCGGGCCCACGCTTTTCAGACTTCCCGGAATAAAGCTGTTACAAGCTTTTACAGGAATTGCAGCATTTTGCGCCTGCTGCAGCATCTCGTTAAAATCCTCCTCACTTTGCGTCGGCATTAAAAACCGGCCCACACTTTCTTCGATATAGGAATATCCATGCGAAGCCAGCATATCGGCATTGGATACGCTCGTACATACCCCGATTTCAGTCAGGAAAGTATCGGGCTTTGGCGAACTGCAGGAAAAAAAACTCATCACTGCCATCAGAAAAATTCCTCCCATAATATTCTTTTTAATCATAGCTGATTTTTTAAACAGTTCAAATTATACAACTTTAGGTAACACATAAGGAGCACGGTAATTGCGGCTTAACATGGCATTGGCTTCATTTTCGCCTTCGCCAATAAACCGTTCAGCCACCGGGTCGAACTCGAGCTGGCGGCCAAGCCGGTATGAAATATTACCCAAATGAGCCAGTGAAGATGAGAGGTGCCCGGTTTGTACCGGACCGTTTTGAATGCTCATGTCGCGGGCACGGATGGCATCGAACCAGTTTTGAAAATGCAGCGTAAGTTCTCCGCTTTCCGAACGTTTTGGACCTGGTTCACGTTTTTGGCCCATGTAAGTTTCATAGGTACCATACCCTTTCACTACCATGTAGCCTTTATCGCCATAGAAAATATTTCCTACACCGGCGCCGTCTTCGAGGTTGGTGCACCAGTTACGCACTTCAAACTGAATGATTTTCTTTTGTTTCGGATAGTGGTAAATGGATGATAATATTTCCGGAACTTCCTTGGAATCGTCCCAGAGAAATTTTCCACCCATGGAGGTAATTCGCTCGGGCAAACTGTTCACACCCAAACCCCACATGCATAAATCGGTTTCGTGAATTCCCTGATTACCCACGTCGCCATTCCCATAATCCCAGTGCCAGTGCCAGTTATAATGCACCAGGTTACGGGAAAACGGGCGCAGCGGCGCCGGTCCTGTCCACATGTCATAATCCAATCCATCGGGCACTTTTGAAATGCCTTTATTACCTATATCGGGCCGCCAGCGGAATACCAGCCCGCGAGCCATATAAACGCGGCCAATCAATCCTTCTTCGAGGTGTTTCACGGCTTCGCGAATGGCCACCGAACTGCGTAACTGAACCCCATGCTGAACAATTCGGTTGTATTTGTACGCGGCCTCAATCATTTTTTGTCCTTCGTAAATGTTGTGCGTGGCAGGTTTTTCCACATACACATCTTTGCCGGCCTGGCAAGCCCAGATGGTTTGCAGGGCATGCCAGTGGTTTGGTGTGGCCAGCGCCACAGCATCAATGGTTTTATCTTCGTAGGTTTTCCGGAAATCCTGCTCAATTGTCACATCTTTTCCGTACTTATCTTTAAATTCTTTGGCGCGTTCCTGCAACACAATCATATCCGGATCGCACAGGGCTGCCACTTCCACATTTGCCTTTTCGGCAAGTCCCATAATTTCACTGATGTGGTTTTTTCCACGGCCATAAACGCCCAAAACAGCAACGCGAATCCTGTCGTTGGCGCCTTTGGCTCCTGAAGGCAGAATGGTGGGTACTTCAATGGTTTCTGCATTTAATGCACCGGGAGTTACTGCTGCAATAAATGCACCGGTTGCCGCATTTCTAATGAATGATCTTCTTGAATTTCCTTTGGTATTTTCCATGATGTTCTATTGATTTAATTATTGAAATTTTTTTGCCATTTCTGTAATTTGTTCATCGGTAAGGTCGCCGCCAATAACCACTTTATGTTTGAAAACCACTTTTTCTCCGGGCTTCAGTTCCAATTCAACGGGGTCTGAATTTTTATCCACTGCCCGGCCGCCAAAATTATTGGAAGCGAAAAGTCCGTAACCGCGGGCATGAGACCAGGCCGGGTAATTTGGATTTTCGGGATGATCGAAAATAACCACGGTAATTGCTTCACCTTCTTTTTCGGCTCGCAGGGCAACCCAGGGACTTCGTTTTGCCCAAACGTCGCCACCGGTAAATCCTTCGGCATTGCGGTAAACGCCATTCACGCCTTCATTATTTAAAACCGGCACTTCTGTAACATTTCCGTCTGCATCCAAAAACCGGCCGGGTTTGTCAGCCGGTTCTTCAAAAGCTCTGTCCATGCGCAATCCCAACATTCCTTCCTTGTTTTCGGTGAAGGTTACCTGTATTTGTGCGGTAAGTTCGGTAGTCCGGTCAATGGTACGGACATTGTCTTTTTCGCTGAAAACAAAAGTTGATTTTTCGTTTAACAGCACTTCATCAACATTATTTACCCAATCGGCATTCATAACCAATTTGCCGGATTTTGGGTTGGTTTCAACTATTTCCTTCAATTTTATGGAACCGTAACGGTGTTTGTTTTCCGGTTTTACAGCAAAGGAGTTGTTCCAGAAATCCAGTCCGTTTACATCGCCAAAGTTGAGCCATAATCCTACATGGTGCGGGTGGTCAGTCCGTTCAAAAGGCCGTGGATTGATGGGATATCCGCGCGTAATTTCTTTGCCGGATGCAGTTACAATGGGGTACAACACCTGTTTTTCCATGTCATCCGGATAAATGTAGGAGGTGAAATAACTATTGCCGAAATAAACATCCACTTTGTTGTTTGCTTCGTCGTGGTTAAATTGAACTTTTTGAGCGGAAGATGAACAACCTGCTGCAAAAATTAAGAAGGAAAGAAGATAAATATACCGTTTCATTTGTTAATGGATTTAAGTTTACAATCATTTTTCCGTGTGCGAACACGGTCTGCTAATATAAAAGATTTTTGTGAGATTTCTTCGGAAAAAAAGATATTTCTGAACATCAAAATGGAAAATGCCCAAAAGACGAATTTTGTTGCAGGAATTTTCGGAACTCATAAATAAGTAGAAACAAAAAAAATAAGAACATACTGCCCTTGCAGACAGTATGTTCTACAAATAAAACAGCAATCTAATAACCCGGATTTTGCTCCAATAGCGGCGCTCTTCTTAATTCGGCAGTCGCAATGGGTATCCAATACATATTTTCATTGTAACCATTATCAGGCTGGGCCCTTACTCTTCTCCAGGTGGTAGTGGTTACTCCGTCTTCCTTCACCTCATCAATCTGAACCCCCATAACTATTTTTGGCCTCAAATCATCAAGCTCGATCCTTCTCCATCTGCGGATATCATACCACCGGATATCTTCTCCAAACAGCTCAATTTTCCTTTCGTAATGATAAGCTGCCCAAATGTCTCCTGTAAAATCGGGCAATCCGGCACGGTTCCTTATCATATTAATATATTTGGAAGCTTCAGCCTGTTCTCCCAACTCAAGACAAGCTTCGGCATAATTCAGCAATATTTCTGCATACCGCATAAATATCCAGGAAGTCGGGTTATACCCATCTCTGCCAACAATTTCATCATCCATAAACTTTTTAAGGATATAACCGCCATAATTGCCGTTCCAGTTTTCAATAGGGCCGCTGCGTGTGTCAATTCCCTTTACATCACTTACAACCACTCCGTTTTCAATAACAATCCTGGTCCGTCTGTCATAAATTCCTATTGGATCCCGTTCGGCCAGATTCGAGAAACGGGGTTGCCATACAGCGCTGTCGTATAATACAGTGGCATAAAACCTGGGTTCGCGGTAATAATACGGATTTTCGTAGGTAAATTTTTCTGAAACATTAACATAGGTGCCAAAGTCAGTATCGGGCACAATATCAAAATGGTCAAAAAAGTCCGAACCGTCCATCATCTGGTAGCTGTCAACAGCCTGAACCATGGGGCCATTTCTGCCAAAATTATTTATTCCATTGGGCCCGTTTCTTAAATTCACACGGTGACGTGCTCCTACATCAAGACGGAACATCCGGCCCCAGATGATTTCATCATCCGAAAGGTCTCTGGTTTTGAAAAAGGCAAAATAATTTTGAGCCACGGCTTTCTGGTCAGGGGCTCCAAAATCAGCCAGTTTAACTGTACCCAAATCCATAACTGCCTTTGTGGCATTTTTTGCTTTTGTCCACAATTCAGTCCGATTCGGATTTGTATAACCTACCAGATCATTTGCCACCTTCGGTCCGGCAGTAAGTTCACTGGCAGCAAAAATCAATACTCTGGCTTTCAGCGCCATGGCAGCTTCCTTCGTGGCTCTTCCCATTTCCATTCCACTTTTCAGGTTCAGCAAAGCAGCCGCCTGATCGCAATCGGCAACAATAAAATTAATGGTTTCCTCAAAAGTGGCCCTTTTGATTTCCAGAAAATCTTCGTTTAATGAAAGTGGTTTATCCATTAAAGGCAATCCTCCGTGAGACCTCATAATGGCATGGTATTCCCATGCTCTCAGAAACAAACCCTCTCCCTTTAAAAGTGCAACCTGTTCTTCGATGGAAGCTTTTTCAGAACCTTCATATCCGGATGGTACATCCTCAACATTTTGCAGGAATGCATTTATACGCCGGATATTTCCAAAATGCCCCCAGTTAAGGTGTCCCCGATTGGAACCAAGCCGGTCGGCAGTGATTTGTGCCTGGTTCCAGGGTCTTCCGGTGAAACCTCTGGCCGTCACGAGTTCATCCGTCATAGCGCCAAGCATTTCACCTTTGTCCATTCCATATTCTACCTGGTCGTAAGCCCGTGCCAGGTAAGCTTTAGCGAGATTGATGTCGGACCAGACAACAGGGTCGGAATAGCTGTCCAACGGAGTCTTGTCCAATATTGCATCCTCACATGATGCAAGAACTATCAGCAAAACTGCAAGTATTCTTATATATTTCATAATGTGTAATTTTTAAATTAAGAATAAATTTTTAAACCATTAAAATGTCACTTCGGCACCTATTGATAAAACACTCATAATAGGATAAGAACCCGTTCCACCCCTTTCAGGATCCATGGAATCAACCTTATGACCGGAATAAATCATTAATAAATTCTGACCGGCAAAGAAAATCTTTGCATCTCTTAATTTTAACTGGTTTTGCAAATCTCGCGGAAGCCTGTAACTTAACTGTAAATTTTTAAGTCGGGCAAAATCAGTCCGCGAAAACAGGTAATCGTTTTCGTAATCCGCTCTCCAGTATTCTTCTACCCGCTCAAATGCCCGTGGTTTTGTGGCATTTGTATTTTCGGGTGTCCACCTGTCATCCGCATCGTATTTCAGATAGTTTCCGCCTGTACCTACAATCATTTGGTTGTAAATCCTTTGCATAGCCCGCGCCTGTCCCTGAACAAGACCTCTTAACTCCCAGTTTTTGTATGAGAAATCAAATGAAAAACCAAAAGTCATTTCCGGTATGTTGGTTAGCGGGAATAGTTGCCTGTCGTCGGTGGTTATTTTGCCGTCGCCATCATAATCTTCAAGAATTAAATCGCCGGGACGGGCTCCCGTAACATGCGGATAAGACTCAATATGTGCGGCATCTCTGAAAACACCCAAATTTTTGTAAAGCAAAAAGGCATTCATTGGTTTACCGGTACGCTGCTGCCATTCAACCGATTGTTCCGGTTCATCAAACTCTACCACTTTGTTCCGGGCAAAAGCAAAATTTCCGGAAAACCGATATGCAAACTGACCTTTCCTGTCCCTGTATGAAAGAACGGTTTCTATACCCCGGTTTTCAACAATTCCAAAGTTTTCGTCGGGCAACGCTATCCCTGTAAACTGCGGTACAGAAACGTTTCTTTTAACAAGGATGTCAGTCCTTCTTTCATAGAACAAATCGGTTTCAAAGGCAAGTTTGTTTTCGAGTGTCGTTAATTCCAGCCCGAAATTATAAATAGTGGCAACTTCCCAGGTAATATTTGGGTTTGGTACATTGGCCTGATCGAGACCTGCCATGTAACTTACATTATCTCCATAGGAATATCCTTGTGAAAACCCGTAACTTGTCAGGTACTGAAAAGCATTAACCTGATCATTCCCCAACTGGCCCCAGGACAATCTTAATTTCATACTGTTGATAAAGGAAAGACTATTTTTAAACCATTCCTGTTCGGATGGCCTGTAACCTAACAATACAGAAGGGAAATTTCCCCAGCGTCCGCTCTCTTCCGAGAACCTTAAAGAGCCGTCTCTTCTGAAACTGAACTGAAAAAAATAGGTACTTGCATAGTTGTAACTTAACCGACCAAAGTAGTTCACACGTGCATCAATCATTACCCATTCGTTGTTGTTTTTTTCAGCATCTCCCCCGGCAAAAAGGTAAGGCAACCGGTCGGAAACAAAAAATCTCCGGTAAGCATTATATCCAATAGTATCTGACTCATTCTGCTCATAAGCGACAAACGCCTCAATATTGTGAACTTCTTTAAAGGTGTTTGCATAGTCAAGTTTTATATTTGCTGTTTTTGAGGTCCGGGTCTCGTTTGTATTAGTTACCCTTGGCTCTGGGAATCCTATTGTTTTCGGAAAAAGAAAAGCCGTACCATCTTCCTTGCCAGTATTGCCAGCTGCCAGATAGGCCTGTTTATCCAATGTATAAAGTATCCAGGGCTTCTGAAATAGCTTCCTGTTCTGTATATACATGTCATAAGCATAATAGCCTGTTAAAGTAAGTCCTTCAACCCAGGGAATTTTTAAAGACGCAGTAAGTAAATTATTGCTGCGATACCTTTTGTCATCATCAAACCCGGTTTTATCGGAAGCTGAAATCATTGGCTGATCGCCGTATTCAATATCGGGACCAGGCAAATCTGTTCCGGGAAATATGGCATGAAATGTGGGATACATTCGCATTAATCCCGTGTTATAAATAGCGCTGGCCGATTTGGTCGGAAATTTTCTGTTTTCCTGAATACCAACTACATCAATACCAATACTTAAGTATTCATTGATTTTGGCATTCACATTCAATTTTAAATTGTATCTGTTGTACGAAGTGGCAGAATTGGTGTAAATGCCATCGTCAAACTGGGTTCCGAAAGAACCATGATATGCCACGTTTCTGGCACCCCCCGAAACAGAAAAATTGTGGTGGCGGGATGTACTGTAATCTTTCAATGCTTCCTTAAACCAGTCGGTATTGGGATGGGTCCACGGATATTCGCCTGATGCGAATTTGGCTATATCATCCTCTGAATACAGCATGTTTGCTTCATTAACTCCCCTGTAAGTTTGCAGTTCGCGCACCATCCTTGCATAGGTAGGCGCATCAGTCATTTCGGGCAGTTTTGTAGGAGAAAGAAGCCCTTCATAAAAACTATAGGTAAAGGTTGCAGGCGTATCTTCCAATCCTCCTTTGGTTTGCACAAGGATAACTCCGTTGGCTGCCCTGGCACCGTAAATGGCAGCCGAGGCATCTTTTAGCACCGTAATGCTTTCAATGTCGGCAGCATTTAACGAATTCAGGTCGCGACCAGGAATGCCATCAATAACTACCAGCGGACTGTTATTATTCAACGTACTGTTTCCACGAACACGAATCAAGGGCGAGTCGTTTCCGGGCTCACCCGATTGTTGCAGGAAAATACCTCCGGGCAGGCGTCCTGCAAGTGCATTGGAAACCCTTGAAACAGGCGCAGCCGTAAGTTCTTCACTTCTGACAGCAGTTACCGAACCAATAACATTTTCTCTTCGCTGTGTTCCGTAGCCTATGGCCACAACTTCTTCGAGGCCAATTGTTTGTTCTTCCATTGCAACACTGATTGAGGTCCGGTTATTTACTTCAACTTCTGTGGTACGCATTCCCACAAAAGAGAATACGAGTACATCATTAGCGCCAACGTTGCCTAACGTATAACCTCCGTCGGGTCCGGAAACTGTACCATTGGCAGTTCCCTTAACAATAACAGTTACCCCCGGCAATGGCTGATTTTGGGAATCGGTAACGTTACCAGAAACTGTCAACTGTTGGGCTGTTACTGCCAGTTGAGACATTAGAAAAATCCCAACAAGAAAGATTTTGCAAATAGGGATACTCATCCCCTTTAACAAAAAAATTTTGCGTTGCGTTTTTTTCATAGTATAAAAATTTTTGATTTAAAATTTGAACTAATTATTCCCTTCACATAATTTTGAATTTTGAATGAAATGACCAACCTGACCTTCCTGTTTTTTTCATAGGCAATTTAATTTTAAAGATTTAACACTTTGATTATCGGCAGGGTATTCTCGAATTGAATTGACGTTTGATAAGAAAAGTTTTTATTCATAAATTCGTTTTATCAGTCTTTCGTTATCATTCACTGCTTCAAGTTACAAACAATTACAACAAAAAACAAAATAAAATTTCATGATTTTTGAATTAAATTTGAGGGGGGGATAGGAATAACCGGGGAACTGTTAAAAACAACCTAAATTGACAGTATTTTCAATAATAATCACTAATAATCAGTTGCCTTCAACCATGATATATACATACCAACAAAAAAAAACATACTGCCCTTGCGAACAGTATGTTTTTATCAGAAATATTTCAAAATATTTGGTACCTATTCCACTTCTCCGATTGCAACCATCGGATCGGTATTCGGAGTACCGGCAGGTTGAACCTGATGAACCAGCGGTTCCACATTTTTTTCAGAACCGTCATATCCGGTAGTCTGGTTTAATATGTTCCCCACATTACCAATGAGGTAAGGTTCGTAAACCGGCCAGAAAATATGTTTCGGATCCATGGTGTATCTTGTGGTGGGATAGGTTGCCCATGGAACTTCATCCCTGTAAAAATTGTTTTTCTCTATAACCCTGTCATAAAAAAAACTGTTTGCAGAAAGGGATTTTTCCATATCTTTTCCATCCCATGAATAGGTTTTGCCGTTGTAAGCGGCTTTCCCTGTTTTGGCAAATATAACAGCAATGCGAACCAATTCATCGTGGCGGTATTCTTCGCCATACAATTCACGGTTACGCTCATCCAGAATAGCGCCAATGCCTTCGCTCTGAATATCGGAAGCGGTGTACATGTGGATTGCATTGGCCCGTTCGCGAATTATATTCAGGTCTTCTGCTGCGCCAGCAAATTTATCCTGCCAGTAGCGTGCTTCTGCCCTAACGAGGTAAGCTTCTGCTGCCCGCATAATGTAATTATCCTGTTTTCCTCCATCCTGCCTGTCCAATCGTACCTCCTGGTTTTTGGCCCAAAATTTATACAGTGGGTAACCATAAAAGCAACGAATGGAATCTTCTGTCAGCAATACCCCGTTATGCCAAAGGCGAACAGGTTGCCCGTACCATTCCGTACCTTTTAAATCCGGATTATCGTAAATCAGCATGTCCATGTCGAACCAGTTGCCTTTTTTATGGCGGTAGTCCTGCCGGTCCACTCCACCTTTAAAATACCACATTTCATACTGGGAATAGTTGGACGGGCGGGTAAATCCCTGTCCACGGCCATATTTATGCATCTGTTTCGAACGCTGGTTCTGGGCAATGTCCATACCGGTAACCGTACCTGTTGGCGGCGCTTTTACGCCCTTATTGGTACTGACAAAATTTGGACCCCAGGCACGTACTCTTGCCGACTGTCCCTGGCTTCCATCGAGGAACGGGGCATTTACAATTAACCAGATTCCTTCGGGGTTGCTGGTTTTTTGATTGTCGGCAGCCTTAAAAAGTAAATTTACCGGATCGGCAGGTTGTGCCACATCCAGCCCGTTGAGCAACTCTCCGGTATAAGGGTTATGGTTATTGCCCACTTCTACAAATTTTACACCCGAGGCATCCACATCGGCCTGGGTAAACAGGCGGGATTCAGGGTCTTCTATTACTGTGGTCATCAACGCTTCGGCTTCGGCAAACCGTTGATTCATCATGTAGTATTTGGCAAGTAAAATACGGGCGGCATCCACCGGCGGTTGTCCTTTCGGCAACTGGCTTTTTTTCTTCATGTGTTTCACCGAAAACTCCAGGTCGGTAATCATTTGGTCCCAGATACCCTGCATGTGGAACACTTTAAAATCCTGCCGTGCCTCGGAAACAACGTTGAGCAGAAAACCAACATTCCCAAACTGCATGGTTAACTGCATGTAATAAATTGCACGCATAAAATAGGCGCTTCCCAGCAGGTGGTTTCGTTCAGGATCATTTTCTCCCCCTGCCCAATCAGGAATATCGATATTGTCGATTACCGTGTTGGCATTTTTTATCTGGCGGTAACCTTCTATATAAAAATTGCGTGTCCGTCCGGCATCGTTATTTCTGGAATTCAGTGGAGTGGCATACGTTCTTAAATCGGCAAACGCATCGGGTTTATCGGTACTGCCAATCACCGATGCATCGCTCATGTTGGAATTAAACATGAGTTCTCTTGTATCTCCGTTCCATTGGTTAAAAATTCCTTTTATAGAAGCATCCAGCGCAGTCTGCAAACCTGCCGCATCAATAAAGGCATTCTCCGGGCTAAGTGTAGATAAAGGTTTTTCCACGAGAAATTCTTCGCTGCAGGATATGGTAAAGGCCATCATTATTATGAATACGAGGCCTGTTATATTTCTCATTTTTTTCATTTCTTTTCAATTTTACAGTTAAGTATTCTTCTTAAATTAAATAAAATCCAGTTCTTCATCAGAATGAAAAATTCACGCTAAACGAATAAGCAGTCGGCATCAATCTTTGCGATTCCGGATCGCCTTCAATCCATTTGGTAAACACCGCAAGATTATCAACCGTAAGGGCCAGACGAGTACGGGCTACGTTAATTGTTTCCAGCATGCTGGCAGGGAAAGTATAACCCAATGATATATTTTGTATGCGTAAATACGATCTTTGTTGCCATATATCAGCTCCTCCCAGGTTAATGGAATTGATTCTGGCGGCATCGTTTATCGGGTTATTCGGCGTCCAGTATGGAAGCTTATACCAGTTGTGGTTTTTAATGTACTCCTGCCGGTTGTTAAACGGTTCAATAGTCCCCCCCTTATAGCCTAATTTGGCCAGAAGGATGATACCCAAATCAAATCCTTTGTATTCAAAATCATTGTTAAACGTTATATACCATGGAGGCGATGAAAGTCCCTGGAAGATTTTGTCTTTGGCATTGATGACTCCGTCATCGTTTTGATCGACATACCTGAAATCACCCGGGTATAATCCAAATTTAGATGCTTCTGCCTCATCTCCTAACTGATAAACGCCATCGATTTCGAAATCCCAGATTACATCCTTGTTTTCACCGATAAACCATCCGTTATCAATATCATCCGGTTCGGCCATGTAGGTGTTGCCATCATCATCGGTCATTTCAATTTTTTCACCTGTAAGGGAACCAATTTCGTTGGTAGCGTAACTTACATTCAATGTGGTGTTCCACCTGAAATCTGCATTTTCAATATTTATTGTATTAATCGAAAGGTCGAATCCTCCGGTTTTTAAACTGCCTACATTGGTGGTAATCTGATCGAAACCCGTCATAACAGGTAATTTTTTATCCAACAGCAAATCGGTTGTTTTTGAAGTAAACACATCAAGCGAACCTCTAACCCGGCCATCCAGGATTCCATAATCAACAGCAAAGTTGTAAGCCTGGTTTTTCTCCCAGGCCAGGTTTGGATTGGCCATCCGGTTGATGTACAAATAGGGGGCTACAAAATAGCCGTTGTCGTAATTTAAATACTTGTTATCGCTTAATGTTGCATACGCTGCATAAGCGCCAATACCGCTACTGTTCCCGTTTACACCCCAACTGGCGCGAAGTTTAAGGAAGGTAAGCCATGCAGGCCTTCCGGCCATAAAATCTTCATTGGTCAGGGTCCAGGCAGCAGAAACCGACGGGAAGGTTGCATAAACGTAATTGGCCCCGAAACGCGAATAACCATCGCGACGAACAGATGCCGACAGGTTGTACCTGTTACCAAATGCGTAATTTAACCGTCCCATCAACGCGTTTCTTGTCGCAGCCTGATCGTCTGAATCTACTGAAGGTACGAGAGCAAATGCAAGGGCATGGTACCCGAGCGCTTCAGTGGGAGAAAAACTGGTACCCCGGGCCTGCGTGTACCAACTTTGGCCACGTTCAGCATTGACCAAACCGGTGAAATCGAACCGGTGTTCGCCAAACTCCTTGTTCCAGTTTAAAATGTTGTCTGTTTGCCATTCGAACCCGGTATTATGCCTTCTTGTAACGAGCCCTCCGTGTCCCCATGCCGGGTTGGCGCTGTCCTCATAAAAATACCTGTTGCGGAAATCCAGTCGGGTAGTCAGATTGGATGTAAAGGTAAATCCGAAAGGAAGGGTCAGTTTGGCAAACATGGTGGGAAAAATCCTGTACCTGTCAAATTTCCTTGTAATATAGGCAGGATTCAAAAATGGATTTCCGCGGTTTGAACCGGCGCCTGCCTGTTTTAAATATTCTCTCGGGTACATGTCAGGTAACTTCCCGGCAGGCATATTTTCATTAAAAACAATATTTTCCCAGGGAGCATCATAAGGAGAAGCCGTGCGGTAACCTCCTTCACCAATAGGCTCGGGACCTTCATCCTGGTAGGCAAAGCTGGTATTCATCCCCATACTCAGGAAATCGGTTACTTTTATGTCGAGGTTCAGGCGCGAAGTAATGGAAGAAAACTTTTCACCCACCCGAACCGATTCGTTTTCAATGTAACCCAACGACCAGTAATAGGAAACATTTGGATTGCGGCCCGAAACACTCACGTTGTAATCCTGACGCAAACCGGTATGGTATAACCAATCCTGCCAGTCGAATTCACGGCCCATCAAAAAGTTTTCCTTTTCGTTTTGTTCAAACCCGAAGTTATCAACCCAGGCACTTGCAATTTTAGTAGGATCGGTTTCGCCCGGAATTCCGTTTGCTACCAGCCAGTCGGCCCGGTATTGTTCCGGAACTTTTTCAAACTGGCGGTATTTCGACCATTCTGCCTGAGTCAAACTGTTAATGGATTCATTCATGTCGGTCAGCCATGTCAATACCTCGTCTCCGGCCTTAAAGGTTTTTAAATGTTTTCCCCGGGTTACGGCGCCCATTTTAACACTGGCGCTGATAACCGGTTTCCCTGTTGCCCCTTTTTTTGTGGTAAACACGATTACCCCGTTCGATGCACGCGAACCGTAAATGGAAGCGGCGCTGGCATCTTTCAATACATCAACAGTTTCAATGTCGTTCACGTTAATTTCGGCAATATCGCCGTTAAAAATCACGCCATCCAATACAATAAGCGGACGGTTTGCTGCCCTTTCATCATCAGAATTTGCTTTAATGGTATTGTCGGCACGGATTTGGAACTCAGGCGTGTTTTTAGCGCTGGTGCTGTACCCCACTTTTAAACCCGGCACTGCCGAGCGAAGCATTTCCTGCACGTTGGCCGGCTGGTACTTCATCAGCTCTTCAGCCTTCACATTTACAACTGCGCCGGTAAGGTCACTTTTCCGGGCTGTACCGTAACCAATAGCTACCACTTCGTCGAGGCCGATTGCATCTGTTTGCAAGGCAACATTGATAGTGGTCTGGTTTCCCACAGCAATTTCCTGCGTTTTCATTCCCACAAAAGAGAACACAATTGTAGCATCGGCAGGCACACCAGGTAACGTGTAATTTCCGTCCATATCGGAAACAGTACCGGTGGTTGTGCCTTTAAGTACAATTGTAACTCCTGGTAAGGGTGAACCATCGTCTCCGGTTATCGTACCGGTAATGGTTCTTGTCTGGGCGATTGCCCCGAGTTGGGATATCAGAAAAATCCCAACCAAAAGAAACTTTGCAAAGGACATACAACGTCCTTGT
>JAHYIT010000288.1 GCA_019429205.1 Mariniphaga sp. | reverse complement strand
TCTCGAAACTTTGAAACAGAATGAATATGTAGTTTACTACTGAAACAAATCACAGCAAAGGTCTTGTATAATTTTTAGCAAAAACCACCGCTGACATAAATTCGGTTCTTAAAACCATAAGAAATGACACAGTTCTATAATTCAATAATTAACCAATAAATTTTTGTAACAATGAAAAAAGTATTAGCGACTTTAATAGCAGTTTTGTTTAGCAATCTGCTAATAGGACAAACCGGCTATTTTGAAAAAGAGCCTTATCTCTTTTTTAAAAACAAAGTAAACCCGATCACCGGCGAGGTAACCCCTGAAATTGGTAAAATAGTTATTCAGTGGCAGTTGAATGTATTTATGAATGATCCCTGCGAGTTAAAGTATGGCCTTGAGCCAAATAGCGGGCCGATTGTTACTGCAAACTATTTAACAGATGATCTTTGGTATGTTGAACTTGATTTTGATGATGATCTGGAATATGATGAGTTCTACTATTACCAGGCATTCGTGATGGATGATGGAATCCCCATTGATAGCAAACAAGGTTCATTCAGAACGCCACCGTTGAATAATGCCTCAAGTGTAGTATTTTATGGTTATGGCGATACAAGAACATATCCGGCTGTTCATGATCAGGTCTGCAGTTCCATCATCAACAGTTTGGATGGATCAGGTCAAGATCAAACCTTGTTGATCCATACCGGAGACTGGACTTCAAATGATGAGGAAAACGACTGGGAAAATGAATATTTCAATACAGCCTTTCCTTATAGCCTTGAAGTTAAATCGAAATTTCAGATTATGGGAGCATTAGGCAACCATGAACACTACGGTACTACATTTAAGAAGTACTGGCCATACAGTTATTATGATCAATCTACCCTGGGTTTTCATTACTCATTTGACTATGGACCAATTCATTTCTGCATTGTTGATCTACCAAATCATATTGTAAATTGTACACTTACACAAGCACAGAAAAACTGGATAGAAAACGATCTTGATGCGTCTCCAGCAGATTGGAAAGTGATGGTTTTTCATGCTCCGGGATATTCTTCGGGGGTTCATCCAAATAATGCAGAGGCGCAAAATTATCTTCACCCTCTTTGTTCAGACAAAGGAGTACAACTTGTTCTGAACGGTCATAATCATAATTACGCACATTGGTATCTCAACCGGGTTCATCATCTAACTTTGGGCGGAGGAGGAGCTACTTTATATAATCCAACAAATACATCCGGTCCCGGGTATGTTTATTCCCAAAAGGTACACCATTTTGCGAAATTCACCATCAATGGAGATATTATGAAGGTGAATGTTATAGATAAAGAGGGTGATGAGGTAGAATCGTTTGCAGTACCTAAAACATTTACTATTTGTAATAACACCAATGCATTATGGAATGAAGATATTGTACTTGCAGACAATGTCATTGTATGTTCAGGCAGCACATTAACAATTACAAGCATGGTAAGTTTTACCGAATATGCAAAAATCATTGTAAAGCCCGGAGGATTGCTAATACTGGATGGGGCTTTGCTAACCAGCAGCGGCAATTACATGTGGCAGGGCATCGAAGTCCGGGGCAATCCCACCTCTTCCAACCCATTAGATCAGGGGCGCTTAACCATGAAGAACGGCGCTGTGATAGAGAATGCCATTGTGGCTGTGAGGAACCACCGATATAATGAGGATGTGACTCCGAAATACTCTGAGTATGGTGGCATTATCGGGGCCACTAACTCTACTTTCCGAAATAACATAAAAGCCGTTGACGCCAGAGACTACCAATACACCAGCATGGTTTCATTCAGTGACTGTGATTTTATTTATGACGAGGATTATTTCGGAACAGGCGATCCAGGCTATTTCATGGAGATCAGGTCAATGAAGGGTGTAAATGTTACTTCCTGCAATTTTATTAACAACACAGGTGTTGATAACAAGGGTAGCGGTATCTACAGCTACCGCTCGCAGGTGGATGTCAAAGGAAAGTGCATCAGTCCTTCACAGCCATGTAGCGAATGGGAGGACGGCACTTTTGAGAATCTGCTCTATGGAATTTATGCTACCGACATTTCAGGAGGTCATTATATTGATATCCGCAACACCACTTTTGACCTCTGCCACCGCGGTCTATATATCAGCGGGATGACCAATGCACGCATCACTTCAAACCAATTCAACACCAACGCACACTACAAGCCGTTGCCCCTGGGCGGCTATGGCATGTATCTGAACAATTCTACAGGCTACTGGGTTGAGGACAACGATTATTACCATGAAGGGCCGACACAGG
>JAHYIT010000095.1 GCA_019429205.1 Mariniphaga sp. | reverse complement strand
AGCAGCGAAGTTGTTGACCCCGGCGCCAGTTCTTTAATTCCTGAATAGGGGAAGCCGGTTTTTTCAGATTCCAACTCATTAATAACCAGTTTATAAAACTCGTGGCCGGCAAGAAAATTGAAACTGTGTTTTCCAAAACTTTTTTCATACCTCAAAAGCTCATTCATAGTAAATGAAAGGTTTCGGTTGTTCAGCAGGTTTAATCTGCCGCTCACAGTTGCTCCATCACCAAACTCGGGATTATTGTATTGAACCCGGCGCCTGTTTGCATAATCAAATCCAATGTTTGCTGAAAAGGATAATCCGTCAATGGCTGTGTTCAGCCCTTTTCCCAAAATATCGAGATGAAATCTTCCCGATAAATTATCGGTGGTAGTATAAAAATCATTTTCGTATAAAGTAGCTGCAGGGTTGTAATTCGGGTTGGCGCCGGAAGGCCTTGTTAACCCGTAGTCGAACTGTTTTTCTCCGGTTTCTGAAAGTACAGGATTTCCCTGTGCATCCTGAACATACACCGGATAAATGGGCGCCAGAAACTGAGCGGAATACCAAACGTTGGAAGTAGCGGACGTCCCGCCCCATTCGAGGTATGAACTTTCTGTTTTTGAGAAATTTACATTCCCGCCGTAATTCAGCCAGTCTTTGGGTGTCAATTCAGCTCCAATTCTTCCTGAAATTCGTTCAAAATCTGTTGTTTCCAGCAATCCTTCCTCATTCAGATAAGCAAGTGAAGCAAAAATTTTCGAATTTTCAGATCCGCCGTTGAAGTACAGTTGATACTCCTGGCGCGGAACATTTTTGTTTGTAACTTCTTTCATCCAATCTGCTTCATACAAAAGGTTGGCAGAGGGACTAACCCTTCCCGTAACCGGATCAATCAGTTCAGAAACAGACATATTATATGGGTTATACATTTCATTATCGCTTTTCCCCGATTTTTTTTCAAAATCTCACCAATGATTAAATGCTTTTCATTTTTTTTGTTTTCTGGCTTTGAGACCAAACATAGGGTTTCTTAAAATAAGTGCTGAAAAAATTCTATCAAGGTAATGTTTACAAGGGCAAGATGCAGGAATAGACTAAAAAAAGAAAAACCAGGTAAGAAAGGGTTGTTTGTGGGTAAATCTGAACAGCTTATTGATAAAAACGGATTTTTGACAGAAAAAAGGGGTGCATCTTTCAATACACCCCATTGGGTTTTTACGCCGCGACGCCGGAAAAAACTTCTTCCAGAACATCGGGATACTTATCTTTAAAATTTTGATAGCACCAGTCGTGCAATTCCTGAACCTCAGAAGGTTCTACCCATCGGATACACTTTGCCAGTTCTTTTCGGAACAAGTGTTTGCTGAAACTCACTTTGGGTAAAATAACTTTTGCGTAATCGAGCATGTTCCAAATGTTTTAGTATTATAAATCCGACATTAATATAACAGCTAAAACCGAGTATAGGTATGTTATAAAATATGGTTTAACATACATTAACAAAGCCATACCGTTTTGTCTTTTTCTATCTGATTGTTTTATTGCCGGTTACCCAAAATATGGATAAACCTGTTTTATAACATTAAAAGGATATTTCAAAATTTTAAAAAAAATTAATCAGATTTTCGAACTCTTTGCACAAAGCCTGTAATACATTTTTGTATTTCGGTGCACTTCTGCAACTCTTTCACAAACGCACTTCCGATAATGGCTCCGCCAGCGTATTTGCAGGCGTTGGCAAAGGTGGCATGGTCTGAAATTCCAAATCCAATCAGTCGTGGATTTCTCAGATTCATTTGCTGAATCCTTTCGAAATAATCCTGATGAAAATCTTCTACCTTTTTTCCGGCGCCAGTTGTTGATGCCGAAGAAACCATATAGATAAATCCGCCGGATGCCCCGTCGATTTGCCGGATGCGTGCTTCCGGAGTTTGTGGAGTGATCAGCAGAATGTTGTGCATGTTGTTTTTTGTAAAATGTTCTTTGTACTGCACTTCAAACTCCTCCAAAGGCAGGTCGGGCAGAATGGCGCCGTCGATCCCTGTTTCTTTGCATTTTTTACAGAATTCTTCCACCCCAAACTGCATTATCGGGTTGAAGTAACCCATAAGAATGAGCGGAATTTTCACAGATTGCCGGATGTTTTTCAGTTGGTCGAAAAGCAAATGGAGCGACATCCCGTTTTTCAGGGCAGTTTCGCTGCTGTGCTGAATTGTTGGCCCATCGGCAGTGGGGTCGGAAAACGGAATACCGATTTCAATAAGATCCACCCCGTTCTTTTCCAATTCCTGAATAATTTCAATGGTGTCGTTCAACTTTGGAAATCCGGCCGTAAAATAGACCGAAAGTATATTCTCTTTTTTTGTTTCGAAAAGCTGGTTGATTCTGTTTTTCATTTTCTTCATTTTAATACCCAAAATATTCCAAATACGTTTCCATATCCTTATTGCCGCTGCCCGAGAGGTTTATGACATTCACGTCATCTGGTTTCATTTTAATTTTGTCGAGTGCAGCCAGCGCATGTGCCGATTCCAGTGCGGGGATGATTCCTTCTCTCTGGGTGAGCAGAAGTGCCGCCTGCAACACTTCTTCATCGGTTGCAGCAATATATTTTGCCCTTCCGGTTTTAAACAGGTGCGCATGCAACGGCCCAATTCCGGGATAATCGAGCCCCGCGGAAATGGAATACGGTTCAGTAATTTGTCCGTCGGCATTTTGCATGAGCATAGTGCGGCTGGCATGCAAAACTCCAGGCGAACCTACCAGCAATGTGGCGGCAGTTTCGCTGGTTTCCACTCCTTTTCCGGCAGCTTCCACACCAATCAATTCCACCTGCTCATCGTTCAGATAATGATAAAACGCACCGGCGGCGTTGCTTCCACCACCCACACAAGCAATTATTCGGGTAGGAAATTCACTTCCGGTTTGTTCCAAAAGCTGGATTTTCATCTCTTTGCTGATGACCGACTGAAACCGGGCCACCATATCGGGAAAAGGGTGCGGCCCAACCACCGAGCCAATGATGTAGTGCGTATCTTCCGGGTTGTTAATCCAGTCGCGCATGGCTTCGTTTGTAGCATCTTTTAGTGTTTTGTTGCCGCTGTGCACCGGTACCACTTCGGCGCCCAGCATTTTCATTTTTTTCACATTAGACGCCTGCCGTTGCACATCGAGAGCTCCCATGTAAACCACGCATTTTAATCCTTTAAGCGCACAAACTGTGGCCGTGGCCACTCCGTGCTGTCCGGCGCCGGTTTCGGCTATAATGCGGGTTTTGCCCAGTTTTTGAGCAAGTAAAATCTGCCCTACCGTGTTGTTCAGTTTGTGTGAACCTGTGTGATTCAAATCTTCGCGTTTCAAATAAATTTTTGTTCCATAATGTTCAGAAAGCCGACCTGCAAAATAGAGTGGTGATGGGCGTCCAACGTAATCCTTCAGCAACTGGTCGAACTCTTTTCTGAATTCCGGTGATTCAATAATCTCCAGGTAACGGCGCTTTAGTTCGTCGATGTTGGCAAACATCATTTCGGGAATCCACGCCCCGCCAAACTCGCCGTAATATCCTTTTTCGTTTATATCGTATTTCATGATTTGTGTTTTTCTATGTGGTCTATGTGTCTATGTGGTATTTTTTTCAACCACAATAGGCACATAGGTCACATAGTTATATTAGTGATAAATTTTTCCAGTTTTTCAATGTTTTTCACTCCCGGTTCATCTTCAAACCCGCTGTTCAGGTCAATCCCCAAAAACTGCGGATGTTCCAGTTTTCTGATGGCTTCGGCATCGTCCGGTCCGATTCCCCCGCTCAAAAAGAAGGGCACATTTCCCTGGTATTTTTCGAGGATTTCCCAGTTGAATTTTTTTCCGGAACCTCCCGGCAAATCCGATTTAGTGTCGAACAGAAAGTAATCGACACTTTTTTCATAAGCATTCAACGAAGAAAAATCAAAATCTTCATTCAGGTTGAAGGCTTTTATCACTTTCAATCCCTGTTTTCTAAGCAATTGGCAGGTTTTTGAATTTTCCTTTCCGTGCAATTGCACATAATCAAAACCGAGGTTTTTGGCCAGGCCCAAAATCTCAAAAGCGTTTTCATTCACAAAAACCGCCACTTTGGTTTTGGCAGAGTGGAATAGTCCCGGCTCAGTATTTTCTCCCACAAATCGTTTCGACTTCGGGTAAAAAATAAATCCCAGAAAGTCCACCGGTAGTTTTTCCACGGCTTCGCGGTTTTGGGTGAATTTCATCCCGCAGACTTTAATTTTCAATGCTTTTTTTATCATTTTCTTTTCTCTTTTTATCAGCAGATTTCTCATCTGCGCTTGTCATTTCGACGAAAATTGAGGAGAAATCTCTCTATGCAGGAGCAGATTTCTCACCTTCGTGCCTCAGGTTCGAAATGACAGCTTAACGATTAACGCCCTACACGCTTCTGCCGGATTATTCGTTTTCATAAACGTTTCTCCAATCAGAAACCCTTTAAACCCGCTTTTTCTTAAATAGTGAATGGTTTCTGCGCCGGCCAGTCCGCTTTCCGAAACTTTTACGAATCGGATGGGAATACGTTCCGCCAATTTCACCGACGTTTCCACATCCACTTTAAAGGTTTTAAGGTTACGGTTGTTCACTCCCACCATGTCAACAAAATCATTTACCAATTTCAGCTCTTCGGCGTTGTGCACTTCCATCAAAACTTCCATGCCCAGACTTTTGGCCTTTTTTGCCAAAGTTTCGGCTTGCTCTTTTTCCAGGCAGGCGGCAATAAGCAGAATGACATCGGCGCCAAACGCTTTTGCTTCCACAACCTGGTAAAGGTCAACCATAAAATCTTTGCGAATGATAGGGATTTCGGGGTTAACTTCGCGCGCTTTGGCCAGGTTCGCCATTGTGCCACCAAAGTATTCGTAATCGGTTAAAACCGATAAACCTGCTGCACCGGCGTCTGCATATCCCCTGGTTACTTCCTCCACCTTCACAGCAAAATTGATTTCCCCTTTGGAAGGCGACTTCTGCTTAAACTCAGCAATGATTCCGGAAGAACCGGATTTGAGCAAGGCCGTTTTCAGGGAATTGCATTTCCGCTGGTAGCCGGGAAATTTTTTGAGCTGCGCCACCGAAACTACCTTTTTCTGGCGGGCAACTTCAGCCTTTTTGGTTTCAACTATTTTTTCGAGAATGTTCATTTTTTGGTATTATGCGCTAAGCGGTTCCAAACCGCTAAGCGCGTGTTAAAATGTTGTTGCCGCTTTCAATTTTTGCAATGCTTTCCCGCTTTTCAACGATTCACCGGCCATATCCACACATTCCGGCAAACTTTTTTGAGGAAAAACCAGGTTTAATCCCAGTGCCGCGTTGGCAACCACAACGCTGTTTTGCTCTTTGGAACCTTTTCCTTCCAGAATATTCATAAAAATCCGGGCTGCCTCTTCAATGGAATCTCCGCCATAAATGGTTACAGGCTGAATTTTTTCAAACCCGAAATCAGACGGAGAAAGATATCCTTCCGATGCCTTTTGTGCAAAACGGGTAGAATCGGTAAGCGAAACCTCATCATATCCGTCGTTGCTGTTGATGATGGTATAATTGACATCCAGTGTTTCGTACACATTTTTGTAATGATTGAAATTTTCGGTATTGTTTACACCCAACACCTGGTATTTTGGCGATGACGGATTAATCATCGGACCCAATATGTTGAAAAAAGTCTGTACTTTCAATGCCCGGCGAACCGGTGCAATGTGTTTCATGGCCGGGTGGAAAAGGGGCGCGTGCATAAAACAGAAATTGCTTTTGTCTAAATCGTTTTTCAGTTTAGCCAGATCGTTGCTGAATTTGTAGCCCAAGAGTTCGAGCAGATTGGACGAGCCACTGGTTGACGAAACGGCATAGTTGCCATGTTTGGCCACGTTTACGCCGGCGCCGGCAATGATAAAGCAGGCCAGTGTGGAAATATTAAACGTGTTTTTTCTGTCGCCGCCAGTCCCCACCACATCAATAGCATTGTATTCCGAAAGGTCAGTCACCAGGCACAACTCAGCCATGGCATCACGAAATCCCGCCAGTTCACCGGAAGTAATGGGTCGCATTTTAAAAACCGTTAGAAACGAAGCGAACTCCACTTCGCTATGCAATCCTTTTCCCACTTCAAGCAAACTTTGCCGGGCTTCGGCGCGGGAGAGGGTATTCCCTTCAAATAAATATTCCAGTGTTTTTTTCATTTCAATCAACTTTTCAATCTAAATTTCTTATTCTGAAAACTGAGACTGCTCACTTTATTTTTTTATTCTGAAAACTGAGACTGCTCACTTTATTTTTTTATTCTGAAATCTGAGACTGGGACTGTTCACTTCTTATTCCCAGCCAGTTTTCAATCATTTTTTCGCCCAGCGGTGTTAAAACCGACTCGGGGTGAAACTGAACACCTTCCACATCGAACGATTTGTGTTTCATCGACATAATCATTCCTTCGTTGTCGAAGCTTGTGATTTCAAAACATTCCGGAAGATTTTCCTTTTCCACAATCCAGGAATGGTAACGTCCCACATCAAACAAATCGGGTAGCCCGTTAAAAAGAACAGTGCGGTTGGCAGTAAGTTTAACAGGGGTTGCCATTCCGTGAATCACACGGTTCATGTTGCGCAGTTTCCCCCCAAAAGCTTCGCCAATGGCCTGGTGGCCCAAACAAACGCCCAATATGCTTTTTTTCGGTGCATATTTCTTAATAATTTCCAATAGCAATCCGGATTCATTTGGCAGTCCGGGTCCCGGCGAAAGCACAATTTTGTCGTACTTTTCGATTTCATCCAGCGCAATTTCATCGTTGCGGAATACATCCACCGGCAGTCCCGAAATTTTTTTAATGGCATGCACCAGATTGTAGGTGAACGAATCGTAATTATCTATGACCAAAATGGAGCCTCCCCCTGCCCCTCCAAAGGAGGGAGATTGGAGCACATTCTTTTTTTTACTGTTTTCTTTTGATTTCATTTTACTTTTGTATTGCAGATTCTTTTTTTCTCTTTCTTTTTCCACTCCTTCCGAGGGGCCAGGGGAGGCTTTCTTTCAATTAATCTCTTTCGCCATTTCAATGGCTTTTTTCAGCGCAGCCAGTTTGTTATTTACTTCCTGCAACTCGTTTTCTTCTTTCGAATCGGCCACAATTCCGGCGCCTGCCTGGTAAAACAAGCGATTGTTTTTGCTCAGAAACGACCGAATCATAATGGCATGGTTCACCGTGCGGTCGAAACCCAGATACCCGATACAGCCACCGTAGTAACCACGGTTTTGGTTTTCGTACCGGTCGATAAGTTCCATGGCTTTGTATTTGGGCGCGCCTGATAGCGTACCTGCCGGAAACGTTTCCCCCAGAACCTTTATCAGGTTGGTATCATCGGTAATTTCGCCCGAAACCTGCGAAACGAGGTGAATAACATGCGAATAGAACTGCACTTCGCGATAGGTTTCCACCACCACATGATCCGCATTCCGGCTCAGGTCGTTGCGGGCCAAATCAACCAGCATCACGTGTTCGGCGTTTTCCTTAGGGTCTTTGCTAAGTTGCTCGGCCAATTCGCGGTCCTGTTCATCGTTTCCGGTGCGTTTAAAGGTGCCGGCAATGGGGTGAATGTACGCCTTGTTGTTTTTCACACGCAGTTCGGCCTCCGGACTGGATCCAAAAATGCGGTACGAACCGTAATCGAAATAAAACAAATATGGCGAAGGATTGATTGACCGCAGTGCCCGGTAAACGTTAAAATCATCGCCCTCATATTGTTGCGAAAACTGGCGACTGAGTACAATCTGAAACACATCCCCACGATAACAATGTTCCTTTCCCTTGGTCACCATCTGCCTGTACTCCTCATCAGTAATATTCGAAGCTTCGCTATCCAAAGGTTGAAATTTAGCCGTTGAAAAGTTGAGGTTAATGAGCAGGTGGTGAATGTAATCCATTTGGGACGTTTCGCCATCAAGCAGGTTTTCCACCATATGAATCTGGTTTTTGTGGTGGTCGATGGCCACGATGTACTTGTAAAAACAGTACTTTACTTCAGGAATTTGATATCCGTCTTTCTTTTCAGCCGCAAATTGAATGTTTTCGAAATGCTGAACCGCATCGAAATTGATGTAGCCAAAAAGGCCGTTGGCCGGGAGTTCAATTTCATCAGACACCACATCGAACAGTTTAAAAAAGCCGTCAAGTTCGTCGTGTAGTTTTCGCTTTTCCGACAGCATGAACTTTTCTTTTTCTAAGCCCGGAAGTTCACGGGTTACTTCGCTGTTGTTCACCGTAAAACAGGCCATAGGGTTAAAACACACAAACGAGTAGGCATTCTCATGCCCGTGGTAGTCGGAACTTTCCAGCAGAATCGCTTTCGGATAAAGTGTCCGCAACCGCAGGTAAATGCTCACCGGCGTTACCGTGTCGGCCAGAATTTTGCGAACTACAGGTTTAAATTTTAATTTTTTCATAATGATAAGCCCCCTAACCCCCAAAGGGGGGATTGGGCAGGAGCAATTTTTTTAAGTTTATATTTCATTTTATTCATTTTTCTTTTTCTTCTCTTATCCCCTCCCTTTGGGAGGGTTAGGGAGGGCCTTCTTTTCCTTCCCCCTCGGGGAGGTTAGAAGGGGCTCCCAACAAAAAACGGCTCACCGTGATTCGATGAGCCGTTTTTTGCTTTTCAGGCAAAGGCGTTACTTCTCTTCACGGATTTGTAAAAAGTTGCAGCGCCACCACCAGTTTGTATTTTTATTTATTCTCATTTTAATAACTATAATAATTCTCTTTCAACAGCCCTTCTTACCATTTTGTTTTCCGGTATTAAAACAAAAAAACCCGCCCTTTCGAGGAGCAGGTCCATCTTGAAATATCTTTTAAAAAATACCAATATGGCTATAAACTCCTCACTTTAAGCAAGAAGACCCCACCACGGCAGCCATATTGTATTTATATTTTGAATCATTTTTATTTTTAATGAGTTCAAAAGAATAAAAAAAAAATCAAAAACAAAAAAATCAGACCACATTTTTTCTATAACCTTCCTTTCAGTTTATCGTAACGTATATTGGCGTTTAATCAATTTAAATAAAACTGCCATGAAAAAATTAGCTGACTACCGCATACTATTCATTCTTGTTGCAACCCTTATTTTTGTAATTCAAACCGCTTTCTCCCAAATACCGGAAATTACCTGGGAAAAGGATTTCAAGATAAATTCATCACATTATTTTTCTGATGTACTGGAATTACCGGGAGGAAACTTTATCCTTTTGGGAGCAAAGGAAATGCCGGGAGAAAGAAACTTCGATATCTGGCTTTTGGAATGTAACAGCCTGGGCGATACATTAAAAACCAAAGTGTTTGAAAACCCCGGGAATGATATTCCCATGAGAATTATTGCCAACGGAGAAGACGGGTTGGTTGTTGTTTTAATGAATTCATCAGAAAATACCGGGCTTATGGCCCGACTGATAGCATTAGACTCTGCTTTTACAGAACTTTGGTCAACTGTAACCAAACAACAATCTGCCCTAATGCGGACCGATGTAACGGTGGACCAATCCGGGCAAATCTGGTGGCTGAATACATTTGCCGGCGAGGGTGGAAAACCGGTGGTTTCACTTTGGAAACTGGACAGCCAGGGAAACAAAACAGCCGAATTTAATATTGAAAACGGCACTACATCAGGAGGTTATGCCATCCGCACCCTGCAGGACGGAACACTGGGCATCTCCTTCCAGGTTCAACCTGCAAGCGGAAAGGCCACCGTTCAGATTCTTCGAATTGACACCGATGGAAAAAAACTTTGGAAAACAACCCTTCCTCAATCGGAAAAAATACTTACGCCACAGTGCCTGTGTTGTTCACCCGACAATGCAATGCTGGTGGGAGGCTGGGCCGGTTTGTGCTACAATCCGGATGCACCTGAAGAAGAGCAAATATGGGATTACGATTACCTGCTTAGCAAGCTGGATGCCACCGGGAAAGTGCTCTGGACACAAAACTACAACCGTGAAGGTTCGGAAAAAGGAACAGCTATTGCCGTTTTGCCCGATGGCAATATTATGGCTGCCGGCAAATGCGAAACCTCCTTTACCGGCACCATCGGTCCATGGTTACTGATGGTCGATAAAAACGGTAAAATGGTAAAAGACACGGTTTTTAAATTCCGGTTTGTGCACGACCAGGCAGCACGGATTATTTGCACTTCTGATGGAGGTTTGCTGATGGTTGGCCCGGGGTTCGTTGAAACAGATCGCCATCTCGTGGGTTGGGTGAAAAAATTGAATCCAGTGTTATAAAAGATATTTTCTCCTGTTAATTTTTCCATTTTCATTTCCGGGAATTTCAGAAGCAAAAACAATCTGCCTTGGTTGTTGGTACTTTTTGAGGTACTGCAGGCAAATTTTCTTTATTTGATTTCTGACCACTTTGGATTCTTTTCCTTCCACCACCAAAACCAACTGTTCCCCTAATGATTCATGAGGTAGAGATGAAATCAAAAACGGTTCAGCGATAACCGGCTCCAGCCTTTTTTCGATTTGCTCAGGAGATAATTTTATGCCTCCGGAGATAATTACATTGTCGCTACGGCCCAGAATCCGGAAAGTTTTTTCATCTTTTAATTCGGCCAGGTCGGTGGTTTTAAGTGGTTGTTCTGGTAGTCCGGGCATAAAAATCTGGAGGCAGCCTTCGGTAGATAAATTTACGTTGATATCTTCCAGGCAGTGGTACCAGTCATCAGCGCCGGCGCCATTGATTTTTCGTAAAGCGATGTGGGTAGCGGTTTCTGTCATCCCGTAACTGGAAAAACAAGGGGGAGAAAATTGTTGCAATGCATTTTCAAGCGATGCCGGAATGGCTGAACCGCCAATCAGCAATTGTTCAATATTTTTCAGCAACTCTCCCGGTTGGGACTCTGCTTTCAAAATTTTGGCCACCTGGTTGGGAACCATTGCTGCAAACCGGAATCTTTCCTTTTTCAAAAAAGCAAAATCGGTGGAAGGTTCAACTAAATGCAGGTCGAGTTCGCCTAACAGAGCGCGGACTATCATCAGCTTTCCGGCAATGTATTTTATCGGAAGACAGTGTAAAATCCGGTCGTTTTTTTTAAGTTGAAAAAAATGAAGGGTTCGCTGCGCACTTTCTGCAACAAATTCTTTTTTTAACCGGATGATTTTGGGGGTGCCGGTACTTCCCGATGTTTTTACTTCAATAAAACCGGCAGGTGCATACCATTCTTTCAGAAAACCGGCCAGTTCTTTTTCGGCCCCTGGTTTATGCGGTTTTTGGATGAATTCATCAACCAAAACCTTTGCTCCAAACAACCTGATATGTTTCGGAAACAAGTTCATGTCGTAAAAAATTTTTCAGGAAATTCAAATTTTTTCTCAGGATTAAACCACAGTTCTTCGCCTCTGATTTCCAACGGAGATAAGATGTTGTTGGTAAACAGACCGCCTGTTCCCAGTCCCTGATAACCTTGCGCATTTTTGTGAAACGTCCACTGTGCAATGGCATTCAGCCCGATGTTTGATTCCAGATAGGAAGTGACCCACCAGCCAATTGAACGTTTTTCTGCCAGTTCAATCCATTCTTCACAGCCCGAAAACCCGCCGTGCAAACTGGGTTTTAATACGAGGAACCGCGGTTGAACAGCATCGAGTAATTTTTCTTTTTCATTTTTGGGATAAATGCCAATTAACTCTTCGTCAAGGGCTACCGGAATCGGAGATTCATTACAAATCACCGCCATCTCTTTCCATTGTCCGGCGGCAATGGGCTGTTCGATAGAATGGATATCGAATGGTGCCAGCCGGTACAGTTTTTCCAGCACTTCATCCGGTTTGAAAGCGCCGTTGGCATCCACCCGCAACGTAATTTGGTTGGCGTTGTATTTTTCACGAATGCTGCCGAGAATCTCCAGTTCCTTTTCAAAATCGAGACTGCCAATTTTTAGTTTGATACAGTGAAAACCGGCTTCAATTTTTTCCTGAATCTGCTGCAACATAAAATCAGCTTCACCCATCCAAACTAACCCGTTGATGGGGATTCCCTTTTTTCCTTCAGAAAAATCAGAAGGAAAAAGAATCTGGCTGCCTCCGTTTTGCACATCGAGCAAGGCGGTTTCGAGGGCAAAACGAACAGAAGAAATATTTTGAGTTTCAACAGGATTTTCAACAAAATAAGCCGGATTGGCGCAAATTTTTTTCAGGAGCGATTCCACTTCTTCGGATGTTTCGGCGCTGAGACCGGGTAGCGGCGCACATTCACCAATTCCGGTTTTGCCGTTTTCTTCCAAAAACAAGAACCAAACTGTTCGCGCCCGGTATTCTCCGCGCGAAGTTTTTGCCGGACGTTTAAAGTGCAGTTCGTATTTTTTAAAATGTGCCTTCACCGGGTTGAAATTATAAATCCCAAACAAAAAAGCAAAGTGAATGCAAGGGTGGAAAGCGCCAGCCGTTTCAGGAACGGGTCGAGTTCTTTTTCATTCTGAATACGAAAAATCTTCCTCAAATCGAGCACAAAAAACGGGAGCGTGACCAGGAAAAGCAACTGCCAAATCGATTGAAAATATTTTAGAGTAAAAACAAGCGCAAAAATCCATCCGCCCAAAATCAGCGACAAATGGTAAAAACGGGCTTTTTGTGCGCCAATCCGCACCGGAATGGTTATTTTCCCGGAGTTGCGGTCGTTGACGATGTCGCGCATGTTGTTCAGATTTAAAACGCCGGTGCTGAAAAGTCCTATGGTAATAGCCGGAAGAAAAACGGAAGCAGTCAGAAATCCGGCATTCAGGTAAAAAACACCCGGCACAGGCAGCAGACCGAAAAAAAGGAAAACAAACACATCACCCAGCCCGATGTAACCGTAGGATTTTTTTCCGGCAGTGTAAAAATAGGCTGCAATCAGAGATAAAATTCCAAATCCAATGAATATAAAAAAGGCAATTTTTGAAATGTGCCAGGTTCCCAGATAAACCAGCAGAATTCCGGTAAGAAAACTGAGCCCGCCAACTAAAATCATTCCGGTTTCCATCTCTTTATGGCTGATTTCGCCACTCTGAACGGTGCGGATGGGGCCCAGCCGGAATTGGTTATCGGCGCCTTTTTGGCTGTCGCCGTAATCGTTGGCAAAATTGGAAAAAATCTGGATGAGGGTAGCGGTAACTATTGCCAGTAAACTCACGATGGCATCAATGGCACCGTAAAACCACGCCAGTCCGCAACCCATAAAGATACCCGAAAGCGCCAGTGGAAGCGTTCGCGGACGGGCTGCATTTATCCATGATTTTAGTGTTGCCATATTATTACTTCAATTTAAAATAACGGGTTTTTAACCAGCTTTTATACATTGGATCGAGTATCGAAATTTCGTTGCCGCGAATATCGATTATTTCTTTGTTTTCCAATGTTTTTTTAATCTTCACAACGTTGGCAGAAGTTCCCATGTTGAATTCAGCCATTGTTTCTTTTGAACTGAATTGAGCAACTTCACAAAGTAATGCTTTTAAAAAATTAATCTGGGAGTTGGTCAATTCTTCGGTTTTCGATTGAAAAAGTAAGCTAAGCTGATCGACAATCCCTTCGTGTGATTCGTAAACCGTTTCTTCACTGCATCCTTCAATCGTGCGAAACCAACACTGCTGCGCCAGTTGCTGAACATAGTATGGATGACATTCGGCCAAATCTGCAATTAAACCTGCATTGGGCTTTGAAATTATTTTTTTTGTATCCTTAAACCGGCCTGTAATGAATTTTATCCAGTCCTCCTTTTCTATTTTTTCAAGGAACATCAGATCTCCAAATTTGTAAAAAGGCATGGACGAATCGGTGAAAACATCCATCAGCATGTGACGTTTGCTGCCGTATAAGCAATAAGAGGTGTGCTGGTGTTTTTGCCAGTTAGCCCTCAGTTTTTTCTGAAAAGCCACCGAATTTTGAAATGTTGCTATGTTTTGAAATTCATCAATGCATACCACGAACTTCCATCCCTTTGCAACGGCTATTTTTTCTACCATATTCAAAATGTCATCGGGCTGTTTTTTCACTTCATTCCAATCCAGACTAAGCGAAACTTCATTTTGATTGACAGGACTAAAGGATAATTTGGGAAGAAACTTTCCCATGAACGTTTTTGCATTGTCAATCAGCATCTCAAGTTTTGTAGCCGAGGATTTCAGTACTTCTGTTGCAAGTGCCTGGTAAAACTGTTCTTCTGTTCGTACATTAAATGCATCAATAAAGCAAAACCTGAGATTTTTATCCGATTTTCCGGCTTCGAGTGCCGCTTTTTCAACCAATGAAGATTTTCCCCATCGCCGTGGTGAAATCAGCGTGGTATTAACCAACATCAAAAAATTATTGATGAGTCTGCTTTTTTCTTCTTCTCTGTTGGTGAAATTTTTTTTAATGGCTAACCTTCCAAAAACAAATGGCGTTTCCATATTATATTTTTGTAACAAATATAGCTAACCAAATTGTAAGTTACAAATTGGTAAGTTACTTTTTGGTAAGTTACTCTTTAGTGAGTTGCCAATTGGCAACATTCCAGAAGATTTTTTACGGAAACTTAGGATACTTTTGAAAATCCGGTTTCCGCTTTTCCAGGAAAGCATGTTTGCCTTCCTGTGCCTCTTCGGTGAGGTAATAAAGCAGTGTAGCATTTCCGGCAAACTCCTGGATTCCTACCTGGCCATCGAGTTCAGCATTTAGTCCGAGTTTGAGCATGCGCAGGGCCAGCGGACTGTGTTCCTGCATTTTTTGTGCCCAGTCCACCACTTCATCTTCAAGCTGTTCGAGCGGAACCACTTTGTTGACCAGTCCCATTTCCAGCGCTTCGGCAGCCGAGTACTGGCGGCACATGAACCAGATTTCGCGGGCTTTCTTCTGTCCAACATGGCTGGCCAGGAAGGATGAACCGAGACCCGCATCGAAACTGCCCACCTTGGGGCCGGTTTGACCGAAAATAGCATTTTCACTGGCAATGCTGATGTCGCAAACCACGTGCAGCACATGCCCGCCGCCAATGGCGTAGCCGTTTACCATGGCAATCACCGGTTTGGGCATACTGCGAATCTGGCGCTGCACTTCGAGAATGTTCAGGCGCGGAATGCCGTCCTTGTCGATGTAGCCGCCATGCCCTTTTACGTTTTGGTCGCCTCCCGAACAAAAAGCTTTATCGCCGGCACCGGTAAGCACCACTACATTTATGCGCTGGTCTTCGCGGCAAATATGAAGGGCATTGCTCATTTCGTTCACCGTGGTTGGCCGGAACGCATTCCGGTACCGCTCGCGGTTAATGGTGATTTTTCCAATTCCGTCGAAATAATCGAAAAAAATGTCTTCGTATTCTTTGATGGTTTCCCAGTTGCGTTTTTTATTCATTATTAAAGTGGTTGTTTCATCATTTTCTTTTTCTTTTATAAAGAAATTGTTCCTGAAATGTTTCACAAACTTAATTAAAAATTGAAAAACCAGGATTGTTACTGCAATCTTCTTAATGCTAAAGCTTTACTTTTTTGAATAATTTCCGAAATATCCTTGTGTTTAATTCGGCATCAGTAAAAACTTCAAGAACAGCCGCTATTTTCTGTTCGGGAGACCAGAATTTTTTCAGTTGTTGCTCCAGATCAGCCTCATTTTCAGCCCGGAAATAATCCAGACCGAAAGTTTGCGCTATGCCTGCGGCGCTGAATTTATTTTCTGTAAAAAAGAATTTGTTGAACGCCGGCGATTCTCCCGGGCCTTTTATCATGCTGAAAATGTTTCCACCGCCGTTGTGAATAACAATTATGCGCAGATTTGCCTTGATGTATTTATTCCACAGCGCGTTGGAATCGTAGAAAAACGAAAGGTCGCCCAGAATGACAGTGTTCAGTTTTTCCGATTCAGAAGCGAAACCTACAGCGGTGGAAAGTGAACCGTCGATACCGCTGGTGCCGCGATTTCCAAAGTATTCCACATTTTTAGCTGCATCGCAAATAAGCGCATAACGCACCGGAGAGCTGTTTCCGAGGTGGAGGATGGAATTTTCAGGAATAAACTTTTGAATGAAAGTAAAAACCTTCAAATCGCTGAAAACAACTTCTGAAATAAATTCTTCCCGTAATTGGTTCACCTGTTTTTCTTTGGCTTTCCAACGATTAAAATATGCTTTGTCTTTTGTATGAGCCTGTTCCGAAATCTGGCTTAAAAATTCATTTGCTTCCAAAGTGATTACCCGGGTAAGCGATTGGAATGTATCGTAATACTGGTCCGACAAACTCAGGTGCCAGTGATTTTCAGGTTTATTTTTTCGTAGAAATTGTTTGAGCGGTTTGGAAACAAAACTTCCGCCTAAAGTGATGAGCAAATCAGGCTTAAAATCTTCCGCATTTTCCGAAAGCAGAGATGTCATCAGAATATCCAAACTCCCAGTAAATTGCGGGTGATTCAGATTGGCCAGGTGTTCTTTTAAAACCATGGCGCCAGATTTTTCAGAGATCTCAGCCAGAATTTTTTCAAGTTGCGGATTAGGTTTTTGCTGCCCGGCCAGAATTACAACTTTTTTAGCCTGATTGAAAATTGTCGCTAAATTCTTCAATTCTTCCTGCGGTAAAAACTTTTTTGTCTGAGTGGGTTCAATCTCTTTTACCAAAGGCAACTCCTTATCAAGCAGTTCGTGCAAAGGTTCTTCCAGCGGAATATTGATGTGCACCGGGCCGGGTGTTCCCGAAACCGCTGCATTCAGGGTTTCATTAATCATTCGTCCGGCAAACCACAGTTCTTTTCCCGTTTCGCCCATGGGCAGCGTGATTTCCTTTTTGCAGAAATCGCGGTAAATGTTATTCTGCCGGATGGTCTGGTTTTCGCCCTGGTCAATCCAGTAACCGGGACGATCGGCAGTGAGCACCACCAGCGGAACATTTTGATAAAAAGCTTCGGCCACGGCTGGTGCAAAATTGAGTGTGGCCGTTCCCGAGCTGCAAACCAGCGCCACCGGTTTTTGTATTGCCTGAGCCAATCCGAGGGCAAAATAACCGGCACTGCGTTCGTCCACCACACTTCGGCAGTTAAATTTTCCACTGCCTGCGAAAGTGTGTACAAGCGGGCCACTTCGCGAACCTGGCGAAATAACAATATCGGTAATTCCTTTGGCCAGCAAAATGGCCGCCAGTTGCTGAATATGTTTTTTGGTTGATATCATCGGTTTTGCACTGTTTCAATGGCCGACAACAAAGTAGTGGCTTTTTTATTGGTTTCCTCCCACTCGTCTTCCGGCACCGAACGGGCAGTTATTCCGCCACCGGAATACAAAATATAGTGTTGCGGTAAAATTTCCATACAACGCAAATTTACGAATAATCCCACATCGCCGTTCA
>JAHYIT010000287.1 GCA_019429205.1 Mariniphaga sp. | reverse complement strand
ACTACCCCGCACCGTTTGCGCCAGTTCGTTTCGCTGTACCTTTTCAGGTCGGTTCCGTTTAACGTGATTTTTCCTTTTACCGGTTCATAAAATCCAAGCAACAGTTTTATTAACGTAGTTTTTCCGCTCCCACTGGTGCCCACAATGGCTGTCACTTTATTTGCAGGAATATTAAGGTTTATCCTTTTCAGCACTTTTTCGGAATGTGGCCCTTCATACTGAAACATCACATTTTTTAGTTCGATGCTGGCATTGGGTGGAATATCCCGGATTTTACCATCTTCCGGTTTCTCTTCGTCTTCACGGTCGTGTATTTCACCCAACCGTTCGAGGCTGATTTTGGCATCCTGCGCCTGCTGGGTAAACCCGATAAACTGCTGAATGGGGGCGTTTAACTGCCCGATGATGTATTGCACGGCCATCATCATCCCGAGGGTCATGTCGCCGGTTACCACCGCTTTGGCTGAAAGGAACGAGATGAACAAATCTTTGGCCTGGTTGATAAATGTAGCGCCAATCTGCTGTTTCTGGTTCAGCGCAAGCCCCTTAATGCTTACCCGGTAGAGCCGGGCCTGGATGCTTTCCCATTCCCACCGTTTTTGTTTTTCGCAGGCATTGAGCTTTATCTCCTGCATGCCGTTCACCAGTTGTACCAGGTTATTTTTATTGGCCGACGACTGCTGGAAACGTTTGTAGTCGATTTCCCGCCTTTTTTTGAGAAACAGAAGCACCCAGCCGACATACAAAACACTTCCTATAAAAAATATGCCGAGGATTCCCAGGTGGTACGAAGCCATGATAAAGGCATAAATTACGAGTGTGAGCACGGCAAACAGAATATCGATAAGCGATTTGGTAAGGAACGACTGGATGCGGTTGTGATCCTGGATGCGTTGCATTACGTCGCCAATCATTTTTACATCGAAAAAAGCGATGGGCAGCTTCATCAGTTTTATCAAAAAATCGGTAATGAGCGAGATACTGACACGGGTTGTGACATGGAGCATTATCCAACTACGGATTAAGCTGTTGGCTGTTTGCCCGAAGGTAAGCACCATTTGGGCCACCAGCACCATAAAAATGAATGCCAAATCGCTGTTGGCGATACCATAATCTACCACCGACTGGGTGAGAAATGGAAAAATCATGCTTATAATGCTCCCGGTGAGCATCCCCAGTCCGAGTTGAATAATGTACTTTTGGTAAGGCCGGAGGTACCCCAGCAGGTACATAAATTTAAGTTTCCCTTTTTCTTCGTCCTCGTGTTTGTAAAAATCGGGGGTAGGTTCCAAAAGCAAAGCCGCTCCTTCTTTTTCCCCTTCCGTTTTAGTACTTAGCCAGCAATTCAAAAATTCGTCTTTGGTATAGGTCAGCAATTTACCCAATGCCGGGTCTGCAACATGCACAGTAGCAGCCCCCTTCCGGCTTCCCCCGAAGGGGGAAGAGGAGAGAAAAGAAGACTTTGTCTTCTTTATGGCGTAAACTACTACAAAATGGTGTTGTTTCCAGTGGACAATACACGGCAGGGGCACCTCATCCCTCAACTCTTCCCAGGTGAGGCGGTAGCCCTTCGTACGGAACCCGATGTTTTCGGCTGCTTCGCTAATACCGAGCATGGAAACCCCTTCGCGGGTAATATACGACTGGCTGCGCAAATACTGCAAACTGTAACTTTTGCCGTAATATTTGGCCACCATCCCCAGGCAGGTAGGGCCGCAATCCATGGCATCGAGTTGTTTATAATGTGGAAACTTTGGCATTACTTAATCTTTAAGTTTAGCTATCATCACAACCGGGTTGTCGGTTTCTTTTATATTCTTCAATTTTTGAATATGTGAAGGGAGTTTAGCTGCTTTATCAGGATTTTCGGCTATCCATTGTCTGATTTTATAAGGTTCAAGAAAACCAATCAGCTCTTTTCTGTTGCTTAATGAAATTGGATGAAATGGCATAAAACCATCTATGTCATTTTCAAATCCATTAACTTGTAAATTCCTGTAATTTGGAATCGCAACCTGATTTGTACGCTTATCATAGTAGCAGAAATAACCCCTTTTTTTAAAATACAACTGAAAAAACATCAGATATTCCGTTTCTAAAATGTACTGGATATTATGATACTCTGTAAAATCAAATTTATGCTTTTCGAAAAATGGCGGGCTATACTTTCCTGATTTAAATATACATGCGGGAATCAGTTTATTCGAGGTAACCCGAAAAACGGTATCGTTAAAATATTCTTTAATAGATAATTCATTGTTGAAATAATAGAAAAATGCACCATAATTTGTTGT
>JAHYIT010000094.1 GCA_019429205.1 Mariniphaga sp. | reverse complement strand
GCCGAGGACATCTCGGAGCAAAACGATGTGTCGCTGCAGAACATTGACCGGACCAAATCCATGCTTAAGCAACTGGGCGACTGGGACGTTTCGCTGCCACATCCCCTGTTTCTAGAGGGCGCTGAATGGAAAAAGCAACAGTTGAATCTATACAACAAGAAATACCTGCTTGTCCAGCCAGGCCAGTAATCATCAATAATTATTCAATGTCGTTTTGTTAAGAATGATTCATGGTTTTCAACCTGCTCTTAACCACAAAGTGAGCACAAAGGAACACAAATATAAAGTCCTCAAATACATCACTTTGTGTCCTTTGTGAAATACTTGGTGTACTTTGTGGTTAAATTTTCATATGTTCCTAAGTCAGTTTATCGTCATTGACTAAACGACATTGACTAATAATTAATAAATTTTCTCTTCCGACTAAGGGTTTTGAGCTACTCGTTGCTATATATAAGTATGAAGAGTTCTTGAATCATGTTTTCGATGAGCAGTTTGATTTCAAATAAAGGTTCACGGAATTTCAGAGTAACAGAGTAACAGAGTAAAATGGCATTCGACATCAACATATTAAAACGGTTCTTCGAGGGAAAATACTCCCGGAAGGATTATTTGGACATCAGAGAGAAGTTTGTTACCGCGGATGATGACCGCGAATTCAGGGAGCTGGTGCTGTCGCACTGGGTGGAGTTTGGTAGCATGCAGCTTCCTGAAGAGAATGTGGACAATATCCTTGATAAAATCCATCATCAGATCAGGCTAGAGGAGAACAGGGAAGTCAGCCGGTTCAGTTTCATGCGCGTTTTCCAGCGTGTGGCTGCCATTCTTATTTTCCCATTGGTTCTCTCCTTTCTGGCATATCTTTATTTTCAGCCAGAGAAAGTGGAGTTGCTGGATGCTTATGCCGAGATACAATGTCCGATGGGAGTGAGGACAAAATTTGTCCTTCCGGATGGTACCACCGGCTTTTTGAACAGCGGATCAACGCTCAGTTATCCGGTTGCATTTGATAAAACCAGGCAGGTTGAGTTGACCGGAGAAGCATATTTTGATGTTTATCACAATGAACAATCCCCATTTACGGTAAAAACCGGAAAACTAAATGTCAGGGTGCTGGGAACCACATTTAATGTGATTTCCTATCCCGGTGAGGTTACCGAAGAGATTATTCTTCAAACAGGGAAAGTTGAGGTTATGGACAATGCCGGTAAAACCCTTACCGAACTGAATCCTGATCAGAGACTAACTGTAAACCATGAAGATCAAACTGCAAAACGAAGTACAGTAATTGCTTCGCAGTACACCGGTTGGACCGAGGGAAAATTAGTATTCAGGAATGAAGATATGAAGCAGGTTGCCCAGCGGTTAAGCCGTTGGTACAATGCTGAAATCGTAATCGCGGATAAAAGACTGGAAGAGTTTACCTTTCATGCCACTTTTGTGGACGAACCGCTTGATGAGGTGCTGAAGTTGCTTGCCATTACCACCCCCATTGACTACAGGGAAGAAAAGCGGGAAGCAGCCAGTGACGGGCTGTTTCCGAAAAGAAAAATCATTATTACCATTAATCCTAAAAAAGTAAACCAATTCAGATAAGTAAAAAAAACAGGAAAGTGTTCGCACCACTCTCCTGTTCGAATAAGCAGCCAGTAAATCAATAAATTGTTTAACTACTTAATGTGTCAAAAGTATGAAAAAAAAGTGTAATTGGCACACGGAGCCTTTTCCGTGTTTTACTAAAACCTGGAGAATTATGCGTTTAAGTATATTCTTTGTATGTGTGATGGCAGCCCAATCGTGGGCGCTCGACAGTTACTCCCAAGGAACCCGTCTTTCGATTAACCTGAAGGATGCGAGGGTGATTGATGTCCTGGGAGAAATTGAGAACAAAACCGAGTTCTTCTTCCTGTTCAACCAAAAGCTTTTGGATGTGGAGAGGAGGGTGGATATTGAAGTCAGGCAACGAAAGATTGAAGACATCCTGAATGAGTTGTTTGCCGGTACCAACGTGAATTATCTGGTAATGAATCGGCAGATTGTGCTGACTACTGCCCAGCCCGGCAGTGAAGAGTATCGGCAACAAACAGCTGAGCAGCAACAAAACCAGGTAAGTGGAACGGTAACAGACCGAACTGGTGCTCCATTGCCCGGAGTAACAGTGGTTATTAAAGGAACCACCACCGGCACTATTACCGATACCAACGGGAATTATACTTTGGGCAATGTGCCGCAAAATGCCACAATGGTGTTCTCGTTTGTGGGGATGAGGACGCAGGAGGTGGCTGTTGGGAACCAAACAACAATAAATGTTTCGCTGCAGGAGGAGACTTTCGGAATTGAAGAGGTAGTTGCCATTGGATATGGTACGATGAGAAAATCTGACATTACTGGTTCTGTAGCTCAGGTAAAAACGGAAAGTTTAGAAGCTATACCAGTTTATAATATGGAACAAGCACTTAAATCACAGGCATCAGGTGTTACTGTCAGACAAAATTCAGGAAAACCAGGTGGAAGAATTGAAGTTACAATTCGGGGTGGGAACTCGATGATAGGTGACAACCAGCCTTTATATGTAGTTGATGGCTTCCCGATAACAGGAGATATAAGCTTTTTGAATCCGTCAGACATAGAATCAGTCGATATTTTAAAAGACGCTTCTGCCACTGCCATTTATGGAGCTCGCGGAGCAAATGGTGTTGTTATAATAACATCAAAGAGAGGTGTCACCGGACAACAAAGCAGAATCGAAATAAATAGCATGAGTGGTATTCAGGTTGATGCAAACCGTTATGAATTGCTGGATGCAAAACAATATGCTGAGGTGGCGAATGAATGGATGAAAAATTCAGGGAAAGAGCCATATTTTAACCTTAACGATGTGCAAAATCCAGGCACTGACTGGCAGGATTTTATTTTTAGAAATGCAATGATTAATAACCATACACTAACCTTTTCCGGGAGTGCACAAAAAACCAGGTTTTCACTATCCGGTAATTACTACAATCAGGAAGGTATTATTGAATACACAGGTGTTAAAAAGGGTTCATTCAGGCTTAATCTAGATCATGAGTTCAATAAAATTATCAGTTTGGCAGTTAATCTAAATCTTGGCCGAAGTGAAATAAATAATCTTCCGACAGATGGTGGTGCATTAGGAGACAACTCACTTTCAGGAGCAATGTCTGCACCTCCAACATTAGCTCCTTATGATGAAAATGGGAATATTATCAGAATAGGTCAGGCCTACATCTGGAGTGAAGCACAATTGAATAATCCAGCCATTTATTTTCCTCCATACAAGAACAGGAATTTAATCAATACTGTCCTGGGTAATACAGCGCTCAACATCAATTTCTCAAAAGAATTATCGTTAAAATCACTTTTTGGCCTTGAATACAATAATGTATATGGGGATAATTTCAGCCCTATTATTTTTCCAACTGACAGAGGCTCAGGTTCACAGTCATCAAGAGGTGCAAATTCAGTTTTGATAGAAAACATTTTGACTTACGCTAAAACTTGGTCTGATAAGCATAAACTGAATATAATTGGAGGAAATACTTATCAAACTTTTGGTAGTAGAAATTTTGGAATTGGTGTAAGCGGTTTTTCAAATAACACCACCGAAAATTACAATCTCGGGGCAGCCGAAACAATAAATAATCCTTCATCAGGCTACTCTGAATGGACACTTTTATCATGGCTTGGAAGAGCAAATTATTCATTTAAAGATAAATATATGTTTACAGCAAGTGTCCGTGCTGACGGGTCATCGCGGTTTGGCGCAAATAACAAGTGGGGGGTTTTCCCTTCAGGTGCGTTAGCCTGGCGCGTATCTGATGAAACATTTATGGAAAATATTTCATTTATCAATTCTTTAAAAGCAAGGGCGAGTTACGGGATTACCGGAAACACAGCATTATCACCATATCAGTCATTAGACAGATTTTCATCAGTAAAAAATATTTATGGTAGCTATACCGAAGTCATTGGATTTGTTCCCGCGGCCATAGCAAATAATGATCTAAAGTGGGAATCAACTGCACAGTTGGATATTGGATTCGACCTTAACATCTTAGACAACCGTTTAAGATTTATATTTGATTATTACAAAAAGAATACATCAAATCTTTTAGCCTCTGTGCCACTGCCTCCTTCCATCGGTTTTGGTAGCAGTCTTCAGAATATAGGAGAAATTCAAAATTCAGGATTTGAAATAAGCCTTGCTGCTGATATTTTGAGAAACGAATTCAAATGGGATATTTCCACTCATTTTTCAACGAATAATAATGAAGTTGTAGAACTTGCCGGGGATAAGGACATATACGCAGGATTTATAGGGATTTTTAGAAATATAAGCATAGCAAGGGTTGGAGAACCACTTGGTGCATATTATGGACTTACCGAAGACGGACTAAATGAACAAGGATTATATAAATATATTGACCGGAATGATGATGGAGCAATAACCGATCTGGACAAAACAATTATTGGTAATCCTTACCCTGATTTAATATTTGGTTTTAATTCCAATTTCTCCTGGAAAAATTTTGAATTGAATATATTCATGGAAGGAGTATACGGAAATGATTTAGTTTGGGCATCTGCAGGCACACATTTAAATTCATTTCAAAGAGGATCGAACCAATTTGCAGACCTTTATGGTAATTACTGGACAGCAGAGAATCCTGATCCGAATGCAAAATATGCAAAAGTATCTCCGCAAACCCAGGTTCTTATTTCCGATCGTTTTATAAAAGATGGTAGTTACCTGAGATTAAAATCATTGAGATTGGCCTATAATTTACCTGCAAAAAGAATGGGTTTGAATTGGTTAAACGGAGCCCAGGTATACTTGACGGGAACCAACCTTTTTACGATTACAAATTACCCGGGAATCGATCCTGATGTAAATACCTATGGAACAGATTCACAGAATATAGCAACCCGATTAGCGCAGGGAGTTGATGCATCTGCTTATCCATCCAGCAAAATATATTCAGTTGGGGTAAAACTTAATTTTTAATGATTAAAATTGAAAAGTTATGAAAAATTATATTCTGTTATTTTTAACTGTAGTTTTATTATCATCATGTGAAAATATTTTGGAGGAAGTTCCCAAAAATTTTATTTCACGTGTGAATTACTACCAAAATGAAACTGACGCGCAAGGAGCTATAAATGGTGTTTATAGTACATTGAGCCCCGATTATTTTAATATTCACATTTATTTAATGGAGGAGCTACACGGGGACTATTTGAACGGTAGAGGCGGACAGGCCGCAGTATCTTATGTTGACCAGCTATTGAACACTACCGGTATAAATTACGCAGCCAGTAACTGGAATTACAGATACAGACTCATTAACAGGACAAACTCAGTGTTGGATAACGTCCCCAATATTGAGAATATTTCTGAAGCTGCCAGAAATCGGATTATGGCAGAGGCTCATTTTTTGAGGGCAATGACCTATTTTGACCTTGTGCGGCTTTTTGGTCCAGTTCCGCTGAGGTTGAATGAAAGTACTGACTTTAGCACACTGGCTGCTCCACGTGTACCTGTTGATAAAGTATATGAACAAATTTTAGAGGATGCTTTAGCAGCGGAAAATAACCTTCCTGCAAATGTAGGAACAAGCACGGGGAAAGCTAACAAATGGGCGGCAAAAATGCTACTCGCCAATATCTATCTTACATTAGGTGATTGGGAACAGGCAGCCCAGAAAGCCAATGATGTAATTAACAGTGATGAATATTCGTTGGTTAATGTCCAGGTACCGGATGACTTTTATAAGATATTTGCTGGAAGTACTTCGTCTGAAGATATCATGTCGGTTCATCATTCTGAAACCAGAACATCCCAAGTTCCAATATTTATGCATTATGGAAATGCCTTGCCATGGAATCCAGGTACGGGTTACTATGCATGGTTGCCGGATACTAATTCCTGGATTGGACAAAGCTGGAACAATTTGGATTTACGTAAAAGTTTCAATTTTTACAGAAGGTATCAAAATTCAAAAGGAGAATGGGTACTACTACCGTCAACTGTTCCAATATTGTTTAAAAAATTTATAAAAAGCCCAGAAGGACTGTCCTTGTATAGCTTGCCAATTTATCGGTATGCTGAAGCTTTATTGATCTATGCTGAGGCTTCATGCATGGCTGAAGGTTCACCTTCAGCACTGGCACTGGAAAGATTAAACATGGTGAGAAGAAGAGCTTATGGTTACGATCCTGCTGTTTCATCGCCGGTGGATTATTCCTCTGGTATGAGTAAAGATCAGTTTCGCGAGGTCGTTTTGCAGGAGAGAGGCTATGAGTTTATTCTTGAAAGAAAGCGTTTTTATGATTTGAAAAGAACAGGCACTATTAAAGAAGCTTTTGCTAAAGTTGGCAAAAATTTTATTGATGAGAGACTATTCTTTCCTATTCCGCAGGATGAAATCAACAATAATCCTGCTTTAACGCAGACAGACCAAAATCCGGGGTATTAATTAATTTTAAGAAATGTAGGGGATGCCTGATTCATGGTGTCCCCTATATCTCATTTTTAAAAACTTCTCATTTAAAAAGTGTTGTTATCAGAATTAATGATGTTGAAATCAAAAAAGAAAAATCAAGCAGCTTTTTATGTCCGAAGAATATAGTATGTAAAGTATTTATGGCTGGGTGGTTATGCTAATTTTATCGGAATCCTGTTCATCAACTTGTTGATGAATGGTATTTGCTCTATGACCGAACAATATTCGGTATAAATTATTCAAATAAGATACATACAATGAAAAAAAACATTTGCTTTGTTTTAACGCTATTGGTCTGTTTTCAATTTTCAAATGCACAGGAGAGTAAAAAAAGTATTTCAAACTTTATACCCGAGAAAGGTTTTACTGTTCTTTTTGATGGAAGTAATTTGGATGCATGGACTGGAAATAAAACAAGTTATTCCATAGAAGAAGGAACTATCGCTGTTAAAAATGTTGGCAAGGGAGGCAATTTATATACAAAAAAAGAATACGCAAATTTTATTTTGCGATTTGAGTTTAAATTGACAGAAGGGGCAAACAATGGTTTGGGAATCAGGACCCCAACCGAAGGAAATGCAGCATACGTTGGGATGGAATTACAAATACTCGACAATACTGCTGATAAGTACAAGGATTTGCACTGCTACCAGTATCATGGTTCTGTATATGGCGTTCTTCCGGCTTTAAGAGGATATCTGAAACCTGTTGGCGAATGGAATACTCAGGAAGTAATCGCCGATGGAACAAAAATAAAAGTTACGCTTAACGGCACTGTGATTTTAGATGGAGATATTGGATTATATATTAAAAACCAAAAAACCATTGATGGAAAACCTCATCCTGGTTTAGGGAACAAAAAGGGGCATATTGGTTTTTTGGGCCATGGAAGTAATCTTTGGTTTAGAAATATTTCAATAAAAGAATTGTGATAATTGACCAAATAATACTTAGGGATTTAATCAATAAAAAATGAAACGAAGAGATTTCCTGAAAAGTGCTTCGGCATTTGCATCAATTACAATACTGCCTTCATCGGTTTGGGCACTTACAAAAAATGGAAAGTTAAGAACTGCGCACATTGGAGTTGGCGGAATGGGTCATTCAGACTTAATATCAATTTCCTCGCATCCAATGGTTGAGGTTACTGCTTTGTGCGATGTCGATTCAATTCGCCTGGCAACTGCACACAACGAATTCCCAAAAGCGAAAACTTTTGTTGATTATCGAAACCTTTTCGATAAAATGGGTAACGAAATCGATGCAGTGATTGTATCTACGCCAGATCATACACATGCTCCGGCATCGATGGCAGCAATGGCGATTGGGAAACCAGTATATTGTCAGAAACCATTGACACATCACGTGTCGGAAGCAAGAACCATGAGGAAGTTTGCGGAAAATAATAAGCTGATTACACAAATGGGAATTCAGTGTCATTCGAGCGATGAGTATCTTAAAGCCGTACTTTTAATTCAATCGGGAATTATTGGCAAAGTAAATACGGTTAGGGCCTGGTCTCCAAAAAACTGGGGTTACGACGGGCCCGCTCCTTTGGGAAGTGATCCGATTCCGGAAACTCTTGACTGGAATCTTTGGCTGGGAACATCGCCTGAAAGGCTATACAAGGAAAAGATTTATCACCCCGGGGCATGGCGAAAATTACTGGATTATGGTTGCGGAACACTTGGCGATATGGGAGTTCATATTTTCGATACTCCTTATACTGCACTTGAATTAGATGTTCCAAAAACGATAAAAACAAAGTGTAGAAAACCAACCGGATTTGGTCACCCCGAAAATAATGTGGTGAAATACGAATTTCCGGGTACAAAATATACTACTGAATCACTGAAATGGGTTTGGTACGATGGTCCGGGAGCGCCTAAGAAGCATAAAGATTTGAAGTTGCCAAACAATGAAGATCTTCCATCGCAGGGAGCGATGTTTGTTGGAGAAAAGGGAAATTTACTTTTACCTCACTGGGATTATCCGAAGTTAATTGTGAACGGAAAATACGAAGAGATTGATTTTCCTGAAATACCCAAAGCGGATCATTATCATCAGTTTGTTGATGCCTGTTTAGGGAAAGATGAATGTAGTGCCCCATTTTCGTATGCTGCACGTTTAACAGAATCTATTCTGTTGGGAGTTATTGGTAACCGATTTCCAAATAAAATGCTGCATTGGGATATTGCTTCAGCAAGTTTTGTTGAGGATGATGCCAATAAGTTATTGAATTTTAAATACAGAAAATTTTAATTAAATAAACAATGGAAGTAAAATTTAAATTCTTCATTTTTCTAATCCTGATTTTAAGTTCGCAACTTATTTCTTACAGAGGGACTGGCAGTGATGGAGTTATCGAAAAATCAAACACTATTAAAATTGAGAATGGACCTCTTGAATTAAACTTCCTTTCCGCTGAATCAGGTTTCGGATTGTCAGGCATAATTAACACAAAAACAGGCTATAATTTTCTGAATGGAGAAGCACAAAGCAAGAATCTCTGGAAAATCAAGCTAAAAGATGCCTATAATGAATTTATAACCATTGATAATACCGTCAATTGCGATCAATCCTACAAAATCGAACATTTGCCTGATGGTAATGGCATTACCTTGCATCTATACTGGAACGGAATTGAAATTGGTGGGGAAGAAGATGCCATGGATGTGATGGCTTCAGTCAGTGTGGATGAATCCGGGATGTCATATTGGAAAATAAAGGTAAACAATAACAGTAAAGAATTTGGGCAACGTGGAAAAGGTTTTGGGGTATGGGATGTTATTTACCCTGCAGTCAGAGGGTTGAAAGCCGCCAAAAATGATAATATGCATTTGGCACTACCCCGCTATCTTGGTCAATTAATAAAAAATCCTGTTGAAAGGATGCCCTTCGATGATGGATGGTTTTCCTATAATTCGATGATTTATCCATCTCACAGAGCAAAAATGCAATTTAACACATTTTTTAAAAGTGATGGTAGTAACGGCCTTTATTTGGGAACTTTTGACCCGGAAGCATATCAGAAGGAATTTCGTTATGACCTGGATCAAAAAGATGCAAGCTTGAAATATGAGATAAAACATTACCCGGAAGGCATGGGGTTATCGGCAAATGGATATGAAATGCCTTACGAAGCAGTCATAGGTGTATATGAAGGAGATTGGAAAACAGCGGCCAAAATATACCGTAACTGGGCTGTCAACCAATTTTGGACTTCAAAAGGCAAATTGTCTGAACGTGATGATATTCCACAGTGGTATAAGAATACAGTCCTGTGGTTTTCCGGCCATCCAACCGAAAAGATGGTTCCACTTGCAAAATATTTGGATGTGCCAATTGCCTATCAATGGTACAACTGGCATGAAATTGAATTTGATTCTCAATATCCTGATTATTTCCCTGCTAAAAGTGGTTTCAATGACGAACGGATAAAATTACAAAATGCAGGAATCAAAATAACACCATATATTAACTCTCGTCTTTGGGAAGTGAACTCGAAAAGCTGGCAGGAAGAACATCCATATCCGGCAGCAACCAAAGTTCTGCATCAGGTACTCAATGGTTTGAGTGTTCGTAACTGGGGGCCACGACTAACCAATCATACCATCTATCACGAGGCGTGGGAAGGGTACAAACATGCGGTAATGTGCCCCACTACAAAGATATGGCAGAATAAACAGTCTGAAATCATTACAAGGCTTGCTACCGAATTTCATGTTGACGGTGTCTATATGGATCAATTAGCTTCATGGCTTCCCATACTTTGTTTTGATCCGGGACATGGCCATACGCTAGGTGGGGGAAATTACTGGGTTAAAGGCTACAGGAAAATGATTGAACTGAGCCATGAAAATGCACGTAAAATTAACCCGGAAACAATTCTTACCTCTGAAGGTCATGCAGAAGTTTACCTTGATCTTTTAGATGGGAATTTAGCTTGCAATTCTGTTTCTGTTGCCCCAGAACTTATACCCATGTTTCATTATGTGTATTCAGGATATGCTTTAACATTCGGCAGGGCAACCGGCAGATGGCACACAGAATGGGACGGCGATGCCTATACAACGGGTTTACCCCTGATGATGCGAAACGCACAAATGTTTATATGGGGCGAGCAACTTGGTTGGTTTAATCCAAATGTTTTGGATTTGCCCAGCCCTGAAGCTGAATATATAAAAGTGTTATCTCAGGCATTGAAAAAAGAATCAGTGAAGAAATTCCTTTTCTATGGTGAAATGGTACGGCCGCCAGTTCTCGAAGGAGACATTCCCATACTGGCAGCTAAATGGCGTGCTGGTCAGGAAGCAACGAAAATGCCTGCAGTGATGCATTCGGCATGGAAGGGCGAAGATGGTTCTTTGGGGTTGGTTTTTACAAATATGGATTCAATTTCCCATACAGTGAGTTATGAATTAGATGTAAGCGATTATCAAACAGAAGTATCTGCTAAGTACATAATGAGGACAATGGATGGGGAAATAATTGGTAATTATAACTCTCAAATAATTAACAGGACTGAAAAGATTCCCCCCAGAAGTGCAATTATACTTGAGGTAATCGCAAAATGATTAAAACAATAAAAAATCAAAATTATGAAATCAAAATTATTTGTTAAAATCCTGTTCCCTTTCTTATTCATTTTTTCAAACATTAATGCAGATGAATATTATGATATTGTCGTTTATGGAGGTTCGTCCGCAGGAGTAACAGCAGCAGTGCAAGCAGCCAAAATGGGAAAGAATACAGCCCTAATCACTATTAATGATCATATTGGAGGATTAACGAGTTCAGGGCTTGGGGCTACGGATTTAAATATCAGAGAAGCAATTGGCGGCCTTGCAAAAGAGTTTTACTCCAGGGTTTACCAATATTATTCAATACCTGCTGCCTGGAATTACACCACCCGCGAAAGCTATTTTGAAGTTGAAAATAACAGGTATTACGGCAACAATGAGATAAAGCGGGTTTGGGGGGGTAAAAATGATGACCTGGAAATTATGTGGGTTTTTGAGCCTCATGTGGCAAGAGACATTTTTAAAGACATGTTGCTTGAATCAGGTGCTAAAATCATTTATAATGAAAGGCTGGATTTAAATAGCGGAACAATAAAAGAAGGAAATGTAATCAAATCCATAATCATGGAGAGTGGCCGGAGGATATCAGGTGGAATTTTTATCGATGCAACCTATGAAGGTGATTTAATGGCCAAGGCTGGTGTTTCTTACACAGTAGGAAGAGAATCAAATAGTCAATATGATGAAACCTGGAACGGCATTTTGAAAACAGGATTACAGGGGATGGATTTCAATACTGGAAATAGCGAAGTGTCTATTGATCCTTTTGTTATTGAGGGAGATTCAACCTCTGGTTTATTACCTTTTATTGATTCTGAACCACCTGGGCCGGAAGGATCTGCAGATAACAAAATACAAGCATATACCTATAGATTTACTTTATCGAATAATCCGCGAAATTTCAAACCGATTGAAAAGCCTGCCAATTATAATCCATTGTGGTTCGAACACTATGCACGTGTATTTAAAAATAATCCTTGTATCGATTTATTAAGGGTTATTACTGTAACTCCGTTACCCAATAAAAAGACGGACATCAATCATTGCAATTTTATTGGGATTAACTATCGTTGGCCGGAAGGAAATTATGATGTTAGGGACAGCATTGCCCAACTTCAAAAAGATTTTGCCTTAGGGAAAGTCTGGTTTCTTCAGTATGATCCCAGGGTTCCGGTACATATTCGAATGATAATGAGACAATACGGGCTCCCGCTTGATGAATTCATTAACACTGAAAATTTTCCGCCACAACTTTATGTTAGGGAAGCGAGGCGTATGATCAGCGATTATGTTATGACCGAACACAATGCTATGGGGAAAAAAATTGCTCCCGAATCAATAGCTCTTGGAACATATGCTATGGATTCTCATGTAGTCACCCGCTATGTTGATGATAAAAATCGGGTTTGGTTGGAAGGTGGTTTTTATACTCCGGGTGGAGGAATTTATCCCATTAGTTACCAGTCTATACGACCAAAGAAAGAGGAGTGTGCAAATCTATTGGTGCCGGTTTGTTTATCTGCAACCCATGTAGCGTATGGTTCTATTCGAATGGAGCCCCAATATATGGTGATGGGCCAATCAGCTTCTATTGCGGCATGTTTAGCGTTAGACAGAGGAATACCAGTTCAGGAAGTTTCATATAAAAGTCTGAAAGAAAAATTGGAAGAGTATGGCCAAATAATAAGTACTAACCAATTGAAATAGCGGGTTTATATGCATTCATTCATTTTGTTTGTAGTATGTTTCGCCTTTATTATTGAATTACCTAATAAAAAACTTGAAAAAATCAGTAAAATATTGAAAGAGAAAGCGCTTGAAAAGGATTTGTCATTTGTGGATATTTTTACTCGTTTTAGTGAAATGGGAATTCCCATTCATAACCAAGACAAGGTAATACGAAATGTCTTCAATAGTGGTTCCCCCGACGGAGTGCATCCTACTCCTGTGGGGTATCAATTAATTGCTCAGGAAATCTTTAATGCACTTGTGACTGACGGAAGAATTAAAAGACACAAAAAAATTGTATGCCTGGGAGATTCAATCACTTTTGGGGCACATGTGGCAGGCGAAGGAACAGTGTCAGGAGAAACTTACCCTGCATATTTAAATGAATTAATTTGCAGTTATCTTAAAAATAATGAATAGCACCAAAGCAGTATATTAAAATCAATCAAAAAAAGGATTTCAAAATGACCATAAAATCGTTACACACCGAACCTCAAAAACGGCTATATTCGTTAGATGCGCTTCGTGGTTTTGACATGTTTTTAATCACTGGCGGCACTGCCTTGGTTGCGGCATTGGCCGGGAACAGTTGTCTCGGTAATCAGATGTACCATGTTGAATGGGAAGGATTTCATTTTAATGATTTAATCTTTCCTTTGTTTATGTTTATTTCGGGAGTGGCCATTCCATTTTCCATAAAGTCGAAAATTGAAAATAATGTTCCGAAAAATAAACTTTTAAAAAAGTCATTTAAGCGCTTAATTATTTTAATTCTGTTGGGTGTTTTATACAATGGCACGTTTAGTAATCCATACATTCAGGGGCGAATTGCTAGTGTACTGGGACAAATTGGTGTAGGTTACTTTTTCGCTGCGGTAATTGTCATTTATTTTAAATCTTTTCGAAGCCACATCATTTGGCTGGCAAGCATTTTGGCCGGAATTGGAATTATTCAACTACTTGTTCCGGTGCCTGGTTTTGGTGCGGGAGTACTTACGCCCGAAGGTTGTATTAATGGATATATAGACCGGCATTTACTTCCGGGGAAACTTTTAAGAGATAGTTTCGACCCGGAAGGAATTTTATGCAGTATTTCTGCCATTTCTGTTACTTTAATGGGGGCCATTGCCGGAAATGTTTTGCGAAATAAAAAAAGCTCGGATTGGCAAAAGATGGGGTACCTTGCAGCAACCGGTGTGGGATTTGTTATTTTGGCGCTGGTATTGTCCACATTTTACCCTATCATAAAAAGATGCTGGACTGTTCCTTTCAATCTGCTTACGGGTGGTATTAGTTTTTTACTTTTAACATTTTTTTATTTGATTATCGATTACTGGGGGTTTAAAAAGTGGGCTTTTTATTTTCGTATTATTGGCATGAACTCCATTTTTGTATACCTGCTTTGGCGCATTGTAGATGTAAAAACAATATCCGTATTTTTTCTGGGATGGCTGGCCAAACCTATGGGCGATATGGGCGATATTTTAATCCTCATGGGTAGCGTGGCACTGGTTTGGCTCTTGCTGTATTACATGTACAGGAAAAAAATATTCTTGCGTATTTAGTATGTACACCTGTAAAAAAATAGCGATAATTCGAGAACCGAATCTGGGTTACAGTAGAGCCCGGAATGGTGTTCATACTTCACCACAAGGATTTTTGAATGAATTAATTTGCCGTTATCACAAGAATAATAAATAGCATGAAAGCAATATTTTTTAATCAATTATAAAAGTAAAAAACAATTTGTATTAGTCACTTAATTATTTAGTTATGAAAACTTTATTTAATTTATTTTTTTCGTTATCGCTAGTTTTATTAATTAGCTCTTATTCAGAACCAAATCATGCGTTTCTGAAAAGCAATAATTTTAGAGATTTTAAGAGCGATGATATAAATGAATCTTCAGATTGGAAACTTGCGGTACAAACCTACACATTGAATCGTTTCACATTTGAAGAAGCGCTGGATAAAATACAGGCTGGTGGTTTTAAGTACGTAGAAGCTTATCCCGGCCAGGATTTCGGAGCTGGCATTGAAGGGAAAACCCATTTCAGTATGGATGGTTCAAAACGGGATAAAATGAAAGAAATGCTGGATTCCCGGGGACTTAAACTTATAAATTATGGTGTTGTAAAATGTAAATCGGCAGAAGAATGGAAGCAGGTTTTTGAATTTGCTTCTGCCATGGGAATTGAAACAATAACAGCTGAACCACTGTCCGAACATTTAAACCTGATTGACCAGATGGCAAATGAATATGGAATAAATATCGCCATCCATAATCACCCATCCCCATCCAGTTATTTTCATCCTGACTCCGTGTTAAATGCATTGAATGGAAAAAGTGATCGATTGGGTGCATGTGCAGATGTTGGTCATTGGATTCGTTCAGGTTTGGAACCCGTTGAATGTCTCAAAAAGCTTCAGGGGAAAATAATCAGTTTACACTTTAAAGACTTAAATGAAAAAAGCCGAGAAGCACATGATGTTGTTTGGGGAACAGGTGTAGTTGGAGTGGAGGCTGTTCTCAAAGAACTAAAAAGTCAGAATTTTAAAGGGGTTTTTACTATTGAATATGAATACAATTGGGATAATAATATGCCGGAGGTAATTGAGTCAGCGGAATATTTTAATCAAACCGTGAAGAAGTTAAGATAGGTGAATGGAAATAACACATTGCGATGATTAGTTTAGGTGTTTCACTATTAATTTTAATAATTGGGTATTTTGTTTATTCCAAATACATCGAGCGGGTATTTGGTGCCGATGGCAACCGGCCAACTCCAGCAGTGACCATGACCGATGGGGTTGACTACATTCCTATGCCCTGGTGGCGTGTTTTTCTGATTCAGTTTCTGAACATTGCCGGATTGGGGCCCATTTTTGGCGCTGTGGCCGGTGCCATGTGGGGGCCGGTGGCATACATCTGGATTATCCTGGGTTCTGTTTTTGCCGGCGCTGTTCACGACTATTTTTCCGGAATGCTTTCCATTAAACACAAAGGACTGAGCATCACAGAAATTGTTGGGATTTATCTGGGCCTTACAACCAAGCAAATCATGCGGGCTTTTACCGTATTTCTAATGGTGATTGTAGGTGCCGTGTTTATTCTCGGCCCGGCAAAAATCCTGGCCGGCCTTACTCCCGATTATGCCACAATGACGTTTTGGGTGTGGGTGGTTTTTGGTTATTATATTCTTTCAACTCTGCTACCCATTAATAAGGTGATAGGCCGTGTTTATCCCATTTTCGGATTTGCCTTGCTGTTTATGGCCGTAAGCTTGATTATCGCTCTATTTTCGCAGGGGTACCACATTCCCGAACTTTCAGCAGATAATTTTAAAAACTTTCACACCCAGGCCGGTGATTTCCCCATTTTTCCCATGCTGTTTATTACCATTGCCTGCGGTGCCATTTCAGGATTTCATGCCACGCAGTCGCCGCTGATGGCACGCTGTATGAAAAACGAAAAACTGGGGCGCCGTGTATTTTATGGTGCCATGATTACCGAGGCTGTGGTTGCTATGATTTGGGCCACCATCAGCATGAGTTTCTTTGGCGGAATACGCGAATTGAACGAAATTATGGTGGAACACCAGGGAAATGCTGCCTGGGTGGTAAACGAAACAGCCAATGTATTGCTTGGTAAATTCGGGGCATTTCTGGCCATTTTGGGTGTGGTGGCAGCTCCCATCACTTCCGGCGATACCGCTTTCCGAAGTGCCCGGCTTATTGTTGCTGACTTTCTGAATCTCAGGCAGGGCCCAATAAAGAACAGGCTGGTTATTAGTATACCTCTTTTTGCTGTTGGATTCTTTCTCACACAAATCAATTTTGATGTTATCTGGCGTTATTTTGCGTGGTCGAACCAAACGCTGGCAACTGTTGTGCTTTGGACCATCACCGTTTATCTTGTTAAATTCAAAAAGAACTTCTGGATTACCTTAATACCAGCCTTGTTTATGACTGCGGTTGTTTCCACTTATCTGTTCCTCGCACCCGAGGGATTTCATCTTTCGAAAGAAATCTCTTATTTGGTGGGGATTGGAATTACAATCCTCTCACTAATCCTTTTTATTTTTTATTTTAGAAATGATAGGAAAATCAGTCGATAACACTTAAAAATCAGAGTATATTTTCAACAAATCAAATTATTCAAAATGAAAGCAAAACTGTTTAATCGAAATGTAACAACCGGAATTTTAACTATTCTGCTGCTTGCAGTTGCGTTTACCGGATGTAAAAAACCACAGCCCAATGTGTATGAAGCCGATGTTATTATTTACGGGGGAACTTCTGCCGCTGTAATTGCCGCCGTTGAGGTGGCACAGTCGGGAAAATCGGTGATTATGGTTTCACCCGATATTCATTTGGGCGGGCTCACTGCAGGCGGGCTCGGCTGGACCGACACTGGAAAAAAGGAAACCATTGGCGGACTGGCCCGGAATTTTTACCACCGCGTTTACAACCATTACCAGCAGGACGAGGCATGGAAATGGATGAAAAAGGAAGAATACGGGAACACCGGTCAGGGAACACCCGCAATTGACGGCGATATGCGCACCATGTGGATTTTTGAACCGCACATTGCA
>JAHYIT010000286.1 GCA_019429205.1 Mariniphaga sp. | reverse complement strand
ATATGATATCCGATCAGAAGACCGGTATTTTGAATGGTGCGGTAACGGAGGTTATTGTTAAATTGAAGGAAGATTCTTTTTAGAAGAATTTGTGGATCCCCTGTGGTTTTGGATAATTCCACCAAACCCTACGGAAACGGCTTAAACTCCACCGCAATAATCCCCTTTATTTCAGCATAGGTATGCCCGGTGATCCATGGCGCGGTTAGCACGAGTAGCAGGAATAGGATCAGCATACCCAGTCCGAAGTAATCGCCGGATGACCATTTTTGTGACCAGGAGGATCGGTAGGGATCGGGCTTTGATTCGATGGTAGCAATGGGGGCCGGGGTGTTTTCTGATTCGTTGTTTTCTTTATTCTTTTTCATGATCTTTGCCCGGCGGCTGTTGTGGATGATGCGGGTAAGGATGAGCAGATCATCAAGCGCCAGCAAAACAGACCGTACTACCCTTTGCCATGCGGCGAAGCGTGTAACTAAGTTGGTAAGTCGTGCACCAATCCTACCCAGTCGGGAGGAGCCCTGTACACCGGCGCGCGCGGCTGCTCCCAGTCCGGCCACTCCGAAAATAAAATCAAGGTAAACCACCAGCCACAGGGCAAAGGCCACCAGGGCAAAGTCGGATTTTGTTTCCCACAGACTTTCAAGCAGAATGGTTTTTTTGCCGGTTTTTACACGACTTTGTCTGATGAGCTCCAGCCCTAAATGAAGCAGCACCGCAAACAGAAGCCAGAACAGGCTCACGGCAATGCTCAGCACCAGCGAAATAATGATGTAAAGCGCAATGAAAAGGAGTTTCTCGTCGTGTTCAGCAATCCAGTTTAGAATATTTTTCAAGCCTTTGATTGTTTTTAATCTATCCAACCCCAAACCTAAACATTTTTTTTAATTCAGGGGTTGCAGCAAAGGATTTTTTGGGGATGAATATTATTCGATTCCGGCCAGGGTGATATGCTTCCTTAATTTTTAAATTTCTTTTTTATTTTGTGCCGGTGGTTCAGTTTTTTTGTCCCTATTTTTCTCCTTCTCATAAACACCTAAACCCAGGTAATTGGATACCATTACAAGGAAAGATGCTACACCTGACAGGGCCATTATATAAACAAGCAAAACACCGAAGGGGATAAAGTAAAAGAAAATCACCATTACAAGGGCAATCCATACTCCGGCGCACCAGGGGCAGGTAATGATAAAACTGAGTGTGCGCATGAAGTATACCCTGTTATTGGCTTTTACAAAATCTCTGAAATACTTGAATATTTTTTCAAATACCACAACGCGGGTAACCCTGTATATGGCAAGGGCAAGGATGATCAGGTCGGTAGTGCTGATTTCTCTGATGTCAATATTGCCGGCTTTCATAAAATAGCCTGTAACGGCTGCCAGTGCAAAGAAAAGGAAAAGACTGGCAAAATTCCATGCATTCTCTTTGGTGTTGTTCATTGAAAGTTTTTTATGATTGGATTTAACTTAAAACCCCTTAAACCAGCTAATTGTTTTTTGGCTTTATAATTTAGTTTTAGCAATTGAGAAGTATTCTTTTGAAATTCCTTGAAAAAAAAACCCCCGAATCATATCCGGGGGCTTCTTTTTACGTTGACCGACCAGGATTCGAACCTGGACAGACAGCTCCAAAAACTGTAGTGCTACCGTTACACCATCGGTCAATGTTTTCCGTAACGGAATGCAAAAGTAGACAAAAAAATATTTCAGACAAAAAAAAAGTGAAAAAATCTTTGTGCGGTCCATTTAAGTTTGTTTAACACAAAGCAGAGCCTGTTTTTGGAATCGGGCTTTCTAAATCTCAATCCTGAATTGCTCATGCTTTTGGGATTTTACAAACACTAAGCCTTAACCTAAATCTCAATCTTAACCTGAACATGTAAAAAACCTGTTTACTTGCTGTTTTTCTTTTTAACTTCGCAGGCGAATATTTACCATACAAGAAGAAACATTTTTTCCAATGATCACCAATCCTTTTTTTCCATGGAACTGAAATCATATAAACCGATCAACAACATTATCGGGTGGCTGATGTTTTTAACGGCCACTGCAGTATTCATGATGACCATTGAACCCACCGCCAGTTTCTGGGATGCGGGGGAGCGACTGGCCACATCTTTCAAGCTTCAGGTGGCACACCCTCCGGGGGCACCCCTTTACCAGATGATGGCCCGCATGTTTTCTTTGCTGGCCCTGGGCGATGTAACGCGCGTGGCATACTGGATCAATGCAATGTCCGCCGTGGCGGGTGGTCTTACTGTAATGTTTCTTTTCTGGACTATCCGCATGCTTGGCCACCGTAT
>JAHYIT010000093.1 GCA_019429205.1 Mariniphaga sp. | reverse complement strand
GATTTGAACGAAACTCCCACCTCGTTTGCCTACCAGCAGTTGCGTTATGGTTTAAAAGATGCATTTGTTGGTTCGGGAAAAGGTATAGGGCGAACTTATGTACATAAATTGCCCGCTTTGCGCATCGACTATATTTTTCACAGCCCTGTTTTTGATTCGTACAATTTTCAGGTACATGATTTTCTCCATTCCGATCACCTGCCGGTTTCAACGGAGCTGGTGAAAAAATAAATTTGCTTTTTAGCCTCAATAAATTTATTTTTAACCTGTTAAAACCAAAATTAAATCAACCTTGAACGAAAAAGCTACAACCCATGAAACTTCAAATCAAACAGGCAGGCATTATTCATTACATTAATATTGAGGAAATTATATATTGCAGAGCTGAACGTGCTTATTGTACAATTTTCCTTTTAAACAACGAAGAATTAGTTTGTTCGAAACCATTGTTAGAAATAAGTAAGCTGTTAAACCAACTTTATTTTGTCCGGGTTCATTATTCTTTTCTGATAAATTTAAATTTTGTAGTTAAACAAATAAAAAAACCTAACAATTGACTGTTTGTTTTAATGTGTAACGAAACTTTGGTCCCGATTGCCAGAAACAGGAAACATTACTTCGAACAAACAATGAATAAATTTCTTTCAAAATAAAGTCGGTTATCAGATAAATTTTACCAATGGTAAATTATTTCAATCCAATGGGATAGTAAACTTGACTAATAGGAAATTATTCGTTACAAATCAGCATTTTACCATTGATTTTTAAAGTTGAAAGTAATATTTTTATGGTGAAAAAATTATAATAACGTACCGTGTAACGCCAGTTATGCGGCACATAAAAAACCAAAAAGCATGAAAAAAATTACATTTATTTCCGTTTTGGGATTTTTAATCCTGTCGTTTACCGCTTTCTCGCAAATAAAAGTTGACAGTAACGGTAACACAACGATCAAACATGGCACTTTTTCGCAAGGGAATGATGCTGTTTTGTATTTAGGTGCCACAGACCATTATATTAAAAGTGTGTTTGGATATGGAGTAACAATTGGAACCGCCGGGATGACGGATTGGATTAAGCTTAGACAATATACCGGATGTGTAGGACTTGGCAGAGAGCCACAGTATGCACTCGATGTAAGCGGTACTATTCGGGCACAGACTACAATCTATCCATCGGATATAAGATTTAAAACAAATATCCAGAATTTGGAAAACCCGATTAACAAGATAAAACAAATACAAGGAGTTTCCTATAACTTCTCTTCTAATGACACAATATCTCAGAAGTACAATAACCAATCATCTTTTAATAAAAATTTTGGTTTTATTGCACAAGATTTTCAGAAGATTTATCCTGAATTGGTTTACGAGGATTCCCTTGGTTATCTGTCAATTGATTACATTTCAGTAATCCCGGTATTATTGGAAGCAATGAAGAAACAGCAAGGTATTATTGACGATCTTGTTGCCAGAATCGAAACAGTGGAAGAAAATTGTTGCAATAATACCCTTAAAAGCGCTTCGCTTGCTACCGGCACAGATACCAAACTGGCCGGCAACGAAGCAGTTCTTTACCAAAATACTCCTAACCCGTTCAGGGAACAAACCGAAATTAAATGCTATTTACCGGAAGGCGCGGTATCTTCAGCCTTGTATATTTTTAATATGCAGGGGCTTCAACTGGAAGAATACCGAATTAAAGGCACTGGAGACCAGTTGGTTCGAATTAACGGGAACCGGTTTAATCCCGGTATGTACCTTTATTCCCTTGTGGTAAATGGCAGGGAAATTGATACAAAAAGAATGATATTAACGAAATAAAATCTTATATCATGAAGTTTCTAACTATATTTATTTTCAGTGCATTTGCAGTTGCGGGACATGCCCAGGAAAAGGGCATTTCTGAACAGGAAATAATCAATAAGTTGTCTTTCATAAAACAAGAAAATAAAAACCGGGAAATTATTTTTAAAGAAAATTTGTTTTATGATTTTAAAGAAGAAAAAAGCATTAATCCTGCTGGGCTAACTAAAGATTCATTAAGGCATTTCCTTGTAAGCCATGGTTTCTATGATTTCAATTTCGGGTATTTTCAAATAAAGGTTAAAAATCCGGAAGAATTGAATGAGTTAAACATCAAAAAGAATCATCCTGACTTTTATAATTTGTTGTCAGATTCTTTGTACAATAAAGTTACTTTTAATTTTAAAGAGGTAAACGATGGAGTGTTAGTAGATGCAATAATCTCACAAAATTTTATTGAAATTGACAAAGTGAATGGTGAAGCGGTTATTGGAACTGGTTACATTAGAAACGATCTAACATATGGAGGAACTAGTAGGATAGATAACATATTTTATGTACGAACTGATAATTACAAAAATTCCATAAGTAATAAAATAAATAAAAATAAGCAACCATTGCAATTAAATAAAGAAAAGAGATTTAACATCACTGTAGATGTACGTTCTCATAAAAGTATTTATACTACAATTACAAATGACACAGGAAATATACTGTCAATTATAAAAATGTTTTAAACTATTAGAAATGAAAAAAATACATATTTTGCTAATAATTTTAGTATTAATAAGCCTAAAAGGATTGTCACAATATCAAAGCTTTGAATTTCAATATTACGGAAGTGCAGAAGCAGATATCAACGGTTTGTCTGATATTGCTGACTTTATTCTACCATCAGGGACAGAACTTACTTTGTGCGATATTGTTGTATATCATCCTAAAACATATTGTTCGTCCGGTCAAAATCTTCAACATGTAACCAATATTAATATTTATTCATCGAGCAGTAATTTTAATGAAACGATAAATTACGATGCATACGGTAATGTTTATACTAAACTTTCGTTAATATCAAACCAAACTTCTGACTTTATAATTCAGCAAGATTATTCAGCAGAAACAGAAGTAATTTTAACTTCGGGTTTTACATCAAATGCTCCGTTCCCTACTAATATTAGTTCAGAATACACCATGCCCACAGCCAATATTCAGTCTAATAATCCTGGAATTGCAAGTAAAGCGGCATCATTAACCAATGGGTGTACAACAATGCAGGAGGCAGTTGAAAAAATAGGACGTTGGGTAATAGGCTCTCTAAAGTATGTTAAAACTACAAACGACAACGAAGACATGGATGCATTAAGTGTTTTTAACAGGAAAACAGGAAATTGTGCAGGATATACAAATTTAGCCATTGCCTTAATGCGAAGTGAGGATATTCCTGCAAGATATGTTTCCGGTGCTAAATTATACCATGAATATAATTTACCGGTACCTGGTTTTACTCCTTCTTCTTTCCCAATGGGGGGTTCCTCGGGACCTCATGCAGTATATGAAGTTGAATATCCAGATAAAGGTTGGGTGATAGCCGAACCCCAGCGCACATTAAATTTTATGCCAACGCATTTTGTGAGGCATCATCACGGGACGGATATGTGCGATAAACTTGCGACAATTTCTTATTCTATTCGACCAGGCGATGCCCCCCCAACACTAGAACTTGGCGATATGTGTGGAACTATAACAAATTTTGATAACTACTATGATTTTCATGATTATTCTTTGTATGAATCAGAACAGGTAAGTAAAACTGTAATCAGTGTGGCTCCTGCGCTGGCAACTGGAATAAATGACAAAGTTGAAATTGTAAGCGCAACAAACGAATTCAAAACCGGAGAAAGTGTATCCTACCAGGCAACTTTTATCACAGGCGACGGCACTACCTATCCTGTTAACTGGAGCTGGGAAATTATCTTGTACCATAGCGGAGGAACATATACTCTGGCGAGCGACTACAATGCAAGCAACCTTTGGGGCGCTGCAACAGAGCCTTTGCTGCCCTCTTACAACTGGTTAATCGATCCTCTCAGTAATATCTCCGGAGAGGTTATCGTAACTGTAGATATTAGTGATGGCGATTTTAAAACTACAAAACTACCTGTAAGTGTGGAAGAATGTACAGGATTGTATCTTTTGAATAAAACCTATACTTCCAATACAACACAACAGGGATGCTTTGTTACACTGGAAAATGTGAGTGTACAAAATAATGCAAAACTCACTGTCAATTCAGAAATGGGTGTAAAAATTGAGAAAAATTTTAGTATGACAGCAGGAACACAACTCGAAATCAAATAGATCTTGTAGAGAAGACAAAAGAATCAAGCAACTTTTTGAAAAACAGGTGACTTGGTTTTTTCGCATCTTGAATTTAATCGCATCTATTTTTTGTCAGCTGTTTGTTTCACAATCGAAAGGAGGTCTTTTTGTTTTTAATGAGAATGAAAAATCAGTCAAATGGAATTGAAACTTTCTGCTAATAACGCTATAAATTCCCCTCCAAAATCTTCAGCGCCGCCATTTTATCTTTTTTCAACTGTTCCGTCAGCGCTTCAATGCCGCTGAATTTTTGTTCGTTCCTGATTTTTCCGGCAAAAACCAGCGTAATTTCCTTATTGTAAATGTCTCCTGCAAAATCAAAAATATGCACCTCGATGCTTCGGTTATCGGCATTTTTATTGAAGGTGGGTCGGGAACCGATATTCAGCATGCCACCGTATTTTTTACCGGAGAGCATCACTTCCACAGCATAAACCCCATATCCGGGAATGAGTTTATGCGGATCGGAAGCTTCAATGTTGGCAGTTGGAAATCCCAGTTTTCGCCCTACACGTTCGCCTTCTACAACAGTCCCGTGCAGGGTAAACCGGTAACCCAGAAATTTATTGGCCTGAAAAATATCACCTTCTTCCAATGCGCTGCGAATATGGGTTGAACTAACATGCGCCTCGTCAACCAGTAAAACTTCAAGTTTTTCAATTTCGAAACCGAATTTATCAGCGCAGTTTTGCAAGTATTCGAATCCGCCTTCGCGGTTTTTACCAAACCGGTGGTCGTAACCAACAACGAGGCAATGTGTCTGCATCTTTTTCACCAGAATTTGTTCTACAAACTCTGAATAAGTGAGTTGTGAAAATTCTTTGGTAAATGGGAAAATAATAAGGTGATCAATTCCTGACCGGGCAAAAAGCTCCTTCTTTTCTTCCAGTGTGGTAAGCAATCTGAGGCTTGTTTCCTGCGGGGCAATAACCAGCCTGGGGTGCGGGTAAAATGTAAATACCACCGACTCCCCTCCGTGGCTCCGGGCAAAGTCAATCAAACGATTGAGCACTTTCTGATGCCCCAGGTGCAATCCATCGAATGTACCAATGGTTACCACAGGTTTATGTGCTTTAAAACTGTTTATGTTGGTATGTATTTTCACAGTAATATATTGATGGGCAACGAACATAAAGTTTTTTCCTGAATTATCTGGTAACTCATCCCGGAAAATTTTGCGCGGCACGCTATTCTTTAAATATTGTTATTTTCCTCTAATGCTATTTTTCAAACAGTGGAAATTGTTAATTTTACGGCCTTTAATTAAAAAAATACGATGAACTTCAGTAAATTAATTATAGCAGGAGTTATTGCGGGCTTTTTAGCAACCAGTTGCAGTAAAAACGAAGGAAAATTTTCGGTGAGTGGAAAAATTACCCACGCCGAAGGACAGACTTTGTATCTTGAAGAACTGCAGGTAGCATCGACAAAACCGGTTGATTCAGTAAAAGTTAATAAAAAAGGTGAATTTGAATTTACCGGAGAAGCCCGTATTCCAACCTATTATTTGTTAAAATTTTCCGATAATAAATTTGTTACTCTGCTTATTGATTCGTTAGAACAAGTTGTGGTTGAGGCTGATGCGGCCAATTTCGAACGGAGTTACCGGGTTGAAGGTTCAATGGGCTCGCTTCTTGTAAAAAATCTGAACGATCAGCTTTTGGAAACCCGCCGAAACCTGGATTCAATACAATCCTTAAATAATTTATACCGCGGAAATCCGGATTATCAGCAGATGAGGGTTGAATGGGATTCTGCCTATGATTCCATAAGACAGGCACAAACCGACTTTTCCACAAAGTTCGTTATGAACAATCCTTTTTCAATGGCCAGTGTATTGGCGTTATATCAAAAGTTCGACGATCAGGAGTATATTATAAAAGACTTGCACACCATGCGGGTTGCCGCTTCGGCATTGAATACCATTTATCCCAATTCGGGGCATGTAAAGGCTTTGTACCAGAATACAGTACAATTGCTGCAGGAAGAGCAAAATGCGAAACTTCGGCAAATGATTCAGGAACAGGGCGAAAACAGTCCTGAAATTGTTTTGCCTAATCCTGATGGACTGGAAATTGCGCTTTCATCTTTACGGGGCAAAATTGTTTTACTCCAGTTCTGGTCGGCGTTCGACCGTAATTCACGTATTTTAAATGAAGCCCTGGTTGAAGCTTACCGGAAATACAAAAACAAAGGATTTGAAATTTATCAGGTAAGTGTTGATGATAACCGCGTTGAGTGGGTTGACGCCATCGATCATGATCGGTTATCCTGGATAAATGTGGGTGATATGGAAGGAAGCAACCAGGCTGCAAGGGCATACAATATTCAAACAATACCCTATAATTACCTGCTGAATGAGGATGGAGAAATCATTGCTCAGAACCTGAAAGGCCCCGCTCTTGACAGGGCTTTGGCTCAACTTCTGAATTAAGACATTGAATAATTGAAAAAGCTTGACAGAAAAAAAGAAAATATATTTTATTTCGGATGTTCACCTTGGTGCACCGGCCCTTGCCAACAACCGTGAACGCGAACTTCTGTTTGCCCGCTGGCTCGATTTCATACGCGATGACGTAACTGAACTTTACATGTTGGGCGATATTTTCGATTTCTGGTTTGAATACCGGAAAGTTGTTCCGCGCGGTTTTACACGCATTCTTGGCCGGCTGGCTGATTTATCCGACAAAGGGGTTTCTATTCATTTTTTTACCGGAAATCACGATGTCTGGGTTTTCGACTACCTTCCCAACGAAATCGGACTAACCCTTCACCCCAACGAATTCATTACTGAAATACTGGGGAAAAAATTTTATTTGGCACATGGTGATGGCCTTGACCCTGACGATAAAGGCTACATTTTTCTGAAAAAAATATTTACCAGCAAGAGGTTACAATGGTGGTTTGCCCGCATTCATCCCAATTTTGCCTTTCACATGGCTCATCAATGGTCAAAATCAAGTCGTTTGTCAAAATTAAACAGGGAAGAAGAATTTAAGGTTAAGAATGAATGTATGTATAAATTTGCAGAAAATTATTTGGAGAAGGAGTGGATAGATTATTTTATCTTTGGCCACCGTCATCAAATGGCCAATGTTAAAATGAATCAAAATGCACGGTTTATCCTTTTGGGAGACTGGATTAAAAATTTTTCTTATGGTGTATTTGATGGCGAAAATTTTGAGTTGAACAAATTTAATGGATAGCGGTTAGTTGAGAAGTTGAAAAGATATGGCAAAAGAAATTTATACACGCATTATTGGAACAGGAAGTTATCTTCCGCCCAAAGTGGTGAAAAACAATCACTTTCTGAATTACGAGTTTTACGATGCAGGCACAAAAGAGCCTTTCGATAAATCGAATGAAGAAATCATTCAGAAATTTTACGAGATTACAAATATTGAAGAAAGGCGATATGTTGCAGAAGACCAGGTTACTTCAGATTTGGCCGTAGTGGCTGTTAAAGAAGCCTGTAAATCAGCCGAAATATCAAAGGAAAGTCTCGATTTTATTATTGTTGCCCATAACTTTGGCGACATTGAAGAAGGTAATGTGCGCACTGACATTTTACCCGGACTGGCCAATAAGGTAAAAATGAAACTGAACATTAAAAATCCTTCGTGCATTTGCCATGATGTAATTTCGGGATGCCCGGGCTGGACGCAGGCTATGATTGTAGCCGATGCATTTATAAAAAGCGGTTTTATGAAACGTGGTGTGGTTGTGGGCGCCGATGTGCTTTCGCGCATCTCCGATCCGCACGACCGCGATTCCATGATTTATGCCGATGGTGCAGGAGCTACTATCGTTGAAGCCGTGGAAAGTGATGAACCAACAGGAATTATTTCCCATGCAAGTCGTTCAGATTCCGTTACTTATGCAAACCTGCTCACACTTGGCGGTTCAAATAATCCAAACTTGGCAGGCAACGAACTCTGGGTTAAAATGGTGGGACACAAACTTTACATTTACGCCATTAAAAATGTTCCGGGTGTTGTTAAGGAGAGTATTGATAAAGCCGGCCTCCATTTGAGCGATATTAAAAAAGTACTGATTCACCAGGCCAACGAAAAAATGGATGAAGCCATCCTGAGCGGGGTTTTCAGGTTATATAACGAAAAAGAAATCCCGGAGGGAATCATGCCCATGAGCATCCGTTACCTGGGAAACTCATCAACTGCCACTGTGCCAACACTGCTCGATTTAATTTTGAAAGATAAAATTGACGGTCAGGAAATAAACGAGGGAGATTATGTGGTACTTTGTTCAGTTGGCGCCGGGATGAACATCAATTCCATCGTTTATAAATTTTGATATTTTTCCGGGGTTTGCCTGGAAAAACTTACTCGTTTTGGTTAAATTGAGCCGTTTTTTATAACGGTTCAAAATTATTCTGAAATGAGTATTGAAATCTTCATCATCCTTGTAAGTCTTATGGCTGGTGCCACACTGGCTGCCCTCTTTTTTTTCAATCTGAAAAATCAGAAAAAAATTACCCTGCTGAAGAATGAGTTTCAGAAAAAAGAAAAGGAAACAGAAAACCTTCGCTTTGAAACTGAAAAAAAAGCAATGGTTTGGGAAGACCGTTACAACACATTAAAATCGGAAGTGGATGGCTGGAAAGAAGAATTGCAGAAGAAACGTGAAGAAAATACTCATCTGGTTGGCCGTCTCGAAATAGCCAAAACCGAATACCTGAATTTGCAGGAAAAACTGCAATCCCAAAAGGCTGAGCTGGAAGAAATTCAGAAGAAATTCACCACTGAGTTTGAAAACATTGCCGCAAAAATTCTGAAAAAAAACAGCGAGGAATTTACCCTGGCCAACCAGAAAAATATGGGCGAAGTGCTTAGTCCGCTAAAGGAAAAAATTCTTCTGTTCGAAAAAAAGGTGGAGGACACTTACCAGAAAGGCTTGAAAGACCAAACCGATTTGCGCGCCGAACTGAAAAAACTTTACGATCTGAACCACCGCATCAGCGAAGAGGCCAGCAATCTGACCAAAGCACTGAAAGGCGATGTGAAAAAACAGGGCAACTGGGGCGAGGTGGTTTTGGAACGCATCCTGGAACGCTCGGGTTTAAATGAAGGAGAACAAGGTTATCAAAAACAGTTCAGCGATTTTTCCGACGACGGCAAACGTATTCAGCCCGATGTGGTGATTAACCTTCCCGACAACAAACACATCATCATCGACTCCAAGGTTTCGTTAACTGCGTATGAAAGGGCGGTGAATGCCTTGACTGACGAAGAACGGGTAAAATTTGTAAAAGAACATCTGGTTAGTCTGAAAACGCACATCAAAGGGTTGAGCGAAAAACACTACCAAACGGCCAAAAAGCTGAATTCGCCCGATTTTGTGCTCCTGTTTATTCCCATTGAATCTTCATTTAGCCTGGCCATTCAGGAAGATCAGGAATTGTTCTCGTACGCCTGGGACCAGAAAGTGGTCATTGTCAGTCCGTCAACATTGCTGGCTACGTTGCGCACCATTTCTTCTATATGGCAACAGGAAAACCAGACGCGAAATGCCTTGGAAATTGCACGGCAAAGCGGCGCGTTGTACGACAAGTTTGTCGGTTTTATTTCAGATATGGAAAAAATAGGCAACAATCTGAGGCTTACCCAAAACAGTTACAGAGATGCCATGAGTAAACTTACAGAAGGACGCGGAAACCTGGTGCGCTCAACTGAAAAACTGAAAGAAATGGGAGCCAAAGCCTCAAAGGAACTCCCGCGAAAAATGCTGGACGATTAATTGGTGTTCTTTAAAAAACTTAGCACTTCTTTCGTGTCTTGCCGTGCATTCACCTCATCGTTTTTATACACCACTTTTCCTTCCTTGTCGAGAATGAACGTCCAGCGACTGGTTGTAATATTTCTTTCCAGTTCAAAAGCCTGTCCGTCAAACTCACTTTTAAATACGCCACCATCGCGGGTGGGAACGCCAAATAGCTGAGCAATTTTTCCCGTTTCGTCTGAAAGCAGCGTAAAATTCAAATCATGCGCTTTTTTGAAAAACTTCAACCCTTCTACATTGTCGCCGCTTACGCCAACAACCATGGCATTTTCAGATTGCAGATCGCTGCTCAAATCGCGGTAGGCGCAGGCCTGGGCGGTGCAGCCGCCTGTCATGGCTGCCGGATAAAAATAAACCACCAGGTATTTTTCGCCGGTGTGGTCTTTCAGATTCCAGGTACTGCCATCGTCGGCAAGCGCTTCAAATCCGGGAACTTTGTCGCCAATGTTTAAGCCATTTTGGGCAAAAAGCCCTACCGAAAAAATCATCAAAAGAGATAAAAAAAGTGCTTTCATTTTTTCATTTTTTATTGTCTGTAATTAATACAGTTAATGAGGGAAAAGGTTTCGGAATGCATTCGTTTAAAAAAAAAACATAAAACACACCTTGTTAACACGGTTGAAAATTTTTCATTCTCTATACAACCAAAAAATTGACAGTCAATGTTTTTTTTGTACATTTATTCCATGTTCAATTAGCATGGGAAAAGCCTATACATACCGTTGCGACCGCTGTGGATTTGAAGATCAGTTTAACGAAGGCCACGGGTTTCTGATTCATCCGCAATCGCTGCATTCCTACCTGCAAAAAAGGGAGGTACTGTTTCACCACAAAACCCACAACCTGCTAAAACACCTGGCAAAACAAAACAGCCCATTGTTTATCGATGCTGGATTTAAAACCTATAAATGTCCCCATTGCCGGCTGTTGTACGATAAAGTGAGTGTTACAGTAACCGATAACAAAAAGGTGTTACACAAAAGTGAGTTTCGGTGCAGCAATTGCCGGGCACGGTTGAAATTGACCAATATTCACCGGTTAAAAATGGCCGTATGCCCGGCTTGTGGAAAAAATACGTTCCGTTTTGATCCGCGAAAAATGGTGCTTTGGGATTAGGCCATTAAAAAAACAAACTTGCTAATAAGGTGAATACTAATCCGCAAATTGCAATAATAGTTTCCATTACCGTCCAGCTTTGAAGCGTTTGTTTTTCATTCATTCCCAGGTATTTGCCCACCAGCCAGAAACCGCTGTCGTTTACATGCGAAAGGATTGTTGCGCCCGATGCAATGGCCAGTACTACCAATGCCCGTTGCGGATCATTTAATCCGAACTCGCTGATTACTGGTGCAATAATTCCCGCGGCAGTAATCATGGCCACAGTTGCTGATCCTTGTGTAACCCTTACAACGGCTGCCAGCAGCCACGCAAGTAAAATGGGTGGCAATGCCGAATTGGCCATCGATTCAGCCATAATTTGTCCGATTCCGCTGTCAACCAAAACCTGTTTTAAAACCCCGCCAGCGCCGGTAATCAGAATGATAATTCCGGCCGGACCGAGCGCTTTGGTACTTAGCTCGAGGATTTTTTGTTTATCCATTCCCCGCTTAATACACAAAAAATAAGTGGCAATCAGTGTGGCAATAATCAAAGCCGAAAAAGGGTGACCGATAAATTCAAGTGAATCTGTCCAGATTGATTTGGGAACCAGTTCTTTTGACACCGCAAGTCCGGTAAACGTATTTACAAGAATCAGAAACAACGGGATGGAAATAATGATGGCAATCATCCGGAAAGGCGGAAAGTTTTTTGGATCAACCTCCTGCGGTTGTTTGTCAAAATTGAACGGTGGTTCAAGGTAAATCTTTTTCGAAATGTACTTTCCCCAAATTGGGCCGGCAATCACTGCCGTTGGAAACCCCAGAATAATTCCCAGCAAAATAACCCAGCCAAGTTGGGCATTGATGATATCGGCCACAGCAACCGGTCCCGGTGTGGGCGGAATAAAACTGTGGGTGACGGCAAGTCCGGCCAGCAGCGGAATGGCATAATAAAGCAGCGATCGTTTTGTGTCGCGCGACAAGGCGTAAATAATGGGAACCAGAATAATAAAACCCACATCGAGGAAAACCGGGATGGCTACTATAAATCCTGTAATTACCATAGCCCAGGAAGCACGATCTTTTCCGAACTTTTTCACCAGGTAATGTGCCAGCGATTCGGCTCCTCCCGAACTTTCCAGCATCTGGCCAAAGATGGCGCCGAGCCCAACAACCGTGGCCACAAAACCGAGAGTACCGGCCATTCCTTCCTGGATGGCCTGTGTGACGGCACTCAGTGGCATGCCTGCCACAATGCCCACATAAATGGCGGTAATCAGCAGCGAAACGAACGCACTGATTTTGAGTTTCAGCACCATAAACAGCAACAGCGCTACCGCAGAAACAACTATAAATATCAGAAAAGGTGTGGTCATAATTAAATTGAAATAGCTATTTTGCCATAAAAATAAGATTATAGATTAAATTTGTATAAGTAAAAATGGATTTGTTATGAATATTCAGGCTAAAAAATTGGAGTTGGTTGAGTTGGTTTTAAAAACTGATGAAATCAAAATTCTGGAACAAGTAGCTAGTCTTCTGAAGAGAAAAACTGATTGGAGAGATGGTTTGCCGGATGAAATAATCGAGTCGGTAGAAGAAGGATTGGAACAGGCAAAATCAGGGAATACAATTTCACATGATGAGGCTATGGAAAAATTCAGTAAATGGCTATGAAAATCAGATGGTCCCCAGAAGCAGAAGCAACCTTTTCAGCTATCTTATCCTATTCCGGTACTGCCTTGGCGACATGCCCATTTTCTTTTTAAAATCACGCGTAAAATAATAAGGATCGGAATACCCGAGTTGGAAAGAAACTTCTTTTACTTTCATTCGCGTGTAATCCAGGAATTCGCAGGCTTTTAATACCTTCAAATGAGAAAAATAACTTAGCGGGGCATAATTGGTTTCTTTTCGGAAAAGAGTTGTAAAATAGGTTGGTGAAAAGCCGGCTTCGTTTGCAATCTGCTGCAATGTTATTTTTTTGTGCAGGTTTTTTTCCAGAAAATGGATGGCTCTCCGCACTGCCGGACTCGATTCGTCGGCCAAATCGTCGCTGGTGCGGTTGGCATAAATGAACGTGGCCAGAAGATGTCCAAAACAAAAATTTACATATTCAATATTCTGATTGTGAAAGCCTTTTGAAAGATTGTTGAATATTTCATCGAACAACATTTCACGATTGGCTACCATGTTGTTTACCGAGGGAACCAGGTTGCGCACTATAGAAAACTCATGACTCAGTTGCCGGGCAATTTTTCCGTCAAAGCGGGCAATCAGAAACCGGGATTTTGTATTCAATACTGAATAATATTTGAACGTTTCGCCACCAGAAACGATAAAAAACTGGTCTCCTGAAACCGGCACCTGTTCGCCGGCAAGCAAAACAATTCCCTCACCTTTGGTGCAGTAAGCCAGTAAGTTATCAGCGGTTTTTCCTTCCAAATCCCAGATTGTTCCTTCCTCTACTTCCTGTTCACCTGTTTCTGTGAGGTATAAGTCGCGTGCAGCCGGGTTTTTTCTTTGTTCGTTTATCAAAGCCTCCGGAAGTCTGAAATACCTTAATTCATTCACCATAAAACATAAATTAAAAGGAAATGCCTTCGTTTACTTCATTCGGTTGATAACCGGTTTCAGATAAATCGTACCAGCCTGACAACTGCAGCGAGCACCTTTCCTCTGTTTCCCCGTATTTATCCCACCAACGCGCAAGCGAAACCCGCAGAAGTGTCCCTGCGGGAATAGTGTCAACAGGTGATGCAAACCCAACGTATGGCAAACTTCTTTTGCCGGTTTCGCCCGGATACAAATATCTCACTTTCTCATATAAAAGGTATTTCACCATGGGTTTATCAGGAATCCAAAAGCCAACACTGCTCTGGGGCAGATTGCACGTTTCGTTTAAAAAACCACTGCCTTTTTTCGACCACAGCAGGCAATCATCGAATAAGATTTCCGGGTTTCCATTCCAGATTTTCGTCCGGCATTTTTCAAGAACTTCCAACAAAGATCGGTTGTTATCCAGTGTTCCCAAATATTTTTTGTGGAGTACATTCACGTCTTCGGTATGAGGAGGCCTGAGTTTATAAGCTTTCCGGCATTTGATTTCCCAGATTTGCCTGACTTCATACTCTGTATGAACCGGTGGGTTGCTGCCATGTTCGTCCAACAGTCTCAGAAAACGGCCATTCACAGCCAGCGCTCCCACGCAAACTGCTTTCGATAAATGTGTCTTTGCTACTATTAAAACCCTCATTACAAATGTTTTATTTTGTAACCCAATTTTTCGATTTCGTTGGTAACAAGTGATCGGTGGCAGGCTTCGGGTTGTTCTTCCACACAAAAGAATACAATCCTTTTTGCTCCGGCTTTTACAAGGTCATCAATGAACAGGATAAAATCAAAAGGCTTTAAAATCTGCTTGTTGTAAGCGTTAATAAATGCATAGGCCAAATGTGTCCTCTCCCGTTTCAGTTTCTTCCCCTCCAGATCAGCTTGACGTTGCATCCGTCGAATTTCAGACGGCGTAGCAAGCTCTGTAACGTACCGGTAAACAATTCCAATTTGCAACAACCTGGTTTGAAGTCTTTTGCTGTTCACGAAAACGTATTTCGATCCACGCACACCTCTTCGTTGCCTGATGTCGCAAAAAGTATCGATGCCATTTTTCTTTAATTTCCCGAAGAATTCATCTTCTGTTGAATTGTAAACTCCAATGGTAAAAAACTCCATGTCAGTATGATTTGCGGGAAATAAACTCTTTTACGTTGCCAAATAAATCAACAGTTCCCAGTCCTTTTGTTAGTTCTGTCATTACCGTTTCCTGCGATTTAACCAACTTGTCTGAAACAATATGGTTTAGTGAAATACCGGCTTTTAAAAGTTCCTGCCCAACCAGTTTGCTGCGATGACATTCACCGGGATGAGTTTCGCTACACATTATGGCCAGCTTAATTTTTTTTTCATTGGCCCGAACCAGTCTTTTCAGCCCTTCCTTAAAAAAATCCTTTTCTTTAATCAAATCATAAACCACCTTGCCTTCGGAATCGTAACAGCTTGTATCAGAAGGCAAGCCCCCTAACTGGTCGCCTAAAAAAACATAAGCGATGCCGTTTCCCTTCAAACTATTTTCCAATTCGGCCTTGTTAAATGCAGGATTCCACTTTGAATAGGGCTTTGACCGGATATCGAGCAGGTAGGAAATTTCAAATGCTTTCAATTCACGAATAAAATCTACTGTCTTTTTATTTCCGTGTCCGATGGAGTATATGGTTGAAACACTCATAACCCAAAAATACGAAATATATATTTCAAACGTTTTTTCAAATCAAAGAAAGTAATATTATCCATCTTTTTCAAAGAAAATACTATTTTGTGTCTGATTTTTATCTGTACTTTTGTAAAAATCAAAAATTTAACTGACAAAATATGAGTGAACTTTTATCTAAAATTGCAGAATGTATCGAATTCGGAAAAATTAACAAGGCAGCACCATATCCGCCGAATATGAAAGGACATGATGGCGCTGATGAGCTGACCCGCCAGGCGATTGACGAAGGAGTTTCGGCCCAGAGGATTTTAACCGAAGGTTTGATGGTTGGTATGGAAAAAGTAGGCATCAAGTTCCGTGAAAACAAAGTGTTTGTGCCGCAGGTATTGATGTCAGCCAAAGCCATGAGCACGGCCATGATCCACCTGAAACCTTTTTTCCTCTCCGGTGAGGTTAAAGAAAAAGGCACCTTCATTATTGGTACCGTGGAAGGCGATTTGCACGACATTGGCAAAAACCTGGTATCGATGATGGTGGAAGGCAACGGCTGGAAAGTGGTTGATTTGGGAACCGATGTAAAAGCCGACCAGTTTGTGGCTGCCATGAAAGAGCATCAAAATGCTTTTGTAGGTTTGTCCGCACTTTTGACCACCACCATGGTGAATATGGAAAAAATAACCAAAGCCATTAAAGAGGCCGTACCTGATGCAAAAGTAGCAGTAGGTGGAGCGCCTGTTACTCATGATTTCTGTCAAAAAATCGGCGCAGATACTTATTCTCCCGATCCGCAGGGCTTGGTGGAATATCTGAATTCGCAGGTAGCCTGAATTGGATGTGAGATTTTGAGAAGTGAGAAGTGAGAAAAAATGTAATTACTTCTCAAAACCTATGTTCTGAGCTCATTTTTAATCATGCGGTTTTTATTGAAAATCAATAATTTTGGGAATAGCAAATATCCCCGATTGTTATTTCTTTACCCATACTAAAAATCTTTGTACTGAAATCTCAATACTTAATACTAAAAAATGAATGGTCTGATACTTATTCAAAAAGCGTTTGCCCTCCAACCTGTGGAACGCGTTCCGTGGGTACCTTTTACAGGTGTTCATGGCGGTTTTTTAACCGGTGTGGATGCCACCACCTACCTGAAATCAGCAGATGAAATTGTAAAGGGAATCAGCAAATCGGTTGAGGAATACAATCCCGACGGAATTCCTGTGGTTTTTGATTTGCAGGTGGAGGCCGAAGTGCTGGACTGTGAATTACGCTGGTCGGAAACCGGGCCGCCGGCTGTGGTTTCCCACCCACTATCCGAAGGTAAAAGTTTAAGCGATTTGAAAATTCCTGGACCGGATGGTGGACGCATCCCGGTTTGCCTGGAAGCCACGAAGCAACTTCGAAAGAAATACCCTGATCTGGCGCTTTACGGGTTAATTACAGGGCCGTTTACTTTGGCGTTGCACCTTTTGGGTACCGATATTTTTATGAAACTTTTTGAGGAACCGGATGAGGTGAACGAGGTGATGGAATTTTGTACAGCGGTGGGAAAAAAAATGGCAGAATACTACATGGATGCTGGTTGCGATGTGATTGCAATGGTCGATCCCATGACCAGCCAAATCGACCCTGAAACTTTCGAAACGTTTGTTACGCCCTTTGTTTCCCGTATCTTTGAATTGGTCAGAGAACAGGGGAAACTGAGTTCGTTTTTTGTTTGCGGCCATGCACAGCAAAACATCGAAGCCATGTGCAACTGCCGGCCCGACAATGTTTCCATCGACGAAAACATTCCGCTCGATTTTGTGAAAGAAATAGCTTTGGAAAAAGGAATCAGCTTTGGCGGCAACCTTAAACTGACGGTAATTTTATTGATGGGTACTCCCGACGATTGCCGCGAGCATGCCCTGGAATGTCTCGATTTGGGCGGCAAAACCGGCTTCATCCTGGCGCCCGGTTGCGACCTTCCCCGCGAAACGCCACCCGAAAACCTGAAAGCGGTTACTGAACTGGTGCACGATCCGTACCAGCAGGATGTGGTTCGGACACTCGAAAAAAAGGAAAGTTCGCTGGAGGTGTTCAATATGAAAGACTATGGGCAAACC
>JAHYIT010000006.1 GCA_019429205.1 Mariniphaga sp. | reverse complement strand
AAATATTTTTCATAATGGTGTAACAACATCCTTTGTTGTACTCCATAATTTTATGCCATCAGTTTAAAGATATTGAGTTAATGAAAAAAACGGAAGAGAAACCCTTCGGCCATGAACTACACAAGTCGCCAACCGGAATTCAGGGATTCGATGAAATAACCAATGGCGGATTACCTGCCGGCAGGCCAACGCTTGTTTGCGGTGGTGCAGGTTGTGGAAAAACGCTGTTCGGAATGGAGTTTATTGTGCGGGGAGTAACACAGTTTAACGAACCCGGCGTGTTTATGTCGTTCGAAGAAACAAATGAAGAATTGATACAAAATGTTTCTTCACTTGGTTTCGATTTGGACGACCTTGTAAAAAACAAAAAAATTGTGCTCGAACACGTCCACATCGAACGCAGTGAGATTGCAGAGACCGGCGAATACGATTTGGAAGCATTATTCATTCGCCTTGGTTATGCCATTGATTCCATTGGAGCAAAACGAGTTGTTTTGGACACCATTGAATCCTTGTTTGCAGGATTGCCCAACCAACTGATTCTGCGTGCCGAACTGCGGCGTTTGTTCCGTTGGCTGAAAGAAAAAAAGGTTACCGCAATTATAACCGGTGAACGCGGAAACGAAACTCTAACACGCCAGGGTTTGGAAGAGTATGTTTCGGATTGTGTTATTATGCTCGATCACCGGGTTACTCAACAAAATTCCACCCGCCGGTTACGGATTGTTAAGTATCGTGGGTCGCTTCATGGTACCAATGAATATCCGTTTCTGATTAACGAAGATGGTTTTTCGATATTACCGGTAACTTCCCTGGGATTAAACCACACGGTTACAAATAAAAGAATCTCCAGTGGTATAACTGCACTCGATAAAATGCTTGAAGGAAAAGGGTATTTCAGGGGGAGCACCGTACTCATTTCGGGAACTGCCGGATTGGGAAAAACAAGTATTGCAGCACACTTTGCCGAAGCAGCATGTAAACGTGGCGAACGTGTTCTTTATTTCTGTTTCGAAGAATCTCCAACCCAGCTTATACGGAATATGCTTTCTATTGGAATTGACCTTGAACCCCTGGTGCAGAAAGGACTTTTACAATTTCAGGCAACCCGGCCCACATTTTATGGTTTGGAAATGCACCTGGTTGCAACACACAAGGCGGTTAATGATTTCAAACCTGAAGTTGTAATTTTCGATCCAATAAATACTTTCGTAATTGGCGATAAAGAGTTCGAAGTAAAAACAATGCTCATGCGTATTGTCGATTTCCTGAAGTTGAATCAAATAACGGCCTTATTTACCAGCTTAACAACCTGCGGAACTGCATTGGAGCATGCTGATACAAACATTTCATCGCTTATTGATACCTGGCTGCTGCTTCGTGATATAGAATTAAACGGCGAACGAAACAGGGGAATGTACGTCCTTAAATCAAGGGGTATGGCCAATTCCAACCAAATTCGCGAATTCATTTTAACCAACCACGGCGTAGAGTTACGTAAGGTTTATATAGGCCCAGATGGTTTTTTAACCGGCTCGGCCCGTATTGCACAGGAAGCGCTGGAAAATGCCGAAGTGCTGAAACGAAAGAATGATATTGAACGGAAAAAACGTGAAATAGAACGATTCAGATTCAACAAAAGAAACTATAAAAAAACTATACTATGATGCCAGATAAAGAAAACCCGGATGTAAAAGTTAAGGAAAAAACACCAGGCAAAACAACAAAAGACATGTGGATACTTCGGTTATATGTAGCCGGGCAAACACCAAAAGCCATTACTGCATTTACCAATTTGAAAAAAATTTGTGAAGAACAACTGGACGGAAAATACTCCATTGAAGTGATCGATCTGTTGGAAAATCCACATTTGGCCAACGAGTATCAAATTGTTGCCCTGCCAACATTAATCAGGAAATTACCGGTACCTGTTCGCAAAATAATCGGTGATCTCTCAGATACAGAACGCGTTTTAATTGGCCTGGATTTATTGGAAGCGAACTGAAGAATAAACAATATTCGTAAGATATAAGTTATGAACGAGAAAAAAGCAAAAGTAAAAAGTGCCACAGAAGAGTTTAATCAGACCGCGGCTGATGTGGGCCACGATAAATATATGCTTCGGTTGTTCATTACCGGTTCTACAGCCCGATCGGTGCTGGCCATATCGAACCTGAAAAAGATTTGCGAAGAATATCTTGAAGGGCAATATGAACTGGAAGTGATTGACCTCTACAAAAACCCGCTTTTGGCAAAAGAGGAACAGATAATTGCAGCCCCAACCCTGATTAAAAAACTGCCGCTCCCTTTCAGGCGCATCATTGGCGATATGTCGAATGAAGAGAAAGTGCTTGTGGGTTTAGACCTGAGAAAATTAGCAAAAACGTAATGTTTTTTAACGAATTAAAACATTCGATTTATGACAAATACAGCAACATCCAAAACAAAGGAGCAGCTAATAGTTGACAATGAAGAATTACATTCCCGCCTGTTGGAAACAAAAGAAATGCTTTCAGCAATACGAAGCGGAGAAGTGGATGCAATTGTAATTTCAGGTGAAAAAGGAGAACAGGTTTATTCGCTTTCTTCGTCTGAAACACCCTATCGTACTTTTGTTGAAGAAATGCACGGAGGGGCAGTTACATTGAACAAAGAAGGTCTGATTTTGTATTGCAATAACCGGTTTGCTGAACTCGTAAAACATCCGGTTAACCATGTAATTGGTTCATATTTTAAAGATTATATCATTCCTGGTGACAAATTAAACCTGGAAAACCTGCTGGAGAAATTGACTACCCGAAAAAACAGTGTGCTGATAATATCCTTAACCAACTCAACCTGGCTAAGACTGTCTGTTCGGTTATTACCCGCTTACCTGCACGGCGATAATTATATTATAGTAGCCACCGATATTACAGCATTAAAACAAAAAGAAATTGAACTACTTGAATTACACCGGCAATTAAAAGAGCAATTGGTTCAGTTACAGGATTTGCGCTTCGACGTAATAAATGCAAAAATTGAAACCGATGTTGTAAATAAAAAATTAGGGAAAACCATTGAAAAACTGGTTAAAGAAAACAGCAAACTTAAGTTGGATAAGGAAGAATTGAGACTTAAGTTAAAGCAAAAGAAAGTATCAGCGAGAATGAAGAAGTAATACCATTTTTTTTCATTATTAATAAGGGAATAAGGTTACCTTTCTGTTGTTTGCCAGTTTTACTAAGGTTTGATGAAAGAAAATAAGGTTTATTCAGAAACAGAAAAACCTTATTTTCAATGTATTAACCTTAGTAAAATAGTTGCACATTTGATTTCTACCTTATTATCTTATTGCTCTCCGATAAAGATTATATTAAAAAAAATGGCATCAGTAATCCGGGTACGGTAAAACGTGGAAATGTGTGAATGATGTAACTTTTATTTTTATACCAATTTTAAATCCGACCTGTGAAATTCTTCGTAAGCCTGCAATACGGTTAAGTGTGAAATTAAATAGGCCAGCGAACTTTCAGCGCCCTGGTTGCGGTTTACACCGTAACTTTCAAACCCGTCGCAACACCCTTTGGTTTCAAAATCGTATAAACTCATGCGCAAATCGTTTTCACCCAAAAACCACAAAAATGAAGTGTATAATTTATTCAGGTACTCTTTGTCGTTTGTTACGTGAAATGCCTGGTGATACATCAACACCATGGCCATGGCATCGATGGGTTGCTGGGCAAAAACGGAACGTTCGCCTTCTTTTTTATACCATTTTTCGTTGCCAATTATCGATAAATAATTATCCTTTAAAGTATGCTCAGTCAGAAAGTTCATAGAATCAATGGCTGTTTGCGTAATTATCTCATCGTTCAGTATTTCGGCTGAATGTAACAATGCCAAAGGCAGAATTCCATTGTCATAAGCCAGCAACGATTCAAACCAGGTCCAGCCGTCAGACTGATTTTCCTTGTAATGTTTCATTAAAACATTCGCGAAGTTTCTTAATCTTTCAGTCATTGAATCATCTGAAGGATTGCTTTTCAGGTAATAACTGATTCCAATCATGGTGTTGGCAATTCCCCGTATGGAAGTCAACTTCTCGAAATTGGGAGCTGCATTAAAAAATATCAATCTGCCCGTTTGATAATAAGCATCATTTGGGGCATTTCCCAGTAAATAACCCAGAGCCCAGATGGTCCGTCCAAACGAATCTTCAGAACCCTTCTCGTCCAGAAAATTCCGGCTGAAACTCAGGAAATTCCGGAAAGTCCCGTCCGGATTTTGAAGGTAATGAATGTAGCTCAGATAAATAGGCGACAGTTCAAGCGCCCGTTTGTCTTTCATCTGCCGGTAGGCCATTAAAACCATCAGCAAAGCCCGTGAATTATCGTCAAGACAATACCCCTCTTTTAAGTTTGGGATGCCGAATTTGGCGTGCTGAATAATACCGGTATCGTCGGTTAACCGGTTGATGTGGGTAAGTGAAAAAGGGGGGAGAATGAGCAAATCGAGCTCCGATTCTTTTTTGTCAACTTCCAAATGCTCCTCCTCAAGTATTTTTCCGGCCAGCGCAACATATTTTTCTCCGGTTTTGGGCCAGGTTATCTTTTTACCGTATTCACCGGCTTTGTTTTTTAATTTCTTAAGTTGTTCCGGATTATCGAAGAGTTGAGATAATGTATTCGCCAGTTCATCCGAATCATTAAAATGAAACAACCGGCCTCTTCCTTTTGCCAGTAGTTCTGCTGCATGCCAGTAAGGCGTTGAAAGCACAGCGGCTCCCACTCCAACCGCGTATGAAAGTGTTCCGCTGGTAATCTGGGCTTCGTTTAAATACGGTGTGATGTAAATATCGCAGGCATATAAATATTTGAATAAATTCTGTTCGTCAATAAATTCATTTAAAAACAGAACATGTTTTTCAAGATGAAGGTTTTTCACCAAACGCAAAAGGGAAATCCGGTATTCTTCACCGGAATGACGCAGCACATTCGGATGGGTTTTCCCCAAAACTATATAAATGAGTTCCGGGTATTTTTTTACTACGTCAGGCAGCGCTTTTATAACCGTTTCAATGCCCTTGCTTCGTCCGATAAACCCAAAAGTGAGCAGCACTTTCTTGTTTTCAAGTTTAAACTCTTTTTTCGATTTTTCGGGGTTGAAATGAATATCCGGGACTCCATGTTCAATTAATGCAATTTTTTCTTTAGGCACATCGTAAATGGTGGTTAAAAACTCGATGGCTTTAATACTCATTACCACAACCTTATTTGCCATTTTGCAAATTTCCTTCAGAATGGCTTTTTCGTTATACGATGGAGCTTTAAGAATGGTATGCAGTGTTACAACAAGCGGAATTTCAAGCCGGTGCAGCAACGGAAGAATATAAACCCCGCTCTGCCCGCCAAAAATGCCAAATTCATGCTGGAGAATACAAACGTCGGCGCCGCTCAGGTTAATGTACTTTACCGCCTTCAGATAATCTTCCTGGTAATCCTGCCTGATAGTCGCTTTAACTTCATCAGGGTATTTATATTCAAGTTCATTGTCATTTAAGGCAACCACAAAACCCTCATTCTCTTCATTCTGGTTTACATTCCCGTTCAGCATCGATTTGAACAGGTTGTTAGTAAATGTGCCAATTCCACACTCACGGGGAGGATAAGTTGCAATGTAAGCTAATTTCATCTTTTTGCTGTGTTTTTAATTTCTTTCAGATTTTTACAATCCATGAGTTCCCGGTCGAAATAAACCAGTTCTTTTCGGGCAGTATCTTGCTGAATTTTACAATAATATATCCGATCCACATAACGCCGGATTACCAGCTTAAGCTTTGGATTTACAAGTGCACAAACAACTTCACCCTCTCTAAATCTTTTTTTTGCAATTTGCCGGTTCATTTTTGAAAAATTGTGCCGTTTCCTTTCTTTTCATCCCTTTTTTCTGCTTTTGAAGCTCTTTTCTCTTTCAGACTTTTTGCAGGTCCCTTTTTATGGTTTCTGCGCTCTTTTCCTTCATTGCTTTTTGACATGATTTCTGTTTTAATTGTTTGCCTAATTCTCTCAGATTAAAATGCCTTCGTAACCGCTTTTTATGATGGTTGAAACCATTTTAAACCGTTCATTTGCTTTAATAACATGCGATGAATGTAACTTTACAAAGTTACCGGGCATTTTTTTTGGAAGTGTTACACAATTCAGAATAAGAGTTACATCATTCACACATTTTCAAGTGTGTCGCGCCTTTTGGTTTTTAGCATTTTAAAATGGGTTGGGGTTAATCCGGTAAATTTTTTAAACTGATTTGAAAGGTGGGCTACACTGCTGTAGTTCATTCGGTAAGCTATTTCAGAAAGATTCAGTTCATCGTAAACGATTAATTCTTTTACCCGTTCAATTTTATGGGTGAGGTAAAATTTTTCGATGGTAATCCCTTTTACTTCTGAAAAAAGATTGGCGAGATAGGTATAATTGTAATTGAGTTTTTCGCTTAAAAAATCAGAAAGGTTCACTTTAATCTGGTCTTCGGAATAGTGCACCAGTTCGATGATGGCACTTCTGATTTTTTCAACCAGAATGCTTTTTTTATCATCCATTAATGCAAGTCCGGCTTTTTTTAATCCGGTATTAAGTTGTTCCAGTTGTTCCGGTTTTATTTTTCCAACCAAATCCACTTCTCCGATTTTTACCTGTGCGTGATTCAGGCCAAGTTTTTCAAGCTCTGCTTTCACTACCATCTGGCAGCGAATACAAACCATATTTTTAATGAATATCTTCAAAAAACTATTTTTAACAGTTGTACCAAAGTTACAAAAGAAAAGGAATAAAAAGGAGTAAAACAGTCTATTTCTGTTCAATAAACAATTTATTTGTATTATTTTTAACCCACCAAAAATCAATTCGTTTTTAATATTAATGAAACAATAAATAAAAATTATGAAAACTTCGAAAAACAGGAGAGATTTTTTAAAAATTTCAGGAGCCGGTGCACTTGGTTTGATGGCTTTGGGCCCCCTGGCCTGCTCGCCTGGTGGAGCAGTTGACCGCAAAAGCTTTGGCGTTGGGTTGCAACTTTACACCATTCGCGATGCCATGGCTGCCGATGTTAAAGGTTCATTGCAAAAACTTTCGGACATGGGTTACAAAAACCTGGAACTTGCCGATTATTCCAACGGAAAATTTTACGGTTATGCTCCAACCGAATTCAAAAAAATGGTGAATGACATGGGTATGGAAATAATCAGCAGCCACACCAGTGTTGAGGCCGAAGGAATTACTACCGAAAGTGCACAAAAAATGGCCGACGACCATGCAGAACTTGGAGTGAAATATTGCGTTCAGCCCTGGGTTGAAGAGCAAGACCGCCATGTTGAGTTCTATAAAAGAATGGTTGGCGAGTGGAACGAAGTTGGCCGGATTATGAAAGGTGTTGGCATTCAGTTCGGGTACCACAACCACAACTTCGAATTCGATAACCTGGATGGTATTGTTCCCTATTACGATATTTTTATGCCCGAAATGGATCCGGATTTAATTACCATGGAAATTGACTTTTACTGGGTAACTAAAGCCGGTCAGGATCCGGTGGAAATGTTTAACCGTTATCCGGGAAGATTCCAACTTTTCCACTTAAAAGATATGCTTACCCAACAAGCACCATATTTCGACATCGTTAAAGACGACATAACATCGGTTGGAGCTGGGGTAATTGATTTTAAACGGATACTTGCAGCCGCTGATGTAGCAGGCATGAAATATCATTTTGTAGAGGATGATAACCAGGGCAACGGAAAACCTTTCGAAGCACTGGAAACAAGCATCAGTAACCTTACAACCGACATTTTGAAAAACGCTTAAAATTGCCTTTTCAAATTGCGCTAAGGTTGCAACAGAGCATACCAACCTTTTTGTTTGAAAAGATTCAGCCTATCAAAACCTGGTAACTGAAAAGCTGCCGGGTTTTTTTATGCGATCGTTACTGATTTAAAGAAGGATAGCAATAAATACACGATAATTGCCCGGTTTCAATCTGGGACAATATTCCAAATATTAAATGGTGAAGGAGATTTTTTTCCTGAAAAGCTTAACGTTCTTCATCCAGCTTCTGCCTGCATTTCGAACAAAAATGTGCTTCTTTCTGGTCAACATCTTCTATGTAGGTACTGGAACGCATAACACATATTGTTGAATAACAATGAATTAATCCCATTGTGTGACCCAGTTCATGAACAATTTCCTTGACAAAACGCTCAAATAAAAGATTATCATCCTTTTTAAGCCCATACAATTCATTTTTCAACCGAAAAAACGAAACCACTCCGGCATTTCCTTTATAAATGGCCTGGCCAATAATATATGTTAGAATGGGAATAAACAAATCTACCTGAAACAGGCCAATTACTTTTCTTTTATCAAAAGCATATTCTGAATGGATAAAATGGATTAGCCTGTTGCCATCGTATTGGCGCCGGGCAGGATCGTAATATTTGGACAGGTCGGTGTAACCCGATTCAATATCGACCGGCAAGCCGATAACAGGTTGGACGGCAGCTGCAATTTTGTGAAGGAATTTTTTTTCGAACTGCCCAAATGATACGAGTAAAATACGCTGTTTATCCAATTGAAAAATTTTACAATTATCCTGTTCCTTCAAACAGTAAAAACTTTAATTGCCTGAGTGAAAAATAAAAGGTCTATTTTCCCTTGCTTTTTTTCAGGTTGTATTTTTTAATTTTGTTGTAAAGTGTAACACGGTCAACCTTTAGCAATTTGGCCGAACGGCTGATATTCCAGTCCAGTCTGTTTAATGTTTGAAAAATATGATTCTTCTCCAGTTCCGCCAGGCTATCGGCTGAATTACCGGGTGTTGCCGTACCAATGGGCAAGTCTTTCAACCTGATTTCTTTTCCGTTTCCAACCACAATTGCACGTTCAATCATGTTTTCCAGCTCACGCACATTTCCCGGAAAATCATACTGTTCCAGTCGATTCAAAGCAGCAGGCTCAATAGAAATCAGGTCGCGGCTCATGGAGTTGCAGTATTTTTTTATGAAATAATTTACCAACAACGGAATGTCGCCGGCCCGCTCGCGTAAAGAAGGAATGGAAATATTCACCACATTTAACCGATAATAAAGGTCTTCGCGAAACAAACCCTCATCCACCATTTTTTTTAAATCGCGGTTGGTGGCGCAAATCACTCTGAAATCGGATTGAATCTCCTTATTTCCACCCACACGCACAAATTTTTTCGATTCCAGAACACGCAACAATTCAATTTGCATTTTTCCTGAAATAGTTGCAATTTCATCCAAAAAGATGGTACCGCCATCGGCAATTTCAAAACGACCTTTCCGGTTAAACATGGCTCCGGTAAATGCTCCTTTTTCGTGGCCAAACAATTCGCTTTCGAGCAAATCTTCTGACAAAGCGCCACAATGCACGGTAACCAGAGGGAAAAACTTCCGTGAAGAATTGGAATGAATGGCCCTTGCAATCAGTTCTTTTCCGGTTCCGCTTTCACCTGTTATTATTACCGAAGAATTTGATTGTGAAACACTTTCCACATCTTTCAAAACCTTCATCATTGCCTGACTGGTGCCAACAATATCTTCAATGTTTTCAAGCGAAACAATACGGTTTTTTAAGGTCTCATTTTCCACTTTCATTTCCACCTGTTTGGCAGCATTGCGAATTAAATGTGAAAGATCATCCGGATCAAAGGGTTTGGTAATGTAATCAAAAGCACCGTCTTTTAAAGCCTGAACGGCAGTTTCAACCGAAGCGAAAGCAGTCATAATAATCACAATTGCTTCAGGATTCAGCGCCCTGATGCGCCGGTGCATTTCCATTCCATCCATGCCGGGCATTTTTATATCAGCCAAAATAATATCAAAGTGTCCGGCCTCCAGCATAGCCAGTGCTTCCTTGGCATTTTCGGCACATTCCACCTTAAAACCATCTTCAATAAACCAGTTGTAGAGTGAGTCCCTAACAGATTCCTCGTCATCAACAATTAGTAATGAAACATTATTTGCCATTTCTTTAAAATTTTAGTTTTTAACCAATTGAAAAATTACAGACATCGTTGTTCCTTTTCCCGGTTCCGATTCCACATCTACCCTGCCCTTGTGGCTTTGAACAATGCCGTGCACAATGGCCAGTCCGAGGCCTATTCCGCTGGCCTGCCGCTTGGCAGAAAAAAATGGTTGGAAAATGTGTGGTATATCCTGAGACGGTATTCCCACCCCATTATCAATAATGTCCAATTGTAAATGCTCTCCGTCGGGATTACTGGTTTTCATCAATATTTCACCATTTTCAGTAACCGCTTCCGAAGCATTAACAAGCAGGGCCACACACACTTGTTTTATCTGGTTTTCGTTGCAGGAAACCAAATCGTTTGCTGCGCCGAAATCGGTATAAAAGTGAATGTTTGCCATTTTCATCTGGTGCTCAATTAAATCGTATGTTTCTTTAAATACCTGATGCAGATGCGTATCTTTAAAGTCCTCCTGGCCTTTTCTTGAAAAATCCATCAGTCCTTTTACAATTTCACCACACCGTTTGGTTTCTTTTTCAATTACCTTCAAATGCTTTAGCAACGATCCTGAAAGCTCTTCATCCAGTTCCATCCGGTTTATTTTTTTGGAAACCAGTTTAGTATAGGTTAAAATACTCGATAACGGATTGTTTAGCTCGTGAGCTACCGACGACGACAGTTTTCCCAATGATGCAATCCGCTCAATATGAATAAGTTCATTTTGTATCTCTGAGAGTTCTTCTGATTTTCTCTGAACTTTGTATTCCAGTTGATGCGACCAGTTTTCCAGTTCTTTATTTGCCGAATCTAAATTATCGAGCATGTTATTGAATGCCATGGAAACCATTTTCATATCGTCGAGCAGGTTGGGTTTAATTTCCAGCCTGCGGTTCCGGTCGCCCCGGGCAACAGCTTCACTCGCCGTAATAAGCGCTGTAAGCGGCTTTCTGATTTTATTATTCGTAAAGAAAATTAAAAACAAAACAAGAATAAATGTAGTTAATGCAGCCAGCAAAAAAAATTCTGCTGATGATTGTGAAACAGCGGTATCCAACTGCTCGAGGGGCACTTTAATAATGAGTGAACCAAGCAGTTCTTCGTCGGCACTGTGAAAATGACAAGCGGCAGTGTAACATGATGGTTCATTCAGAATCGGAGAACGAATGAGCAGTTGCCTGTGTCCTTCATTAGTAATACTCATGCTACAAGCACTGTGATAATCAATTATGGTATAGGCCTTTTCGTTCGCGGGGAACATGGTGTTAAAATCAGTATGGCAACTGATGCAGTCCGGATCGCTGGTTCTTACAGTGTCGGCAAAAAGAGAAGAATAAACCAGTTCGTTGTCGTGGTCGTAAAGGTTTACTTCGTCAACACCGGAAATGGTGTTGATAATATCCAATGTGCTGTGCAAGGCAGCATTGTCGTTTTTTAACATGGAATAATAAAGCGAACCTTCAATGATGGAACCAATGTCATTTCCGCGTTGCCTGATTACTTTATCTAAATACTCGCCATAAACAGAGTTAAAAATAGCACCAAAAGCAATAAAAAGAAAAAAGGATAAAATGGCAATAATGTAAACCACGCGGACGTATATAGACGACTTAAACCGCAAATATTTATAAACAAATGCTTTAATTTTTCCTTTCTTATCCGGTTTTGCAGGTTGTTCCATTTTGGTTTTACGTTTTGAAATTAGTGACAAAAATTTCAACAGTTGATATTGGCCGCAAATTACAAAAAGAACTCTTCTTATAAATGGTTCTAAAACAATCTTTAAAACATATTTAAGAAAAATCAGCCGCCTGTCAATTTCAGAGAGTTGTGTAATATTTCAACATTAATTTCTTTAGTTTCCGGAATAATTTCACCGTCAATCTGGAATTCCTGTGATTTTGGCAAGGTAATTAATGCTTCGGATGCTGAAAATATTTTTACATATTTCATTTTATGAAGGTGCCCGGTAAAAGCTGAGTATAAAAAAGTTAATACAAACCACCAGGGATATGGCCTGATAATTACAATTTCAAATTTACCGTCGTTAAGTTTTCCGGTTGGATTGATAATTGCGCCGGTACCGAAACTTTTGGCATTGGCAATGACTAGCATTTCTGCTTTCATCTTTCGACGGCGGTGTTCCGGAATTTCAATGTAAAATGAAAAATAAGTTTTCCCTTCAAACAGCTCTTTAAAAAGTTGTTTCGCGTACCCCAGCAATCCTTTTGATCCCTCTTTTTCAAACCGTTTCACAATGCGGGCATTCAGGCCAATATCTCCTAAATGAAAACAATGGTACTTTTTATTCATTCGTATTACATCAATAGTATGGACATGACCACTTAAATTTTTCTTCAGTGCTTCTTCAAAGTTTTCCGGAATTTCGAGATTATAGGCCAATCCGTTGGCCGAACCTGCCGGAATAATTCCCAACTTGATTTCACTGTTAACGAGCAGGGTTGCCACCATATTTATTGTGCCGTCTCCACCCACAGCAATAACTGTTTCGGGCATAAAATCTACTAACTGCCGGCTAATTTCTTCCTGATCATTTTCACCGGTCGTTCGGTAAACTTTATATACAAAACTATATTCTTCTGAAAAACGCGACAAAACCAGATCAATGTCCTTTCGTTGTCCCTTGCCCGATTTTGGATTAACGACAAATAAAATACGCTTTGTTGAATTGTTTTTCAATAGAAATAATTTAAACTTTTATGGCATAAAAATAACAAAAATCACATCTTCCTGACATCCAGGAAAGTTCCGCTTTCATAGTTTCTTGCAAATTCTACCGCTTTGGCAAAAATCCTGGCAGCCTCATCGGGTTTAGGCATTTTTTCAGTCCCTTTGGCTTGCTTTAACCGTTGAACAATCGGAAACTTTCCTTCATCTTCCAGGGAATAGATGTAATCCTGCATTCCTGTATCCACAAGGCCGGGGGCCAGTGCACAAAAATGGGTGTCGGTGTATTCTTTTGCAAACAGGCTGATAAGCATATTCAGTGTGGCTTTCGAGAGCGAATAAACATTCCAGCCGCGCGCACCGCTTACCGCAGCGCCAGATGAAACTGCTACAACCTGCTTAATTTCATTTACTTCGCTAAACAAGGTTTCAATCAAAATCTTGTTTGCCCAAACGTTTACATCCATCACTTTCTTTATCTCGTCGAGGCTGGTATCTTTTACATCTTTAATTTCACTCAAAACACCGGCATTCAAAATCACCAAATCAAGAACCTGAGTGTCTTTTAAAAAAGAAATCAGATTGGTTTTTACCTCATTAAACCTGGAAATATCCTGAACCAGAAAATGAAAATTAGAATAGCTGTTCAGTCATGTTTATTCTGTTCTTCTGTATTTCCAATTCTGGTTATCTTTACGCTGATTTTAATGAATGAGCAAAACCAGTTTGAAAAAAGGCATTGAACAGGAATTATGAAGTACTTTAAACCATTCATAAAAGGCATTAAAAAACCATTCAAAGTTTTAAAAATATTCTTAAAACAGAAAGCCGGCTGGCTCGACATGCCCAAAATACTTCCATACAAAGGGTATGGAAACGAAACAGAGGTTTTTATACAGGGGATGGTAATTGAAGACAAAGGATTAGCAAAACCTAAAAACAAACACCGGTTCTGGACCAATATGCTGGCTACCATTAAACGGTTTTCGGGCGACGAGATTCCCGGAGTTGCTGTAAATGCAACCTTTTTGGGAGAATCACAAACCGTTGAAACCGATGAGTGGGGCTTTTTTTCTTTTCATTTTCAATTTGAAAACAAACAGGATGAACTGCTGACAAAAGAGAGGCATTCCATTCATTTTGAACTACTTGATGAAATAACAGAAAACCAGCCGCCCATCCATGCCACTGGTGAAGTCAGGATTATTTCGCACCGGCAAAAACGCATCATTGTTTCCGATATTGACGACACGGTCATGATTTCGCATGCTACCCAAATCCTGAAAAAACTCAGGCTGATGTTGCTGAAGAATGCGCTTACCCGTTCTCCTTTTGAAGGAGTTTCTAAATTTTATGCTGCCCTTTGCGCAGGAAAGCACCAAACAGAAAACAATCCGTTCTTTTATGTATCGAGCAGCGAATGGAATTTGTATGATTTGCTGGAGGATTTTTTCCATTATAACCACCTACCCAAAGGTGTTTTTATGCTGCGGAAACTGGAATCGAGTATTTACAAATTCTGGAAATCGGGCGGTGGCAGCCACGAACACAAATATGAAAAAATTAAATCCCTGCTCAGGTTTTATCCGGAGCACAAATTCATTCTAATTGGCGACAGTGGTCAGCACGACCCGGAGATCTATTCCCGGCTGGCATTTGAATTTCCACGGAGAATCGAAACCATTTTTATCCGAAAAATAAGAAAACGCACATTTATTGATGGAAATGAAAACGTTGGAGAAAAACTGAAAGAAATACATACAAGTTATTACGAAGTACAAAATACTCACGAAGCCGCGCTTGCCGCAGTAAGGCATGGATTGATTGACGAAAGTTATTTTAAATAAATTAAAAAATTACAGCGTTTGCCACCGCGTAGTATTTTTATAGCAGGAAACATACTCTTCAACAGGCATTTCTTCAGCCTTTTTGTCATCGAAAGCATGAATCCCCAGCACCTCCTCACAACCTTGAGAAATGTCAGTTTTTTGCAAATTAAAGAAATTTTTCTTTATATAGCTATCCAAACAGTTGATGATTTTTTTTAAAGTTTTCATTTTTAACGGTTTTTAATGGTTATAAACTTGCATCGTTTAGCCGCCGCAGCAAAACAGCAGCATAAGAACTCATTGAAGTATTTTGAACAATAATTTCTTTGGGTAAATTGATTTTGGCTGAGGTAAAATTCCAAATGGCTTTGATGCCACAGTTGACCAAATCTTCTGCAACTTCCTGTGCCACATGATTGGGTGTGGTCAGAATACCAATTTTGACATTTAACCGGCCTGAAAGATGGAACAACTTGTTGTATTCCAGAATGTGAATTCCACCTATGGTTTGGCCTATTTTAGCCTCATCCACATCAAAAGCGGCCAGTATTTTTAACCCAAGCGACTGGTGTTCCTGGTAAGCCATCAGCGCCGAACCGAGGTTTCCGGCTCCAACCAGAAAAGCTTCATTCACTTTGTTGAATCCCAGAAAATCCTCCAGGGCGTGAATCAGTTCGTAAGTGTTGTATCCCACCCTCGGTTTTCCCTTTACACCGGTTACAGCCAAATCTTTCACAACCTGTGTCGGATCCAAATCAAGCTCTTTCCCAATAGTAGGCGCCGAAATATTTAAGACTCCTTCCTCTTTCACCTGTTCAAGAAAATACAAATAACCGGGTAACCTTTTGAGCGTCGGTTCCGGAGCATGGCTTTTTGTTTTGTATTTCCTTTTTTCGTTCATTTCAAGTGAATTTTATTTTTTCATTTAAATCCACTTCAAAAGTAGAAACAAATTATTTAAAGAAAATTTTCTTTATTGTAAAAGTGTGTTTGTTAACCGAAATTTAAAGTTGAAGCTGGTCATAAGGATTACTTTCTGCCACAAAAACACAAAATTCCACAAAAATTGTGAACTTATTCTTTCTGCTCCACCCAAATCAGTTTGTCGGTATCGTAACCTCTTTCCCTGGCTTTATCCAGAATGTTATCCAGTGTTTCCTGCTTAATTTGCGGTGTGCGGCTTAAAATCCAGAGGTATTTGTCGGATGAGCTGCCAATTAAAGCCCATTGGTAATCTTCGTCAAGCTCAAGAATAAAATAATCGGCATAAAAAATCCAGAAAAAAGCAACCTTTAACTTGCCGGGATCTTTGTCTGGCCGGGGCTGCTTTGCTTTACCAACAGCTTCACTGTATTTCCCGTCGAGGCTGTTTTTGTAGCCGGCATTGACAACCTTAATTTTTCCATCTTCGCGGTAAGAGTAAGTAGCAGTTACCCCAACCAGGTCGCGCTCAAATGAATGATCATACCGCGCAATTTCATACCACTTTCCCAGGTACCTGTCAAGATCGAGTTCGTTTATTGTAGAAGTATTCACTGTAGTTTGTGTTGTTTTGCATCCTGTATTAAATCCTGAAAACGCTGTAATAACAGCCAAAATAACCCAAAAATTTTTCATTTTATGCCTTTTTTCAATTTTTTCAGAGGAGTTTTGCTCTTTCAAATCTGTTCAATCCGCCGCATCATTTCCATACACATGCGGCCATTGTGATAAGGCGCTTTCCAGCCATTTACCTTGTCGTTTGAAACGGGTTTTAATTCATTTGTAACACCCCAAAACCATTCGCCGTTCTTTTTGTCGATGATGAATTTTTGTGTAAAATCCCAACTCCGAAGGGCCAGATTCAAATATTCTTCGTTTTGAGTTAACTGCCAGGCATTAAAAAATCCCACAACGGCTTCTGCCTGCGGCCACCAGTCGAACTGTTCCATCAAATGATTGCCTTCTTTTTCGTAATACAATCCACCGTGTGGAGCAAAACCTTCGTCGCGGGTTACTTCCGCCATTTTCAAGGCAACATGTTCCACTTCTTCCATCAGCTCTTTGTTTCCCAAAACTTCGGCAGCTTCGCACAGCAGCCAGCTTCCTTCAATATCGTGTCCGTAAGAATCAATTTCTGAACGCACAGTCCAGTCAGCATCGAAAAACAGGTGAAAATGAAAAGTTTCGTGGCTGGTAATTTTATCGAGAAAAATCCGGATAAGATGCCGCAACTGCTTTTCTGATTCATCGGTTTTCCAAATCCGGTAAAGATTGGTGTACGCTTCCAGGATGTGCAGGTGCGTGTTCATCGACTTTTTTACATTTAACTCTTTGGGACTCAGTCGCTGGTCGTCGGTGTCCTGCCAATCGGCAGTTTTGGCCTCAACGTATCCGCCAAATTCCGGATCGAAAGCATATTTTTCCATCAGCATAAACATGGAAACAGCCAGTTGTTTTGCCCGTTCATCCTGAAAAGCCAGATAATATTCCGAGAGCGCATAAATAAAAAACGCCTCAGCATAAAACTGTTTTTTGGTATCTACCGGTTTTCCATTGGGCAGAATACTCCAGTAGATTCCGCCATGCTCATGGTCCCAGAATGAAATCTGCAAAATACGGAACGCCTCATCGGCCAATTTTTTATAAACCGCCGTCGGGTAAAACCGGTATGCCGCCGAAAATGTCCACAAAATTCGCGTAACAAATACAGCTGAAAGCGGCGCTTCGGGAAACTTTTTTCCGTCGTTGGTAATTCGTCCGAAGAATGTTCTCCGCTTTGGATCATAAACCTCTTTTGCCCAATAATTCAGAATGTTGTCAGTAAGTTCGTTTTCGAACTGCTTTTTTAACTTTTGGAAATTCAGATTAATCATTGTTATAAAAAAAGTACGCACTTTGGCGCAGTATAATTTAATCAAAAAAACATGCTTTTATCATGGTCAGGGAAAAATATCCCTGCATCGATACGTACCCGGTCCAGCGTTTCCATCAGGTCGAGGCTCATTTGCCAGGGCATTTTGTTGCTTTCAATTTTTCCGGCATCCAAACATTCCATTACATGAGCTGCTTCGTATTGGTAGCCAAATCCTTCCTTATGTTCCGAAGGAAAGGTTTGGATTTCACCGCCATCTTTCCAAACAGTAATATTGGTTGGAGCATGCCATTTTGGATTCAGTACCATGTACCCTTTTTCAAACCAGTATTCGGTTTGGGTGGGCGAAAAAGCGGCAAAACTGGAAGTAAGGTTGGCCATTTGCCCATCTTTGTATTTGAAAATCATGCTGATGGATTCTTCTGAACCTGTTGAGGCAAAATCGGCAAAAGTTTTAATGATTTCCGGTTTTCCCAGCGAGGTAAGTGCAGCAAATACCGGATAAATGCCAATATCGAGCAACGAACCACCACCAAGTTTTACGTTGTACAACCTTTTGTTTTCGTCGAAAAGGGCATTGAATGCAAAATCAGAACGAACTACTTTCAGTTTGCCCAATTCTCCTGATTTTACGATTTCCATAGCCTTTTTAAAACTGGGCTGAAACATGGTCCAGAACGCTTCCATTAAAAACGTATTGTTTTTTTTGGCACAGGCCATCATCTCCTCTGCTTCGTTTTTATTGAGGGCAAACGCTTTTTCGCATAAAACAGCTTTTTTATGGTTCAGGCAAAGCATCGCATGTTCGTGATGGTGCGAGTGGGGTGTAGCCACATAAACTGCATCCACATTCGGGTCGGCAACCATCTCTTCGTAACTGCCATACGCCTTTTCAAATCCATTTTCCGAGGCAAAATCCTCTGCTTTTTTCAAATCCCGTGATGCAGCCGCATAAAGGTTCGCATTGGGTAATAATTTTAAATCGTTGCTGAATTTCCTTGCAATTTTTCCACAACCCAAAATGGCCCAATTGTATTTTTTTCCCATTAATTTAAGTTTTTCCAAAAGTAGTCAGATGTTTTCCGATTTCAAATTTTTCACTAAATTCTGTTTAAATTAAATCTGTTTGCAGGATGCACGGTGACGGTCATTGGTCATTAGTCACTGGCCATCAGGAAGATTCCCGAAGTTGCCAACTGCTCCTTTCTTTACGCTTCTCGCTTTCAACTTCAATCTTCATCCAACTTCCAGCTTTCCCACTTTTTACCGTTCACAATTTACTTTTTCACTATTCACTGCTTCCCATTCCTGTCAATCAATTCATTAATTTTTTTCACACTTTCAGCCGAACGCAGTCCGTCTTCCGGCGTGTTTAGGCAATAATCCACCAACCGGTCAATGTTTGAAGTAGCCACATGCATCCGGGTATCTGAAGAACCATAATAAATAAATACTTCATCTTTTTCATTGCAAATCCAGCCATTGGCGAAAAGCACGTTTGAAACGTCTCCGGTTCTCTCCCCGCCTTCCGGGGCCATAAAGTAACCGCCGGGCCGTGCAATCACTTTCGAGGGGTCCTCCAAATCGGTCATAATCAAATAAAGCACATACCGCAAACCGGCAGCGCAGCCACGTACAGCATGCGCCAAATGAAGCCAGCCTTTTTTAGTTTTCAGTGGCGCCGGACCCTGCCCGTTTTTCAATTCTTTTATTGTATGATATACCTTTTCGTCCATGATTTCTTCGTGCGGGGCTTCAGCTTTTGTAATGTCGTCAACAAGCGCCCAGCCAATGCCTCCGCCCCCACCAACTTCAATAAAGCCATCCTGCGGACGGGTGTAAAAAGCATATTTCCCGTTAACAAACTCAGGATGCAAAACCAGGTTCCGCTGCTGTCCGTGGTGCGAGATAAAGTCAGGCAGCCGCTCCCATTTTATCAAATCTTTAGTGCGCGCAATTCCTCCACTTGCTGTGGCCATAGATGTGTCTCCTTTCGGTGCTGACGGGTCTTTCCGCTCGGCGCAGAAAATGCCGTAAATCCAGCCGTCCTCATGTTGGACAAGTCGCAAGTCGTACACATTGGTATCGGGATCTTCCGTTTCAGGCATGGTAACCGGTCTTTCCCAAAAGCGCCAGTTATCAATCCCGTTGGAACTTTCGGCAATGGCGAAAAAGGATTTGCGATCCCAGCCTTCGACCCGAACTGCCAGCAAGTACCGGCCATCGAGATAAATAGCACCACTGTTAAATGCAGCATTAATACCAATGCGCTGCATTAAAAAGGGATTGGTTTTGTAATTCATATCGTATCGCCACTCCAGCGGTGCGTGTTTGCCGGTTAAAATGGGGCGTTTATACCGGTAATAAATTCCGTTGTAATTTTTTTTAACCGGTTTATTTTTTCTTGTCAGCAATTTTTCGTGCTCTTTTTTCAGGTTAAGCAGCCTTTTCTCAAATTCTTTTTTTGAATATGTCATTTTTTCCTGTTTTTTCACGTTAATCTATAAGCATTAAACTTTTCTCGAAGGGACGTCTTCGGCGAAACTTTGAACTACTTCTCCGGAAGCGTATCCCACCAGGTTTTCTTTAGAATAAAACCACAAATTACGGTAATAATTATGGTAATCCAAATAGGAAGGGTTTCTTTGAGCACGATGTATATGGGTAATGCCACCAATGCAGTTTGGGCAATCGTGCCGATTACCACATTAAACATATCGCGTTTAAAATTTTTATTGGGTTCGAATGCCGGATCTTCTGCCATCACTTTTTGTTTAATGGGGCCCCAAAATCCCCAAGGTCTGACATTGCTGTAAAATTCTTTCAGGGTTTTTTCATCGGTTGGCGGTGCAAGGAAAGTTCCCAGAACAGCTCCGGCTATGGATATCAGGAGCAACCAGGGGAAGTAATATAAATCCAGCGTTTCAGAAAACACGTAGGGAAAAATAAGTGCAGGGATGAGACCGGCCACCATTCCCCAGAAATAACCGTAACCGTTAAACCGCCACCAGTACCATTTCAGCACATTGGAAACCACGTAGCTGCCATAAAGTGCCGAAACTATCCACTGCAACATACTGTTAACATCCTGCGCAAACACACCGAAAATAATACTTACAACAACAACCACAACACCGGTTATGTAGTTCATATTCCGGGTTTCAATATTCGTGGCATCGGGTTTTATGTACCGTAGGTAAATATCATTCACAATGTATGCCTGGGCGGCATTTAAAGTTCCGGCAAAAGTGGAGTTGAAAGCAGCCAGAAGTCCGGCAAGCAGCAAGCCCATAAATCCGATTGGCACAAACTCGGAAATAGCAGAAGGCAGAATCTGTTCAAAGTCAATTTGCCCGGCTACCATAAGGTTCAGCCTGTCGTAGTATAAAATACCGAGGATCGCAAAACCGGCAATCATAAAGTACCGGATTGGCATTAAAACAACCGAAACAAATCCGCTCATTTTGGCTGCTTCTTTAGGCGATTTGGTCGAAAGAATTTTCTGCATATCGTAAGTTGGCGCCGGCCCGGCAATCGAAACCAAAATTCCCTTAAACACCATCATCATAAAAAAGATAGTAAACAGCGAATAACCGTCACTGGCGATTTTATTGTTTACTTCATCAATAATCCCGCGCCAGTCCAAATCGTTCAGGTTCCAACCGAAAAACGGGGAACGCCAGCCATCGGGTACATCGAGTGTTTCCACTGCCATGGCTTTCATAGCCAAAATGCCTATTAAAATGGCTGAAATAGTCATGATAATATATTGCAGCACATCGGCCCAGACAATACTCGACATTCCTCCCAAAACAGCATAAAAAACAGCGAACATTGTAAATACAATACCATAAATGTGCGGTACGTAAGCCAGTGGAACTTCAAAAGGAATATATGGCGCAACAATTTCCCAGGGAATAAAAATCATTACAAACTTACCCAGACCAATGAAACCATAAGCTAAATAACCGAGGCACATGATTAAGGCAAAAACCACAACCACACCATGAGAAAGTTTACTGTCGCGGCTGCGGCCAAAGCGGGTGTTTATCCATTCGGCGCCGGTGGTAACTTTTGAACGGCGCAGCCAGATGCTCAGGAATACCATCAAAAAAATCTGGTTGAAAACCGGCCAAAGCCAGGGAATCCAGATACTTTTCAAACCGTAAACAAATAACAAAGTGACCAACCACATGGTGCCCGAAATATCGAACATGCCCGATGCATTGGAAAGTCCCAGCATGTACCAGGGCAGTTTATTTCCTGCCAGCAGGTAGTTTGCTTTACTTTTTTGTGCAACCTTTTTCAGAATTAACCCGATAAATACAGTGGCAAGGAGGTAAACAAATATGATAATAATATCAACAACAGTAAGTTTCATTGTGTAATCAATTAGATTTCGGTTATAATTATTTAAAGTTTTTATTTAGTCAAACGCACAATTTTACAACAAAAATTTGGGTTCAGAATAAATTTTTCTCAGAAAAATACTCAAATCACAAAGCCGATACTGTAATATTTACAATCTAAATTATATCTTGCACACAATAAAAAAATAAATTTCATATCTATATTTGAAAAACCTTTTAATAAAAATCTATGAAGCCAGCTTCACAAAAAATTTCAGTAATTGAAAAAATCGGCTACAGTCTTGGCGACCTTTCCGCCAATCTGATTTTTCAAACATTAATGACCTTTTTAGCCTACTTTTACACTGATGTTTTTCGTATTCCACCAGCTTCGGCATCGGCTATTATTTTTGCCGGCGGGATGGTTGGAGCCTTCTCCACACCAGTAATCGGAGCCATTGCAGACCGTACAATTTCACGATGGGGTAAATTTCGCCCATGGATTCTCTGGACTGCTATTCCCTTTGGGATAATGGCTATTCTGGCATTTTCCACACCCAATTTCAGCGATAAAGGGAAAATAGCCTATGCCTTTATTACATACATTTTCCTGGTACTGGTTTATACATCGAATAACCTTCCTTATGCTGCCTTAAGTGGAGTAATAACCGGCGATATGGCCGAACGGAATAGTCTTTCATCTTATCGTTTTGTTGCGGTAATGGTTGCCCAGTTTATTGTGCAGGTTTTGCTGCTCCCGTTGGTGCTCATTCTCGGTGATGGCAATCGCGTAGCCGGATTCGAAAAAACCATGACCATATTTGCCGTTGCAGGGGTTGTTTTCTTTTTTATTACCTTTTTAACCACAAAAGAACGCATTATTCCGGCTAAAGAACAAAAATCGAGCGTAAAGCAGGACTTAAAAGATCTGATTGGCAACAAACCCTGGATTGCCATGCTTGTTATTACCATTTTTATTTTTATCACTCTGTCATTAAAAGGAGGAATGTATGTTTACTATTTTAAATATTATCTGAATGAACCACATTTGGCCGAATTCTTAAACAATTGCGGATTTAACGGATTTATTGATGGATTAAACAATTTGCTGGTCAACCTGGGAATGGTTGGATTTCAGTGGCCCGAGGATGCGCCAACATCGGGATTCAGTTTGTTTAACGCCGGCGGTATTATTTTCATGATTGTAGGAATAGGTTTTTCGAAAAGCCTGGCCGACAAATACGGGAAAAGAGAAGTTTTTGGCATCGGGTTGTTCCTGTCTGCCCTCTTCCTGCTTGCTTTTCTTTTTTATGCCCCAACATCCATAGCGCTGGTATTTATCAGTCAGATTTTACACGGTTTCTTCTACGGACTTACCATACCGCTGCTTTGGGCTATGATTGCCGATGTGGCCGATTATTCCGAATGGAAAAACCACCGCCGGGCCACTGCTATTGTTTTTTCAGCCATGATATTTGGATTGAAGGCGGGTCTGAGTGTTGGCGGCGCCTTTGTTGCAGGAATTCTGGCTGTTTTCGGGTACAACGAACAATTGCTGGTACAACTACCGGAAACAATTATGGGAATTAAACTTTCAGTAAGTTTGTTTCCAACCATTACTTTTATGGTGAGTGTTGCCTGTCTGTTCTTTTACGAAATCAATAAAAAAATGGAAGTTCAGATTGAGCAGGATTTAATTGCACGCCGGAAAGCAGATATTTAACTTTGTACTGATATTTAACCACTTAATTTTAAAAATGATGAATCGTATTATGAATATCCGAATTATGCTAACTTTCACCATTTTGTTCACTTTTTTTTCTGCATGTACATCAAACAACGCTGAAACGGAAAAAACGCTTAAAGATGCGCTTGAAGGAAAATTTTATATGGGCGCAGCGTTAAACGAAAGGCAAATCACAGGCCGGGATTCTCTTTCAATCCAAATCGTAAAAAAACATTTCAACTCCATTGTGGCTGAAAACTGCATGAAAAGCGAACGGATTCAACCCGAAGAAGGAAAATTCAGTTTTGATTTACCCGATCGTTTTGTGGAATTCGGAGAAAAGAACAACATGCACATTGTGGGCCATACGCTCATCTGGCACTCACAGGCTCCCCGGTGGTTTTTTGTTGACGAGGCAGGAAACGATGTAAGTCGCGAAGTTCTGATCGAACGTATGCGAAACCATATTTCAACTGTTGCTGGCCGCTACAAAGGACGGGTTCGTGGCTGGGATGTGTTAAACGAAGCCATTGTTGAAGATGGCTCCAACAGAAAAAGCAAGTTTTATGAAATTATCGGCGAAGAGTATATTGAACTGGCATTTCAGTTTGCTGCCGAAGCCGACCCGGGAGCTGAACTGTATTACAACGATTACGGAATGGGCAATCAGGGCAGGCGCAAAGGGGTGATCGAAATGGTGAAAAAACTTCAGGCCAAAGGAATTAAAATTGACGGAATCGGCATGCAGGGACACCTGAACCTGGAATCGCTCAACCTGGAAGAATTCGAAAAGAGTATTGTTGCATTTTCTGAATTAGGAGTTAAGGTAATGATAACCGAATTCGACCTGACCATTTTGCCATTTCCCACACGGGAAACAACAGCCGACGTTGGTCTGCGGGCCGAATACGAGTCGCGGATGAACCCGTACGCTAACGGTTTTACCGAAGAAATTTTGACTGAATGGAACGAAGCCTGCACCGAAATTTTCCGGCTTTTCCTGAAACATCAGGATAAAATTAGCCGTGTAACTACCTGGGGCGTAACAGATAATCACTCATGGAAAAACAACTGGCCAATTCGCGGACGTACCGATTACCCGCTTCTTTTCGACCGCGATTATCAACCAAAACCTGTAGTGCAAACCATTATCGAAGAAGCAGTTAAATAACTTTTAAATCGCTTTAAAATGAAAAAAAAGAGATATTTGGTCGATAACATGTTCACAGCCGATCCGTCGGCTCATGTTTTTAACGGTAAAATTTACATTTACCCATCACACGACATCGATGCCGGAATCCCGGAAAATGATCTGGGTGACCATTTCGACATGCGCGATTATCATGTGTTTTCGATGGATTCTATTGATGGCAAAGTTACCGACCACGGTGTTGCACTCCACATTAAGGATGTACCCTGGGCCGGACGTCAAATGTGGGCACCCGATGCAACATACAAAAACGGCAAATACTATTTCTATTTTCCGCTGAAAGATAAAAACGACATTTTCAGGCTGGGAGTAGCTGTAGGCGATAAACCCGAAGGGCCTTTTGTGCCGCAGGAAAATCCAATTAAAGGCAGTTTCAGCATCGACCCTGCTGTGCTGGACGACGGCAACGGCGATTATTTCATATACTGGGGCGGACTTTGGGGCGGGCAATTGCAGCGCTACCGCAACAACAAAGCCATTGAGTGCGGCCACGAACCGAAAAACAATGAACCGGCCCTTTCTGCGCGCGTGGCAAAACTCAGCGACGACATGCTGGAATTTGCAGAAGAACCCCGAGACGTGATTATTCTCGATAAAAACGGCGAACCTTTGAAAGCAGGCGATCACGATCGGCGCTTTTTTGAAGGGCCGTGGATACACAAATACAACGGGAAGTATTATTTCTCCTACTCCACCGGAAATACACATAAATTGTGCTACGCGGTTGGAGATAATCCTTACGGACCATTTACATACAAAGGTGTAATTCTTACACCCGTGGTTGGCTGGACAACACACCATTCCATTGTAGAGTTTAATGGAAAATGGTATCTGTTTCACCACGACAGCAAACCTTCGGGCGGCAAAACCTGGTTACGCAGCATTAAAGTAGTTGAACTGGAATACAATGCTGACGGCACTATTAAAACCATTGACGGGTTGGAGGATTAAGTTTTTCTAATCAGCAAAAATTATAATAATTGGTGAATATACTCACCAAAATGATAGGACTGAATCAGACGTTTTTTAAGTGTTAAGCTGTTTAAACTCTGACAGGTCTTAAAGACGCTGTCAGGTTTCCGATTCCCGACCTTTCAGCGTTTTTATAACCTGAAAGCGTCTAATTTATAAAACAAATAAATCCTTGAAATATCAGCATAAATTCTGTAAATATTATTTCAAAACAGTATCTTAGAATTATTCATTTTCCAAAATACTCAATCAACTCACTCACAGATTGTGGTTTGGCCAGAATCCGAAGGTTATTGTCAACGACAAACATGGTGGGCGTGGCATATACGTTGTATTTTGGGGCCACCTCACCATCCCATCCCTTCAGTTCAGAAAGATTAAAAAATTCATCGAAACGGGTTTCCCGAACAATTTGCTGCCAGTCTGATTTGGAAGTATCAAGCGATATGGCGATAATTTCCAGTTCGGTAGCCTGAAACTGCCGTCGCCAGGCTTTAATCTGAGGAAGTATTTCTGCGCAGTGCGGGCACCAGCTTGCATAAAAAAGAATAAGGTTGCGTGGTTTTAAAATATGCGATAATGTCGTCGGTTCATCGCTCAAATCATTGATGGTAAAATCGGGCACCAAATCGCCGGGTTTCATATTCTGAAATTCCAGTTTCCGTTCGAGCGTGGTTTTTTCGTCGGTCTGACAAAGGGTACCGGAATAATTTTCAGCAATGTAAGTCAATACATGATCCATATTCAGCCTTTCAAATCCGGTTACCAGGTAATTTAAAATAAATTCATAAACCGGATTATTGGCCTGGCTGCCAGGCTTCACAGGTTCAATTTGACTCATCACAACATCAACCGCTTTCATATACGCCTTTTCCCGTTGCTCCTGGTTAAAACCGGGCTGATTGTATGTAACCAGGTAATCGAAAATTTTATCCGTTAAAACCGGAGAGTTGATGAGAGATTCATCGGAAAAATCAATGTGCCGGAAATATTCCTTTTGGTAAAACTCCCTCCTTTCCTGAGATAAAAAGTACCCATCGCGAAAAGGTTCTCTAAAAATGGAGATGAAACGTAATGCCAATAATTCTTTATTCTTTTCTGCTGTATTGAGAATGAACCTGTCGCGAGCCATTTGCAGTTGGTTGAAAGAATTGGCTTGTTGCACAGCCTGCATTTCCAGTTCCTGCAAATCAGCTTCAGCAACGGCTCCGGCCGAGGACTTTGCAGCGGCCACTCTCGTTTGAAAATAATCCAATTCCTTTTCCAGCAAATCCAGATGATTCTGAAGTTCCTTATCTTTTTTCAAAAAATCAAACCACAACCGGTTTTCCTCCGATTTTAAAACAACCAGACTATCTTGCGGCGCCTTAAAGTCCGTTTCAAAAACAATATCTTCGTTATTAAAAATGAAATCCAGTTGCTGCGGCGATTCATCCATCACGCGGGCGTAAGTTGTCTGACCAAAAACAAGCCGGTACATCCCGGAAACTGAGTTTTCCGGAAACTGCCAGATTACTTTCTTCAGCTGGTGACCCGAAGTCACCTGCTGAATAGAACCTTGCGAACCCGAATGGTTTTCATCAGGCAAACCACCCGCCACCTCCTGAAGTACAAGCGAATCCAGCGGTGTAAATTTATCGCCCTTGATAGTTCCCAAAACAACAGGGTTATCGGGCTGGTTTTTTATGCTCACCTCCAATGAATATGGCTGGGCAACTGCAAAATGGCAAAGCCACAGAAAAAGGACAGTATTAAAAAAATGCAATTGCTTCATCATCTTATTACGTTAGTTTTTTCCAAAATGATTTTGTTCCACCAAAAGTAGCAACTTTTAAAAAAACTGCAACAGAGCGTTCGGGTGGAGCGGTCTCCGAACCGCTCATTTTTTTAATCAGCGGTTCGGAATTCGATCATTATGGATGGAGCGACCCGTCAGATATCCGGGGTCGATCCACTCATTTTTAATCAGCGGTTCGGAGACCGCTGCACCCGCTGCACCAGTTTCCCGACCAGTCTTCCCGGTTTTTTACCAAACCTGCTGCAACCGGATTATTCAAAGTGTATTCAATGGCATAATGCAAGTGTTTCTCATCGCGAATGGTAGTATCGAAACTCTCGGTTTGCCAAACCGCTCCTTTTCGGTTTTCCACTTTATTAATCTGATTGGCAGAAAACCGTTTTACCGAATTCATAATATCCTGTAAATAAACCGGTTTATTTTTTTTATCTTTTTCAAACACACGAAACACCCAGTGTATATGATTTGGCATAATACAAAAAGCATAGTTTTCCAGTTTTTTGCCATTCCAGAACAACAGGGTTTCTTTTACTGGTTGCAAATTCTCAGGTTTTGAAAGGTTGATTTTTGGGTTTTTATCGCTATCCAGCAACTCGTCATACGCTTTTATGTATTTTTTTCGAAGCGAATAATACTGCTTTTTTAGTTCGGGTGGAGCGCCTGCGGGGGGAGCGCCCCGATAGCTATCCGGGGCAGAACCGCTCATTTTGGGTGGAGCGATCTCCGAATCGCTCATTCTGGGTGGAGCGGATTCCGATCCGCTCATTTTCTTAATCAGCGGATCGGAATCCGCTGCACCCGCAACACCCGCTGGACCCATGACGCTCGCTGTACCATAGCTTTTAATCTGCAACCGTAACTTCTCCATTTCGTCACTGTATCGTTTCAATGCTTTTTTTGGTACTGCATCTTTTAAACTCCAGGTAATAAAATAAGCCTGCCCGGGTTGTTGAAAATGAGGCAACAAATACCGGTAAAATTCTTTCTTCATGGGTTGTTTTTAAGGGCAAATTAATAATTCCGAAAGAAATATAAACACGTAAGTGTGATTTTTTTGGGTGGCGTGGTCTCCGAACCGCTCATTTTGGTTAGATTGGATTCCTTGCCCGACTGCGTCATTCAGGCGGTCGAATCGCGCATATTGGGTGGCGTGGTTTCCAAACCGCGCATTTTTTTTAATCAGCGGTTCGGAGACCGCTGCACCCGGGACGCCCGATGTACCTGTTATACCCGATGTACCAAATGCCGGGCCAGTCCTCCCGGTTTTTCACCAAACCTGCTGCAACCGGATTATATGTATTTTTAAAAATCCGGTGAATTAATCCTACAGCATCGTTTAATTGAATTCTTTAGCATCCATTCCATATTCCTTCTTTTTCATTTGGAACAAAAAATAAAAACACCCATTTTTACAATTCTAAATTTTCAGCATGTACAAACTGGTTATAATATTACTCTTATTAATATTCGCTTCCTGCACCGGAAGTAAATCACAAAAAGAGGGAAACGAAAAAAAAGAGGTTAAAGCAACCGAATCTCTTCCATCTGAAACCATTGAAACACCTTCATCCTCCAAAGAGTACATTTCACAAAATACCAGCGAAATGGTCTTTTTTGAAGGCGGCACTTTTCTCATGGGATCTGAAACAGGGCTTCCCAATGAAAAACCGGTTCACGAAGTCAAAATAGAACCTTTTCATATCGATAAAACTCCGGTAACAATAGTTCAGTTTAAAGCTTTTGTTGAGGCAACCGGCTTCAAAACCGAAGCGGAAAAATTTGGCGATTCAGGCGTTTTTAACCTCGAAAAACAAACCTGGGAATTGTTGCCCGGCGCTTTCTGGAAAAAACCTTTTGGTCCGTCGGGGCCCGATGCCGAAGACAATCACCCGGTTACCCACGTAAGCTGGAACGATGCAGTGGCTTATGCCGAATGGGCAGGCAAAAGATTACCCACTGAAGCGGAATGGGAATTTGCTGCGCGTAGTGGAAAAAATTCGGGTGAAAAATTCAGTTGGGGAAACGAGATTTCTGTTAACGGGCAATATTTTGCAAACACCTGGCAGGGAGAAATAAATGCTTCTGAAACAAAAGACGGTTACCTGTTTACCTCGCCGGTTGGAGCTTTTGGAGAAAACGAAGCCGGATTAACTGACATGGGTGGAAACGTTTGGCAGTGGTGCGCCGATACTTACAAACCTTACCCGGGCAACAATGAACCGTATAGAATTGATCCGAATGTAAAAGTCATTCGCGGCGGTTCATTCTTTTTCGACCAAAGCGGCGAAGACAGCTTTTCAGTAAGCGGACGTTCCATGAATTCACACGAAACTTCACTTTTTAATACCGGATTCAGGTGTGCAGGAAATCCTGATTCAGAATAATTTTTAAGTTTGTACATCAGAAATATGAAATACAAAAAATTCAATATCTATTTTTAAATCAATTAAATCTCTTATAATGAATAAAATGAACCGCAGAAATTTCATTGGAAAAGCAGCCGCCGGAGCTGCAGCAGTAACCATTATTCCGCGCCATGTGATGGGCGGAAAAGGATTTGTAGCTGCCAATGACCGCATTAACCTGGGTTACATCGGTACCGGGAAACAAGTTTCCACACTGCTTAATGGCATTGGTAAATGTAAGGAAACAGCCGCTGTTGCAGCATGTGATGTTTTTAAAAGCAAGCTGGACAATTTTGTGCAGTCAGCCAACAAAAACAACACAAACAAAGGCCTGAACGTAAAAGTGGAACCTTACCACTACTACCGCGAATTGCTGGAGCGCAGCGATGTGGATGCCGTAGTTATTGTAACGCCCGACCACTGGCACGCCCAAATTGTGGTTGATGCTGCCAAAGCAGGAAAAGACATTTACTGCGAAAAGCCCCTATCGCTTACCGTGGCCGAAGGTCGCGCCATGGTAAATGCCACCCGCAAGTACGACCGCGTTTTCCAAACCGGAAATATGCAGCGTTCGTGGCGCGATTTTCGCCATGCAGTGGAACTGGTGCGCAATGGATATATTGGAGAAATTAAAGAAATTAACGTGAGTGTGGGCGAACCGGTGAAACAGTGCGACTTGCCAACGCAGTCCGTACCTGAAGGACTGGACTGGAACGAATGGGTTGGACCAACGCTTTACCGCGGATATCACGAAGACCTGGCACCTTTAAGTACCAACGGACCATGGGCATGGTGGCGCGGATACCGCGATTTCGGCGGCGGTTTAATTACCGACTGGGGCGCACACATGTTCGACATTGCACAATGGGCACTCGGAATGGACGATTCGGGGCCGGTAAGATTTTTGCCTCCTTCTAAACCTGAACAAACGCACGGGTTGACCATGGTTTACGAAAACGGAGTTCGCGTTAACCATAAATTATGGGGCGGCAAAGAAGATGGAAACGCCGTTCAGTTTATAGGAACCGATGGAAGAATTGAAGTCAGCCGAGGATTCCTGCGTACTTTTCCCGATAAAAACCTGGCAAAAGCCGATTTAAAACCAACAGACAAAAGGGTTTATTTCAGCGACAATCATTACCAGGACTGGGTGGATGCCATGAAAAAACGCACAAAACCCATTTCAGACGTGGAAACCGGGCACCGTACTGCTTCTGTTTGCAATATTACGAATATCGCTTACGAACTGCAAAGACCACTTTTATGGGATCCAAAAGCCGAAAAATTCACTGGCGACGAATGGGCAAATATGATGCTAACACGTCCATACCGCGGCAAATGGGATTTCACCAAATTCTGATAAAAGGAAAAAAGAAAACCTTGAATAATTCCCGAACCTTCAGGGTTTTCATTTTTTACGGATTTGAAGATAAAGAAACTACAGGAGGGCTGCCAGTTCAGTTATTGATGCAGGAAGCTGCTGAAATCAAAAATTCAGCAAGGGAAATGATTGAGTACCTGACCACCCAAAACCATGTCGTTCCCGTAAGCGTTATGTGTGCCGACAGCAATGAAGCCATTCTTGCCGAACTTGGAAAAACCAACTTTGCTGTAAGAGAAGGTTATAACGGCGTGTTGAATAATTATTTTCCCAAAAAATTAATCTTACTATTATGAAACGAATACTTGCTACCTTTTTAGTTTTCTCATTTACAACTTTTTATCTGTTGGCTAATTCTCCCTATCCGGTACGCGGACTTTGCATTGCTGCCCCTCCGCCCAACCAGGTGGATGAGTTTGCCGGTTTCATCGAAAAAGAACTGGCGCCTTCAGGTCTGAATCTGTTGATTCTGAGGGTTGACTGGGGCTACGAATACCAGTCGCATCCCGAACTTCGGGGTAATAATCCGTTAACCAATGCCGATGTAAAAAAACTGGTTGAGGTGTGCCGCGAAAACAACATCCGGCTCATTCCACAAATCAACCTGCTGGGGCATCAGTCATGGCACAGCACATTGGGCAAACTGCTGGAAGTTTATCCGGAATTTGATGAAACGCCTGATATAAAGCTGCCTGAACCCGGTGAATATGAATGGCCCAATCCCGATGGGCTTTACTGTAAAAGCTATTGTCCATTGCATCCCGAAGTGCACGATGTGGTTTTTGCATTGGTGGACGAAATTGTGGAAGTGTTTGAAACCGATGCCTTTCATGCGGGGCTCGATGAAGTTTTTTATATCGGCCACGAAGATTGCCCGCGATGTTATGGCCACGACAAGGCCGAACTGTTTGCCGGCGAGGTTACCAAAATCAGGGACCACCTGGCTAAATCAGGAGCCGAACTCTGGATGTGGGGCGATCGGCTGATTGACGGAAAAACCACCGGAATCGGTTTGTGGGAAGGCAGTTACAACAACACCCACCGCGCCATCGATATGATTCCGAAAGATGTGGTGATTTGCGACTGGCATTATGAACGCCCGGATCCTACAGCCTTTTTGTTTGCCTCCAAAGGATTGCAGGTACTTACCTGCCCGTGGAGAAATGTCGAAAATGCAGTGGAACAGGAAAAAATGATGCGTCTGTTTATCGATTCGGCTACCCGGGATATGAAACCCCGTTACCTCGGCATGTTACAAACGGTTTGGGGCTCAACCAGAAATTTTATGGACAGTTACAACGGAACAGCAAAGGAGGACAGAATGGACAACTCGGCGGAAAGTTTTAAGGCCTTAAGTAAGATTTGGAATCAATAATAAATGTATTTTTACCTTTCTGAATAAATCAAATAAACCATATTAAAATGAGAACAAATTCGTTTTCCGGAAAACTTGCACTGTTTGTACTTTTATCTCTTTTTGTGTTGAACATGAAACCGGTTGTTGCAACAACACCTCCGGATGATCTGCCTTCGTTAAAAGGTAAAAAAATCCTGATGGTTTGGGGAGGTTGGGAAGGTCACGAACCCAGGCAGGTCACGTACAAACTGAAACCACTTCTTGAAAAAGAAGGCGCAATTATCACTGTTTCAGATTCGCTCGGCGTTTATGCCAACAAAAAACTCATGGATTCCTTCGATTTAATTATTCAGGCCTGGACCATGGGGAAAATTTCGAAAGAACAGGAAAAAGGGTTGCTCGATGCAGTGAAAAACGGAACCGGAATTGCCGGAGCTCACGGTGGTTTGGGTGATTCATTCCGCGAAAATACAGGATACCAGTATATGGTGGGCGGACAGTGGGTTGCTCACCCGGGCAACGTTCATAAACACACCATTAACATTACCGATAAAAATGATCCCATCACCCGTGGCATCAATGATTTTCAACTGAAATCGGAACAATACTACATGCATATCGACCCCAATGTTAAAGTACTTGCAACCACCAGTTTTACAGGCGAATACGACGACTGGATTGATGGCGCGGTAATGCCCGTTGCCTGGAAAAAAACTTACGGGAAAGGACGGGTCTTTTACCTTTCTCCCGGGCACGTTGCCGATGATTTTGATTCGCCGGAACTGATGGAACTTTTTCTGAGAGGAATTCGCTGGGCCAGCGGTAGCAAATACCTTCCCAAAGAAGAGTGGGTGAGCCCGGTATATCCTGGTAAAAATTAAATAAATCAATAAATCATTTAAACATGAAATCACGAAAAAAATCGTTTTTAAAAGGATTATTCCTTGTTTTAATTCTGGTAGCCTTTTCTTTTACATACCAGCTTTCCGCGCGGGATTATTACCAACTGAAAATTTACAACCTGAAAGATCATGCCCAGGAAGCGAGGGTTGAAAATTACCTGAAGACTGCGTATCTTCCTGCTTTGCACCGTGCCGGCATAAAAAAGGTAGGCGTTTTTAAACCCATTGAAAGTAACGACGAAGCCGGGAAAAAAATCATTGTATTTATTCCCTTGAAAAAACTTGATGACCTGGACAAAATTGAATCAAAACTGGCCAAAGACACGCAGTACCAGGCTGGTGGAGCGGAGTACATCAACGCTCTGCATGACAATCCCCCGTACCAGCGAATTGAATCGGTTCTTTTGAAAGCGTTTAGTGAAATGCCCGAATTTGGTGTTCCCAAACATAAAACACCGCCCTCGGAAAGAATTTATGAACTGCGCAGTTACGAAGGCCCAACAGAAAATTATTACCTCAAAAAAGTGGAAATGTTTAACGAAGGTGGTGAAATTGATTTATTTGACCGGCTCGATTTTCAGGCTGTTTTTTACGGCGAAGTTATTTCGGGAAACACCATGCCCAACTTAATGTACATGACTACTTTTTCTGATATGAAATCGCACGACGAGCACTGGAATACGTTCAGAACCCATCCCGAATGGGAAATCATGAAGGCACTGGAAAAATATAAAAATACCGTTTCCCGTTCAGAAATTCAGTTACTGCATCCTACTGAATATTCTGATATTTAAACCATAAAGGACAGGAAAAACTTATCCGGATAGGTAACTATTCGGATGAGTTTTTTTCAACAAATCCGGCCATTTGCAGTTAATATATAATTGTATATTTTTAGCCCGATGTTATATCATAAAATATTCAGACATAAAACGTCGAAAACCTGGGTGGTTTTTGTTCACGGTGCCGGCGGCAGCAATGTGGTTTGGTTTCGGCAACTGCGCGATTTTAAAAAGCATTTCAACGTGCTTTTGGTCGATTTGCGCGGCCATGGAAAATCAAAAGCACATTATTCCAAAGAAGAAATGTACCGTTTCGACGAAATTGCCATGGATGTGATCAAAACGATGGACCACCTGGAAATTGAGAAAGCCCATTTTGTAGGCATTTCGTTAGGATGTATTATCATAAGGTCCATCGACAAGCTTGCTCCGGGCAGGGCTGAATCCATTATTCTGGGAGGTGCGATAGTACAATTCAACAAAAAAATAAATGTACTGGTGAGTATGGCCAAACTGCTCAACTCCATTTTGCCTTACATGTGGCTTTACCGGCTGAATGCGTGGATCTTAATTCCCTCGAAGAAACATGCGCAATCGCGAAAATTATTCATCAGTGAAGCTATCCGGTTGGGTGATAAGGAGTTTAAAAAATGGTTACAAATGTCAGACGAAATTCGTTTCAACCTGAAAGAATTCATCGTAAAGGAAGCTTCGGCACCGGTGCTGTACCTGATGGGCGACCGCGACCACATGTTTTTGCCCATGGTTACCGATTTGGTAAAAAAACACTTCAACTCGAAACTTGAGGTAATAAGCAACAGCGGTCATGTATGCAACCTCGATCAGCCTGACGCGTTTAACCAGCGTTCCATCAAATTTATAAAAACAATTTCTGGATAAACGTGAAATTGCGTGTGCTAAAAATTGCAATTGCCTTTCAATTCCTGATTTTAGGTGTTATTAATCCGCTTTATGCAAATCCACCTGGTACTGAAAAAGAAAATGAGAAAAACTTTTTAATTGACAATCAATCTTCTCACTCAAATTCAAATTATTATTCCTTTCATCAAGATTCCATCCATCAGCTGAATTTCCGTTATCCCGATAAACAACGTGGGCTGAAACCCTGGATTGCCCCTACCCTTTTGATGTCAACCGGAACCGCCTTGCATTTTGCAACAAATACGAAAAATAATGTACATGAATTTATGCAGGAAAACCTGGCTTACCAAGGAAGGGTGGATGACTACCTGCAATATGCTCCCGGAGTTGCAGTTTATGGTTTGAACGCTTTGGGAATAAAAGGAAAAAACAACTTTGGCAACAGCACGGCAATCCTGGTAAAAAGTTTTTTACTGAATGGATTAATCACCGACCGGCTAAAATACTGGATTAACGAGCCACGACCCAATGGAGGAGTGCGTTCTTTCCCGTCGGGCCACACGTCCAAAGCATTTATGTTTGCCCATTTTATGCACAAGGAATTCGGTGAATTGAGCCCGTGGTATTCTGTTGGCGCCTATTCTGCTGCTGCAACAGTTGGTTACATGCGGGTGGCAAAAAGCGCCCACTGGATTTCCGATGTGCTGGTAGGAGCCGGAATCGGGATTTTTTCAACCGAACTGGTTTACCTCGCCCACCAATACAAATGGGACAACAAACACCTGAAACGGTTCGATATTTTTCCTTTTCAGTTGGGAAACCAAAAAGGAATATCACTGGTTTATAAATTTTAATCTGGCTTCTATACTTCGCACGGGATAAAATGTGCCAAATAAATTTAGTTGGTCCCGAGCATTCGGGAGCAAAGGTACAGTTGGCAAGTCTTTTTGCCAACTGTACCTTTGCCAACTTACATAAATGTATAAATTTATCCCGTTTTTAGTATAACTCCTAACTCCTAACTCTCTGCTCTCTGCCCTTTGCTCTCTGCCCTTTGCTCTCTGCTCTCTGCTCTCTGCCCTTTGCTCTCTGCCTACTGTCCTTTGCCAACTGCCAACTTTTAAATGAAATCCTCCCGCAGCGGCGTAAAACTGTCAATCAATCTTACATTTTTGGTGAGCAACTTCACTGTATGTTTTTTATTGGGTGGAACTGCAAACATATCGCCGGCTTTTAAGTGCACCTCCGGTTCGTCTTCACAATAAAATATAATTTCACCTTCAGCCACATAAGAGGTTTGCTCATGCAGATGCGAATGTGGCGGATCGGGTTCTGCCCAGGGTCCGTTACTGAAATCAATCAAAACACTCATCAGGTTATCGGTATGAATAATTTTTCGCTGAAGTCCTTCCTTTACTTTTTCATAAGGCACTTCGTCAAATTTTAAAACGGCCATAATTTTTTAATTTTAAATTTCACCCGAAAATAAAAAGAATTAATCGAATAGCCTTATTTTACCGGGTTAACAAATGATTTATTACTTTCGCTATTGAAAAGCAGAACGAATGAAAAAACTTCTATGCATAATTTTTGGGTTGATTCCTTTTTTTGGGATTGCTCAGAATTTTGAATATCAGGTAGTATTTGAAGGAATTGGCGACAACCGCGAATTTTCAACCAGCAACAAAGCCATGTCACAAACCATTTTGGGAGCGCGCGGAGCCTTTGAACTGGGCGTGAGTTTCGACCGGCACCGCATCAGGGGCGGATTGAGTCAGCTCCATGAATTCGGTAGCAACATTGACTTTCATCAACCTAAACTCACTCTTTATTACCAGTTTTCTGATGCAAAAAAAGATTTCCTTTTCGGTGCGTTTCCACGTCGTGGAAGAATTGATTTTCCGCTGGCCATGCTCACCGATACCCTTCTTTATTACCGACCCAACATCGAAGGTATGTTTGGTGAAGTGCGCTGGGACTGGGGCCATCAAAACGGATTTGTGGACTGGGTTAGCCGCCAGACGGATGTAAAACGCGAAAATTTCATCGTGGGATTTTCGGGAGAAATTTTTCATAAAAACCTGTTTCTTCAAAATTATTTGCTCATGTTCCACGACGCCGGACCAGGCATCAAACTTCAGGATGACCACGTAAAAGACTACCTCGGATATGCGCTGCAGGCAGGAGTTCGCACAGCAGAAAATTCTCCGCTGAACGGTTTAATAAAAGCCGGTGTTTTGGGTTCCTCCTTCCGCGAACGCAGTGTAACCGATGGATTTGTGCATGCAACCAGTTTGTTTGCCGAAGCGCAGGGACGATACAAAAATTATGGAATAAAATCGGTTCTGCACTCGGGAGATGGCCACCGCTTTAAAGATGGCGACCGGTTTTACAGGCAGAAAAACTACTGGCGCACCGATGTTATCTGGTATTTTATTAACCACGAAAAGGTTAACGGACGGTTCAATTTATCATTCCACCTTGTTGACTGGGACGATTTGGATCAATCGCAGCAGCTTTCCATAATATACATTTTTGGGAAATAATTTATTGAAGTAGACACTTTGCAAATATGTTTGATAATTCGAGAATGGGGTTTTCCGAAGGAATCCATTCGGAAAAACCCCTTAACCATCTTGATTTAACAAATCCGTTCACTAAAAGAAAGGCAATATATACATCAATTTTAGTTTTGTAGATTATTTATTGCCGTCTGCTTTTCCCGAAGGGATGGCTATGCCAAGCTGACGGTTTTTATATGTGACATTTGAGCAGGGCTTTAGCCACATTTCAATTTGTATCTGTTAAGTGCCTAATTCAAATGATTTATTTGAACTCTTTTTCCCAGAATTATGCAACCCGATAAAAATAGATTCAGGAAGTTTCCCAAAAAAACGACCTCAGCGAGGTCAAATGTTTATAGAACCTGAACGACATTAATGAAATACGACTTCGGCAGAGTCGCACATTTATCATGCTCTCTATTATTCAAGAAACAAATAATTCCCGCCTGGCATTCGGACAGTTCTCCAGAATAAACATCCGATTCGTGTTCCGATAATTCCCGTTCATACCTAAATTTTGACCGCCTGTATTTTAAAATTTTTACAGGCACAAAATCTAACAGATATTTGACCCGGAAAACAGTTAAAAAGAAATCGAGCTATGAAAACAAGTTTAATTATCCTTTTTCAGTTCCTGATTTTTTTCACACAGGCGCAGGTGAAAATTTCGGGGACGGTGGTCACCAAACCCCAAAACCCGGTTGCAGGGGTAAATATGTTTTTGCAGGGAACCTACGACGGAACCACTTCCGACAGTCTGGGGCGGTTTGAATTCAGAACCGATGCCACAGGGGAACAAACCCTGATTGCCAGTTGTATCGGATTTGAAACACAGGCCATTCCTTTGAAACTTTCTTCAAACATTTCCAACCTGAAAATCGTATTGGTGGAAGAAATCAACGAACTGAACGAAGTGACCATCAACGCAGGAACATTTGAAGCCAGCGATAAAAAGAAGTCGGTTATTTTGAAACCGCTCGACATTGCCCTGACGGCGAGCGCAAACGGCGACATTTTCGGCGCTTTTGGCACGTTGCCCGGCTCGCATAAAGTGGGCGAAGAAGGCCGCTTGTTTGTGCGCGGCGGCGAAAGTTACGAAACCAAAACCTTTATGGACGGCATGCTGATTAACACACCCTATTTTTCAAAAATGCCCGATTTACCCACACGCGGACGTTTTTCACCCCTGCTTTTTAACGGTTCGGTTTTCAGCACAGGCGGTTACTCTGCTGAATTTGGGCAAGCACTTTCGTCCATAGTGGCCTTAAACACGGTTGCACTGGAACCGGAAGACAAATCGGGCATCTCGCTGATGACAGTTGGTGTTCAGGGTTCGCATGCCAAACGCTGGGAAAACACCTCTCTGTCACTCACCGGCGAGTATCTGCACACCGGCCTCAGCAACCGCATCATCAAACAAAACATCGAGTGGGTGAATGACCCTGTAATTGTTGGTTCTACCCTCATGTTCAGGCACAAAACAAGCGAAACCGGCATGATAAAAACCTTCGGAAGTTTCAGTTACGATGCAAGCACCTTGCTGCACAACAACTTTCAACAGTCGGTTTTGCAGGAAATCAGCCTCGGCAATAAAAACGTGTATGTAAATACTACTTTCAACGAAATGCTCAACGATGACTGGATGCTTCAAACCGGTGTGGCTTTAAACTCCGATTGGGAAATTATCAAACCGGGCAATGATGAATTGTTTACAACAAGAAAAAGCGGGCAGTTGAAATTTTCTTTAACCAATACCTTTGTAAAAAACCTGACCACCAAAACGGGCGCTGAATATATGTTTTACGACTATTTACAGGATATTTTGATGGAGAACGATTTTCAGCTTGCCTTCTCAAATCACCAGTATGCGGCATTTGCCGAGTCGGAACTGAAGGCTACACGGCACCTTGCCCTGAAAGCCGGTGTGCGTGCCGAACACCATTCACTTCTGAATAAAACCAGCGCCGTTCCGCGCCTGTCGGCTGCCGTAAAAACCGGAAAGTACAGTCAGTTTTCGGCTGCTTACGGCATGTTTTTCCAAAATCCGGCAGATGATTACCTCAAATTTTCCACTGAACTGTCGCCGGAAAAATCGTCCCACTCGATTTTAACCTGGCAATTCAGAAAAGATACACGCACCCTGAGAGTTGAAGCGTATTATAAAAATTACTCCGACCTGGTAAAATTCGAGGATGAATTTTCAATGGAACCCGGAAACTACAGCAACACCGGCAGCGGGTTTTCCAGGGGAATTGATGTATTCTGGCGGAACCAAAAGGAATTTGGGAAAAGCGATTACTGGATTTCCTACTCCTGGACCGACTCGAAACGGGATTACCGCGATTTCCCTGAAAAAGTTGCGCCGCATTACGTTTCGGAGCACAACTTTTCGGTTGTTTACAAGCGGTTTTTGCTGCCTGTAAACTCGTTCGTTTCGGCATCATATTCCTTTGCCAGCGGGCGGCCTTATTTCAATCCCAATAATCCGGAATTTATGGCCGACCGAACCAAAACCTACAACGATTTAAGCCTCGGGCTCACCCGCGTTTTTTACCTGTTCAATACCCAGACGGTTGCCCATCTTGTGTTGAACAATGTTCTGGGATTCAACAATGTTTTTGGGTACAATTACAGCGCATCTCCCGACCAGAACGGAATTTTTCAGGCCCAGCCAGTTATCCCGGCACAAAAGCGAATGGCCATATTTTTAATTTCATTTCAGTTATAAACCAAAATTTCAACATCATGAAAACAACAATTACAATTCTATTTACGGTTCTTTTATTTCTGGCACAAGGTCAGGAAAGCCAGTATCAGCAAGCTATGCAAAAAGCCATTGAAACGCTGAACAATTCGGTCACACCGGATGAATACATACCCCTGGCCAATACATTCGAACGCATCAGCACAGCCGAACCAGATGAATGGCTGCCTCTTTATTATGCAGCTTATGCTTATGTAGTTACCAGTTTCGAAATTGAAGATGGCAATCAAAAAGACCGGTACCTCGACAAAGCGCAACAGTTTCTCAACAAGGCATTTGAGATTGCACCGGAAGAATCGGAACTTTTTGCTTTGCAGGCATTTCTGTACCCTGGCAAAATTATGGTTGACCCCATGGGACGGGGGCCGGAATACATGGGAAAAATTTATGAAGCCCTGGACAAGGCCACCCAATTGAACCCTGATAATCCGCGACCGTATTTTCTGCGGGCCATCACCACTCTAAATATGCCTCCTGAATTTGGTGGCGGGCCTGCCGTGGCCAAACCCATTTTTGAAACGGCTAAAGAAAAATTTGAGAGTTTTCAGCGGGCAACTCCGCTTTCACCCAACTGGGGAAAGGAAATAAATGAAGCCGAAATGAGTAAACTCTGACACCGAAATAACATTATAAATAAGTTTCTTTACACCGTCCTTCAGGGCGGTGTAATATTTTAAATCAACTTAACCATTTTTCTTAAACCACTTCCCCGAATAAATCGTAATCTTCGGCGCCTGTTATTTTAACGCGGTGAAATTCGCCCTTTTTTAATTCTGAAAACGAAGAAATCAGCACTTCACCGTCCACTTCGGGCGAATCGTATTCAGTGCGGCCTACATAATAATCATCTTCCTTCCGGTCGATTATCACCTTAAAGGTATGTCCAATTTTTTGCCGGTTCAGCTCAGCCGAAATTTGCTGCTGAATTTCCATGATTTCATCGGCGCGGGTTTGCTTCACTTCTTCGGGAACATCGTCCTGAAATTTTTTGGCTGCGTACGTATTTTCTTCATGCGAATAGGTGAAAACACCCAGCCGTTCAAATTTGGTATCGATGATGAATTGTTTCAGTTCTTCAAAATCGGCTTCTGTTTCTCCCGGAAATCCCACCAGCATGGTAGTGCGCAAAATCACACCGGGCACTTCTTCTTTAATTCTTTTGATGAGCGCTTCGGTTTCTTCGCGGGTAACATGGCGCAGCATATTTTTAAGCACCGGATTGGCAATTTGCTGCAAAGGCATGTCGAGGTATTTGCACACCTTCGGATTATCGCGCATGACCGGCAAAATTTCGTATGGAAATTTAGTGGGATATAAATAATGTAAGCGAATCCACTCAATTCCTTCAATTTCCGAAATCTTTTCCATAAGCTCTGGCAGTTGATTTTTCCCGTAAATATCGATTCCGTAGTATGACAACTCCTGGGCAATGAGCAGGATTTCTTTCACTCCTTTCTTGGCCAGATACCGGGCTTCTTTCACTAAACTTTCGATGGTTCGCGATTTATGGCGGCCGGTCATCATGGGAATGGCGCAAAAGGCACAGGAACGGTTGCATCCTTCGGCGATTTTCAGATACGCATAATGCGAAGGTGTGGTAATTTTTCGCTCGTAAATGTATTCCGGGTAATAGTTCACCTGGAGTTCATCCACCATGGCTTTCAAATCGAACTTGCCAAAGTAGCGGTCCACTTCGGGAATCTCCTTTTCCAAATCTTTCTGGTAGCGTTCGGAGAGACAGCCCATCACATACAATTTCCCGATATCGCCCCGTTTTTTGGCGTCCACGTAATCCAGAATCATGTCGATGGATTCCTGCTTGGCGTCGTGAATAAATCCGCAGGTATTCACAAAAACGGCATCAAATCCGGTTTCGCTGGAATCGTGCACCACTTCAAACTTACCACGCTCCAGTTGGTTCAGCAAAACCTCAGAATCCACCAGGTTTTTCGAACACCCCATTGTTACCACATTCACGCGCTTTTTTCCCATCCAAACTAATTTTGGCACAAAGAAAAGATTTTTTTGTCTGAAATTAAAACCGGGACATGGACTTTTCAAGTTGGTGATTGATTGCCGGGAATCGAAAACTCTGTTTCCGGCAATCAGCGGTTTGGCGCAAAGCGATTCCTTTGGAAGAAACCACTGCACCCTTTATTATTGCTTCGTTTTGAGCGGATTTTCCGATTCTTCAAAAAACTGTTTTTGCAGCTCAGGAACAGTTTCATCTGCTTTCACCTGACGAATCATTTTCACCAGTTGCTCAACGGTTTCATTTATCAGCAGCTCGCCGGCTTCGGCATTGGCTTTGGCGCCGTCGCCGCCGTAATGGTTCGGAAAACTGGCGTACCACCAGATTCCGGTATAAATATACTCGAGGTGTTTCATGCGCTGCTGGTCAATCCCCGATTGTTGAGCTGACCGCTCAGGATGAGTTACATCAGGCTGTGCAGCGGCCATCATCGAAGTTTCACTGTTTCCGGCATGTGAATCGAATCGATCGGGCTGCGTTATTTGTTCAACCTTCTCCCGCACTTCGCGGCTCCGCTCAGGCCTGAACCAGTATAGCGTATAGTCGCGCGGCTCCGATAGTTGGGCCATTCCAAAATAGTTCAGAAAAGCATTGTTGCCTCCGTGTCCATTCACCAAAATTATTTTTTCAAATCCGTTGCGATTGAGTTCATCCAACGTTTCCTGCAACATTTTCCAAATCAGTTCCGGACTGTAGGAAATGGTTCCGGGCTGGTGGCGGGCTTCGTTAATCTGGCTGAAATAATACCACGGAAATACCACCGTGTATTCCTTTTCAGCAGCCCGCAGCGAATATTCACGCGCCAGGTACAAATCGGTTCCCAATGGCAGTTGCGCCCCATGTTTTTCCATAACTCCAATGGGAATGATACAGGTTTTGGAACTTTTTTCAACGGCCTTAATAAAGTCAGGCGCCGTAAGTTCCTCCAAACGGTAAGACAACTCCTGCGAAAATACGTTCAAGACAAAAAGCAAGGAAAAGATAGTTACAAAAATTTTTTTCATTGTATTCTGTTTTTTAATTTAAATAGGCCATAAAATAAAGAAAAATAATTTGGAATGCTTCCCGTTTATTTGAATTAAGACAAGACTTTGTTACTTTAGGCGGCCAAAATAATTCATTATGATTAGAGTTTTTTCTCTTATATTTTACCTGTTTTTCGCTGGAATGGCAGCTGCTCAGGCACCTTCAAATTACAATGCAAATGCGCAAAAACCCAAAGTGGTTATCGGATTGGTGGTTGAAAACATGCGCCCCGATTACATTCAACGCTACTGGAATAAATTTCAACCCGATGGTTTTAAAAAATTGTATGCTGGTGGTGCGGTTTGTTCCAATATAAATTTAACCCAACAATATCATAGTTATGCAAGCGGAACAGCCACACTTTTTACAGGGGTTAATCCGTCCATTCACGGAATTATTGGAAAAACCTGGTACGACAGGTTACGCAATAAAGAGACAGAATGTACAACTGATGATTATTATTTTACGGTGGGGTCTGATTCTAAAAACGGAAACGCTTCACCAAAAAAACTGCTTTCAAATACCATAACCGACAACCTTAAAATATTCTCGCAGGGAAAATCAATGGTTTTCAGTGCTGCCATGAACCGTGAATCGGCAATTTTTGCAGCAGGACATGCTGCCGATGGAGCATTCTGGTATGATACCGAAAACGGAAGAATGATTTCGAGTTCATTTTACATCTCCACTTTTCCCGACTGGGTTCGCAACTTTAATGCTGAAAATTACGGCGAAAGGTTTAGCTACCAAAACTGGGTAACTCTTTTACCTGAAAAAGAATACACCGAAAGCCTGCCTGATAATTACCTGCTTGAAAAAGGGTATTTTGATAGCTGGAACACTTTCCCGCATACCATTGGCAGATATACACGGAGAGCCGAACAGCTTACTCCGGTAAAAACTACACCTTTTGCCAATGAAATCATAAAAACTTTTGCCATTCAGTTATTTGAAAATGAACCCATTGGAGAAGATGAACATACCGATTTTGTTTCCCTGGTTTTTTCGTCAATGGATTATATGAATGGTTCTTTCGGACCAGCTTCACTTGAGATGCAGGACAGCTACCTTTACCTCGATAAATACATTGCAGAAGTGGTATATTATGCCGAAAAAAAGTTTGGGAAAGAAAACGTGCTCTTTTTTCTGACGGCCAACACTTCGGCATCTTATCCGGTTGATTATCTTAAGGAAGAGTTTAATTTGCCGGTAAATCATTTTTCTCCTGAAAGCTCGCTGGCACTGCTCACATCATACTTAAATGTTACCTATGGAGAGGGAAACTGGATTGAATTTTACACCGATCTCCAGGTTTATTTAAACCATGATTTAATCAAAAAAAATAAAATCAACCTGAATGAAATTCGGGAGGTAGCATCCAATTTTATCAATCAGTTTGAAGGCGTTCAATTATCGATGACGGCCCACCAGCTTGAACAGGGAAGTTCAACAAACGGTCTGCTGTCCACGGTTTATAAATCGTATGCCAAAGACCGCTCAGGAGATTTTCTGTATCTGTTGAAAGAGGGATGGCAACCTTCCTATAAATTTAAAAAAGTAAATTTTGTCGACCAGTCGCATATTCCATTGGTGTTTTACGGTGCGGGAATTAAGCCACAAAATATTACAGAAAAATACAATGCTGTTGATTTGGTGCCAACGATTAGCGATTTAATTCAAATTCCGCGTCCCGACAAAAGCCTTGGAGTAACCATAACTCAGGTATTAAACGGAAGGTAGTTTTATTTTCCTTATCCGGTTTGTCAGAATAAGCGCACATACACAGAAATGAGAACTATATATCAGATAAATTTAGATTTTAAGCTATCGCCGTTTTCTTGCTGAATTTGATTTTTCATCTTCAGAAACCGAATCCTTTACTATTTTATTTCCGGCAACAATACTGTTTTTAGAAAAGTTGTGCGGTTTTAATTCAACCGAAACAATAGTATCTGACGCCATAACAAAAGTAGCATTATAACTTTCGCTACCGGCGCTGGTAATTTTTAATTTCTGTTCTCCTTTTTGCAAAAGCAATTTATAGTAACCATCTCTGTTTGTGATAGTTCCTATTCCAGATGCTGTTTCATAAATAGCAGCATTTTCAATGGGTTCGCCCGTAATAAAATTTTTTACATATCCCGAAAGAGATAAAAGTTGTGCCTCTGCGACCTGGGGAAATAGAATAACTACCCCCAAAAAGAATAACCTGAACATTGTTTTCATTGCTTTTCTGAATCTTGTAATTAAAAAATAAATGGCTTCTGAAATAATGACAACCTCATGGCTAAAAAGGTTGCTTTCATTTTTTATTTTTTATAGTTTTTTTAAACAAAAATCAAACCAATAAACCGCTCATTATTTGATAAAAATCATAATTTCCTACTTATTTAAAATTAATCTACGTTAGATGTCCAATTTCATGTTGAAAAACAGACATGTTACACAACAATGTCCTCGTTTTTTTTCAATCATCTGCTTATTTTTATGCACAGTTTTGTTGATATAAATTTTACAACGAAACATACCTGAAAAGGTATATAAATTTACAAAAAAAAAAACGATTTTATAACTTAAATTTTGCCTATGAATCCCATAAAATCTTTAATCAAAGACCTCGCCGATCTGCATGGCAGGCATCGTGAAAACCTGTTGCCGGTAATGCAGGGAGTTGTCCAAAAAGAGAAGTTCCTTTCTGAGTACTCGATGATCGAAATTGCACGGGAAATGGACATCCCGGCAGCCGAAGTATTTGGAACGGCCACATTCTATTCGTTCCTGGAAACGAAACCCGCGGGTAAATACATTATCCGTATTTGTAAAACAATTACCTGCGCCATGAAAGGTAAAAACCAATTGTTATTTGCCATTCAGGACATGCTGAAAATTAAAACCGGTGAAACTACTCCCGACAAAAGGTTCACTCTGCTTGAAACCAACTGCCTGGGATGGTGCCACAAAGCTCCGGCAATGCTTATAAACGATGATGTTTATACCGAAGTAACACCGGAAAAAGTACGGGAAATTCTTACGAATTACATGAAAGAAAACATTTAAAAACAGGTAGCAATGGCATACTCATATCAGCTTAAAAGGGTAGATTTCATTTTCAGAAATGAAAACGACTGGGAGAAAGTTCTCTCAAATACCATAAAAAAGAAACCAGACGAAATTATAAACGAACTAATCAGTTCTGAACTGAAAGGACGTGGTGGCGCAGGCTTCCCTACAGGATTAAAATGGAAGCTGACCGCGGAATCAAAATCAAAGGAAAAATATGTAATTTGCAACGCCGACGAAGGAGAACCCGGGACATTTAAAGATCGCGAAATCCTTACAAAAGTTCCTTACAAAGTACTCACAGCAATGGCTGTTTGCGGATATGTTACCGGAGCAAAAGAAGGTTTTATTTACCTGAGGGGCGAATACAAATTCCTTGAAGAAGAACTCAACAAGACTATTGACGAATTCCAGTACTACTGCCAGGAGATTAACCTCGATTTCAAAATAAAAATATTTATGGGAAGCGGCGCCTACATTTGTGGCGAAGAAACCGCCCTGATGGAATCGATGGAAGGCAGGCGCGGCGAACCCCGTAACAAGCCTCCATTCCCAACCCAGGCTGGGTACCGCAAAAAACCCACCGTTATAAACAACGTGGAAACGCTTGTTCATACCTGGACCATTTTTAAATACGGCGCCAAAAAATTCTACGATCTGGGCGTGCAGTATTCACGCGGAACCAAATTATTCTCGGTTTCAGGTGATACACCAAAACCAGGCATTTACGAACTGGAACTCGGTATGAGCCTCCAGGATTTTGTTTATGAATTTGGCGATGGCGACACCAAGGCCGTACAGGTTGGCGGCGCATCCGGATTTTTGGTTCCCCGGAAAAAATTTAAAGACACCGCCATTGGTTACGAAGGAAAACTCGTCGGTATTTCACTTCCTACCGGAGGTTCAATGATGCTTTTTAACAGTTCACGTTCTATGTTCAATGTGCTCGATAATTACCTCGAATTTTTCAGGGAAGAATCATGCGGCCAGTGCACGCCATGCAGAGTAGGTTGTCAGCAACTGTTGCTGGGAATTAAGGCAGTTAAACGGGGAGAAAAACCAGCGTCGTACCTCGACAAACTTTTAAAGCTGACCGAAACCATGCAGCTTACTGCCAAATGCGGATTGGGACAATCAGTAGCAAACTCATTCTCCTCCATCGTGGAAAACTTCCGTGAAGAGATGATTTATTAATATCAAAAAAAGAGCAAATGGATAAAAAAGTAAATATTACCATCAACGGTTTTCCGGTTGAATTAAAAAAAGGAAAAACCATTCTTGAAGCTGCCGAAGAACAAGGCATAAAGATTCCAACGCTGTGTTACCACAAAGACTTGTGCGTTGCAGGAAATTGTCGTGTTTGTGTAGTTGAGGTAGTTGGGCAGAAAAGACTTTCGGCGGCTTGTGCCACTCCATGCGAAGACGGAATGGAAATTCTTACCAACAGCCTGAAAGTAAGAAATTCCAGAAAACATATCATAGAACTTATTCTGGCAGAACACAATGCTGACTGTACCAAATGTTACAGAAACGGAAACTGCGAATTGCAGGAGCTTTCTTCGGAATATAAAATAATGACCCAGGATTTTATCGAACTGGCTCCGCTAAAAAATTACACCATCGATATGTATTCGCCATCAATAATGAAAGACGACAGCAAATGCATCAAGTGCCAGCGGTGTGTAAGAACCTGTGCCGAACTGCAGGGGGTAAACGCACTTACCGTGGCCTACAAAGGCGACCACATGAGAATATCCACTTTCTTTGAAAAAGCAATGAACGATGTGGTTTGTACCAATTGCGGGCAATGCGTAAACCACTGCCCAACAGGCGCCCTGGTTGAAAGAAATTATATAGAAGAAGTTTGGGGTGCCATTTCTGACCCGACCAAACATGTGGTGGTACAAACTGCCCCTGCTGTGCGAGTTGGTTTAGGCGAAGAAATGGGTATGAAACCCGGCGAAAGAGTAACAGGAAAAATGGTTGCCGCTTTGCGCAGGTTGGGATTCGATTCAGTACTCGATACCGATTTTACTGCCGACCTAACCATTGTTGAAGAAGGCACGGAACTGCTCACAAGGCTTAAAAAAGCACTCGTTGAAAAAGACAAAAGCATCAGAATTCCAATGATAACCTCCTGTTCGCCAGGATGGATTAAATATATTGAACATTTGTATCCCGATAATCTTGACAACCTTTCAACCTGTAAATCGCCGCAACAAATGTTTGGAGCACTGGCAAAAACCTATTATGCCAAAGCACGAAACATTGAACCTGAAGACATCGTTTCGGTTTCCATAATGCCATGCACAGCGAAAAAGTACGAAGCACACCGGCCCGAGATGCACGACAGCGGGTACCGCGATGTTGACTACGTGCTAACAACGCGCGAGCTGGCCATAATGGTAAAACAGGCCGGTCTGGATTTCGATAAACTTGCTCCTGCAAAATTTGACAGGCTGATGGGCGATTCAACCGGTGCCGGTGTAATCTTTGGTGCAACAGGCGGAGTAATGGAAGCAGCACTTCGTACAGCTTACGAACTGGTTACCGGTCGCGATGTACCTTTCGAAAACCTGAACATTGCTCCGGTTCGTGGTATGGAAGGCGTAAGAAAAGCGTCCATAAAAATTGAAAATCCATTGGAAGAATGGGCTTTTCTCGATGGTGTGGAACTTAAATGTGCCGTTGCACACGGATTGGTTAATGCTAAAAAGATAATGGATGCGATAAAAGCAGGTGAAGCCGATTTCCATTTTGTAGAAATTATGGCCTGCCCGGGCGGATGCCTCGGCGGTGGCGGTCAACCAATTCCCACCAATCCGGAAATCAGGCAAAAACGTGCCGAAGCCATTTATGCCGAAGACGCCGACCTGCCTATCCGAAAATCGCATGAGAACCCGGAAGTTCAAAAACTTTATAAAGATTTTCTAAAGGAACCGCTTGGTGAGATATCGCATCATTTGCTGCATACAAAATACACCAAACGCGAGCGCTTTTAAATGTTTATTTCACAGTTGAATAATTAACATCTGGTTTAACAGCGTATTAAACCAACGGGGATTCGGAAATTCCGAATCCCTTTTTTTTATTTCCTTTTCCTAAAATCACATTATTCTTATCTTCGACAAAATTTTATTGAAATGAAACAAATCGCTTTAATCTTTTCAATGGTAGCCGTGGTTTTTTCGCTATACAGCCAGGAAAAATATCTAAATTCTTATACCAGCGAAATTACAACTGAAACACATACTTATGCCACAAAAGACGGGCAAAACCTGGAAATGGACATTTACCTGCCACAAAATGATCCGGACACAGACAGGCCGGTGATTGTTTATGTGCACGGCGGTGGATTTCAGGGAGGCATTAGAAACAGTAATGACATTATTCAATTTTGCACCAATCTGGCAGAATATGGTTATGTAGTGGTTTCCATTTCGTACCGGTTAACACGCAAGGACCAGCCGGGAGGATTTGGATGCGATTGCCCGGTTCAGGAAAAGCTGGTAACCTTTGATGCAGCCGTGGCAGATATTCAGGATGCAACGTTTTACCTCATTCAAAATTATGAATACCTGGGAATTGATCCGCAAAATATCATTCTTGCCGGAAGCAGTGCAGGAGCTGAGGCAGTTCTTATTACGGCCTATTCGCCGCCGGTTTGTTATGATTTGCCTTCGGGCCCTGTTGCCTATGCCGGCGTAATTGGCATGGCAGGCGCCATTCCCGACACATCCATTATTTACGAAGAATCGGCTGTACCTTCACTCTTTTTTCATGGCACTGACGATAATTTGGTCCCGTATGCAACCGCACCACACCATTATTGCGAAAAAGATAAACCCGGGTATATTGTTTTACATGGTTCGCATACTATTGCCAATAAGCTAGAAAAACAGAATGTGCCCAACTGGTTGCACACAACCTGCGGTGGGGGGCATGAAATGGCAGGAAAACCGATGACCGAATATTTCAATGAAATTGTAGATTTTTGTTATAATTTTGTGCTGAATCAGAAAAAAGAGTTCAGGCATACCATCATAGAAAGTGGAAGCCGAAATCCAAAATACGAACCATTTAATTTTTGTGAGTGATGAAACGAGCATGTAAAAATTTTAATGGAGTTTAATAACTCTCCATGTGAGTTCCATGAGTTACCATTAAAAATTTCAAATATAAACGAATGAAAAAATTATTAAGTATCCTTTTGTTCTTAATCCCTTCTACCCTATTTTCGCAGCAAATGAATATCGTTTCTTATAATATTAGAATGAACACAACTTCCGACGGTGAAAATGCCTGGCCCAATCGCATTGAAATGGTGAATGGCCTGCTGCGTTTTCATGAAGCCGATATTTTTGGCCTTCAGGAAGCGTTGTATGATCAAATCCTGGATATTGAAAATGGACTTACCGGGTTTGAATGGTTTGGCGTTGGCCGTGACGATGGTGAAAAAGCCGGTGAATTCTCCCCCATTTTCTATAATAAATCGAAATTTATTCTTTACGACCACGGTACTTTCTGGCTTTCAGAAACTCCGGATGTTCCGAGCAAGGGCTGGGATGCAGCGCTAAACCGGATTGTTACCTGGGGCCTTTTTCAATCGAAAGTTACCGGAAAACAGTTTTTGGTATTTAATACCCATTTCGATCACAGGGGAACTGAAGCACGGAAAAATTCGGCATTGCTCATCGAGAAAAAAATCAGGGAAATGACCCGCAACAAAAACCTGCCGGTAATCCTGACAGGCGATTTTAACCTCACTCCCGACACCGAACCCATTGTTCTGCTAAAAAAATACATGCGAGACAGTTTCGAGGTAACCGAAGAACCACCCTACGGTCCGGTTGGAACTTACAACGGATTTAAAATTGATGCTGACTTAACAAGCCGCCGTATCGATTATATATTTGTACACGGAGGAATTGATGTGCTAAAATATGCCGCATTAACTGATTTTAAAGACCACCGGTTTCCATCGGATCACCTGCCGGTTTTTGCCAAAGTTCAGTTGAAATAATAATCGGCTTAATGTTAATTTCATATTGAAAAGTTAAGCCGGAATCAGTCCGCCTTCTTCAGATAAAATCCTGATATTTGTCACTATTGCACTGTCAGTTAACAAACTAAAATTAAAATCATATGTTTAAAATTCAAACGTTAAATAAAATTGATACCGAAGGGTTGAGCCTTTTTCCGTTAGACAATTATGAAATTGCAAGTGAAATACCTCATCCTGATGCCATTGTTTTGCGTAGTTTTAATATGCACGAAATGGAATTTTCCACATCATTAAAAGCCATAGCCCGTGCAGGTGCAGGAGTTAACAATATCCCAATTGATAAATGTACCGAAAAAGGCATAGTGGTTTTTAATACACCAGGCGCCAATGCCAATGGTGTAAAAGAACTTGTGATTGCTGGACTGTTGCTGGCATCACGCGACATAACCGAAGGAGTGCTCTGGACAAAAACACTGGCAGGAAAAGGACAAGAAGTACCGGCACTTATTGAACAGGGTAAAAAGAATTTTGCCGGACAGGAAATCCAGGGAAAAACACTGGCCGTTGTAGGACTGGGCGCCATTGGTGTTTTGGTGGCAAACGCGGCTCATTCAATGGGTATGAAAGTAATCGGGTACGACCCTTACATGTCGGTTAAGCAGGCTCTAAAACTTAGCAACCAGGTAAAGTTTGTTAAAGGAATTCAAGCATTGCTGAGCCAGGCTGACTATATAACATTAAATATTCCGCTGACTCCTGAAACCAAAAATTACATCAACAAGGAAAAATTCGGGATGATGAAAAACGATGTCCGCATTCTGAACTTTGCACGTGGCGGCCTGGTAGATCTCGATGCACTGGGAGAAGCCATTGAATCAGGAAAAGTAGCACGCTATGTAACTGATTTTCCCAACGAAAGAACCCTGACGATGAAAAACGTAATTGCCATTCCTCATCTTGGGGCATCCACCAAAGAATCGGAAACCAATTGTGCGATTATGGCAGTTAGCCAGCTCAAAGATTTTCTGGCAGACGGGAACATTAAAAATTCGGTAAACTTCCCGGAAGCACAAATGGATCGTAACGGCGGGGCAAGAATTTTGATTGCCAACCAGAACATTCCCAACATGGTGAGCCAGATTTCAAACGTGTTAGCCTCTGAAGGACTGAACATCGACAACATGCTGAACAAAAAACACGAAAATATCGCATACAATATCATTGATGTTGCTCGTGCATCCATTAATCCGGAAATTAAAACAAAGCTGGAAGCCATCAAAGGTGTTATTATGGTCCGCATTATCCAGGCATAAAAAATATTGGCTATAAAATAGGAATTCAGCGGGTTCCTATTTTTTCGCTATTTTTAGCCTCAACTGAAAATCAGGTAAAATATTAATTCAAAAATAATAATAATGAGTAAACGAATTGAAAACAAAGCAGCTGACAATATCCGAATTCTCTCGGCAGCCATGGTAGAAAAAGCGAAATCGGGACACCCTGGCGGAGCCATGGGTGGAGCAGATTTTATCCACATCCTTTATTCTGAATTTTTAAACTACGACCCGTCGGACATGACCTGGGCAAACCGCGACCGTTTTTTCCTTGATCCGGGGCACATGTCGCCCATGCTTTATTCGGTGCTGGCTTTAGCCGGTTTTTACAGCATGGAAGATTTAAAAAACTTCCGACAGTGGAGCAGCGTAACTCCGGGGCACCCCGAACTGGATGTTGAACGGGGTGTGGAAAATACCTCCGGACCGCTCGGACAAGGCCACAGCATGGCTGTTGGCGCTGCCATTGCAGCCAAATTTCTGGCAGCCCGTTTTGGCAACTGGGTTGCACATAAAATCTACACTTTCATTTCTGATGGCGGTATTCAGGAAGAAGTTTCGCAGGGTGCCGGCCGCATTGCCGGCTACCTCGGTCTTGCAAACCTGATTATGTTTTACGATTCAAACGATATTCAGCTTTCAACAAAAACCGATGCGGTAACCGCTGAAGATACAGCAAAAAAATATGAGGCCTGGGGCTGGAATGTTATTAGCATTCAGGGAAATGATCCGGATCAGATTAGAGGGGCGTTAAAAAATGCCCATACCGAAACAGAAAAACCCACCCTCATCATTGGAAAAACCATTATGGGCAAAGGTGCTGTTACTGAATCGGGTGAAAGCTTTGAAAGCCAGACTTCAACCCATGGAATGCCATTGGGTGAAGCCGGTGCTTCTTTCGCCAAATCTGTTACAAACCTGGGGGGCGACCCGGAAAATCCGTTTATGATTTTCGATGAGGTAAAAGCAGTTTACGAAAAACGAAAAGAAGAACTTATAAAAGCTGCCAAAGCCAAGAAAGAAGCACAGGCCAAATGGGAAACTGAATATCCGGAGTTTGCAAAAAAATGGAAACAATTCTTTTCTGGAAATGCACCTGAATTTGATTTTGCTTCAATAGAGCAAAAAGCCAATGTGGCAACACGTGGTGCTGCAGGGACGGTACTTGAAGCCATGGCCGGCAAAGTGGAAAATCTGATTGTAGCTTCGGCTGACCTTTCCAACTCAGATAAAACCGACGGATTCCTGAAAAAAACCACTGCTTTTGTGAAAGGCGATTTCAGCGGTTCGTTCCTTCAGGTTGGTGTTAGTGAACTCACCATGGCCTGCATGGCCAACGGAATGGCGCTGCACGGCGGGGTAATCCCGGTTTGCGGAACTTTCTTCGTGTTTTCCGACTACATGAAACCAGCCGTTCGACTGGCCGCGTTAATGGAACTTCCGGTAAAATATGTATGGACTCACGACGCATTCCGTGTAGGCGAAGACGGCCCAACCCACCAGCCGGTGGAACAGGAGGCACAAATCCGCCTTATGGAAAAACTGAAAAACCATAGCCATAAAAACAGTGTACTGGTGTTGCGTCCGGCCGATGCTAATGAAACTACTGTAGCCTGGAAAATGGCTATCGAGAATACAGATACGCCAACTGCACTTATATTGTCGCGCCAGAATATCCAAAACCTGCCCGTTGACGGCAATGCTTATGAATCAGCTTTACAAACCGAAAAAGGCGCTTACATTGTGCTTAAGCCAGTTGAAAAACCCGATGTGGTGCTGGTAGCCAGCGGCTCAGAAGTTGCCACTTTGGTGGAAGGCGCCAAACTGCTTTCCGAACGCGACGGACTGAAAGTTCAGGTGGTTTCTGCTCCTTCGGAAGGATTGTTCCGCAACCAGTCTGCAGAATACCAGGAAAGCGTGCTTCCAACCGGTGTTCCACGATTCGGTCTCACTGCCGGTTTGCCAGTTACTTTAGCCGGTTTGGTAGGCGAAAACGGAAAAACATTCGGACTGGAAACGTTCGGATTTTCTGCACCCTACAAAGTGCTCGACGAAAAACTGGGATTCAACGGAGAAAATGTTTATTCTCAAGTGATGAAAATGCTGAAATAACTCTTTAAAGTATTTTCCCAAGGACAGAACTAAGGAAAAGTTTTTAGTAATCAGCAAATTGAACCTTCAAGGTTTTTGGATACCTTGAAGGTTTTTTTATTTCATTCATTTAATCAGACAGTGGTCCCTTGCAAAAATCTGTATTTATTTTACCTCCGGCTGAAAAAATTTATCCCACCAGAACTTGAACCATTTCAATCTTGACCCAACTTTGAAGCTCCCCACAAACAAAAATACGGCTCAATTATGTCACCATTTGAGCCGCAATGATTATATTTGTGAGCCATAAATTTAAGTTCTATGAATGACATAAGAGAACTGGAAATTATTGATCTCATTAAAAAAAATCAGGAAATTTCTTCCAAAGAAATTTTTGAAGGTCTTTCTGCAACAAATAGTTATGTAAAAAAGCCATTCTTTTATTTTATGAACAAAATAACATAACAAGTTTTAAAAGAATCTTTATTGACCAATTCGGGTTTGCTGTAAACACTTATTTTTAAAGATTGGCAAGAAAACGTCAATGAAATCAGACCAAATAAAAAAACTTACGCTGCAGAAACCGGGTAATTTCACCCGGTTTTTTGTTTCCCGCCGGTGTATCATTTATCCGGATAACCGGTGTTATTTCGCTGCCGGTACCGGCAATTATCAGTTCATCCATTTCGTACAACTCGTGTTCTGAAAAGGCCCGTTCTTCCACCGGAATATTATTTTCCGCGCAAATTTCCAGAACCACTTTCCGGGTAATGCCCGGTAAAATCAGGTTCGAAAGCGGATGTGTGATTACAGTTCCGTTTTTTACCGCCAGCACGCTGGAATGAGTAGCTTCGGTAACTTTTCCGTTACGGATAAGGATGCACTCCCCAGCCCCGGCCTCCACTGCCTGGTTGTACAGCATGGTATTGGGCAACAAGGCCACCGATTTAATATCGCAGCGCAACCACCGGATATCTTCATGGGTAATCACTTTTATTCCTTTTTCCAGATTTTCGGTAAACGAAGGCAGTGTAAATGCAAAAGCATAAACCGTTGGTTGAACTCCTTCAGGAAAATGATGTACCCGTTTGTTTGCTCCGCGGGTAATCTGCAAATAAACTCCGGCATGTGTTTTAACCAGATTGTTTTCTTCCAGTAACTTGCTGAAAATCGATCCAAGGCCCGCTAAATCTTCAAATCCGTTTTGAACTTCCTGTAAACTTCTCTCCAGCCGTTCCAGATGGTCGGCGAATCGGAAAGGTTTTCCGTTGTAATATTTAATCACTTCGTAAACACCGTCTGCAAAAATAAACCCACGGTCGTCGGGAGAAATGGCCGCTTTTTCTTTAAGGATGAATGTGCCGTTCAGGTAAACTACCTCGCTCATTTTTGCAGGCTTTTCAAAAGTTTTATTTCTTCGGCCCAAAGGTCTTCGTTGGGTGTTTCCAAAATAAGTGGAATGCCGGAAAAACGTTCATCATTCATAATACATTCAAAAACTTCCAGTCCCAGCGTGCCTTTCCCCAAACTGTCGTGGCGGTCCACCTTCGAGCCGAAATCTTTTTTGGAATCGTTCAGGTGCATTCCTTTCAGGTATTCGAAACCAATAACTTCGTCAAATTCCTGAAAAACCTTCTCAAAGCCGGATTTGGTTTTCAAATCATAGCCCGCAGAATAGGCATGGGCCGTATCGATGCAAACCCCTACCCGGCTTTTATCTTCCACCTGGTCTATGATTTTTTTCAACTGGTAAAACGAAAAACCGAGATTGGTTCCCTGTCCGGCGGTATTTTCAATTACGGCAGTTACACCATTTGTTTTTCCCAAAGAAATATTGATGGACTGTGCAATGGTAGCCAGACATTCATCCTCACTCATTTTATTAAGATGGCTTCCGGGATGGAAGTTCAGCCGGTCGAGGCCCAGTTGTTCGCAGCGCTGCATTTCCTCTAAAAACGCATCGCGCGATTTTTGCAGCGCCGCTTTTTCCGGGTGGCCCAAATTAATCAGATAACTGTCGTGAGGCAGGATTTGCTGCGGTTTGTAGCCAAATTTTTCGCAATTCGTTTTAAAAGCGCTGATGCTTTCCCCCGTCAGCGGTTTTGCCTGCCATTGTCGCTGGTTTTTGGTAAACAGGGCAAATGCCGTGGCGCCAATTTCATGAGCGTTTACAGGTGCATTTTCAACACCCCCCGCAGCGCTCACATGCGCACCAAAATATTTTTCAGTCATAACCAATTTTAGTTTTTAACGTAAACTCCGCCGGAACAATTTTTGCTTAACAGCGGATTGATGAAGCGAAAATAAGCTTATTGGTTCAATTAAAAAATACGAAGCCATGAAAGGAATAATTTTATTCACACTTTTTTTTACATTAGTTCTTCCTGACCTTTTTGCCCAGGAACCGGCAAAAAGCCGGAAAGAACGAAGGGAAGAACGTCAGGAAAAAAGAAAAGAAGAAGTAAAAAATCTGGTTGAGAACAAAACATTTGTATTTATTCCAACTCATGCCATGCCGCTTGGAGGAGGGAGTATTCAACTAAGTTATACCTTTGAGGCTGAAGTAAGGGGCGATTCAGTTTTTTCGTATTTACCATTTTATGGTGTTGCCTATCATGTAGATTATGGCGGCCGTAATTCAGCTTTCGATTTTTCACATCCCATCGAGAATTATGAAATGGAAAGTGATGGGAATGGATACAGGATTAAACTGGAAGTCAAAAACAAAATGGACTACATTACGTATTCTTTCTTCATTTCGGAGTTGGGATATTCCACACTTAATGTAACCAGCACCAACCGGCAAGCCATTTCGTATTACGGAAGCATTCAAAAACCGGATGAGGAGCAAGAGTGAAAGTTGGAGATTGGTGGTGATTATACTTCGCACGGGATAAAATGTGCCAACCAAATTTAGTTGGCAGTTGGCAAAAGTGCAGTTGGCAAAATGACTTGCCAACTGCCAATTGCTTTTTGCCAATTTACATAAATGTATAAATTTATCCCGTTTTTAGTATAATTGTGATTGGTAGAGATTTGTGGTGATTTGTGCATAATTCAATAGATGATTTAATAATTCCATTGATTCCCTGCATATTCTTGCATTATTTCATTTCTGCATTTATGCATTGAATTTCTATTAAACAAATCTCAACTTCAAAACGTTATTTCAGTGGTTTAAAGACAAAATAAAGAGCATGTTTTTAGAGAAAACTGAAATTAAATCAACAACCAAAGTTTTGACAAAAGAAGCCTTAAACGACTATTATATTGCTTACTTAAGCCGCCAGTTAAGCATACTTGGACGACGCGAGGTTCATAATGGCCGCGCACATTTTGGTATTTTTGGCGACGGGAAAGAGGTGACGCAAATTGCGTATGCAAAAACCTTTCAAAAAGGCGACTGGCGATCGGGCTATTACCGCGACCAGACTTTTATGCTATATCTCGGATTGCTTCAGCCCGAAGAGTTTTTTGCCATGATTTACGGCGATACCGATATCGAATTTAACCCGTCAACCGTTGGACGAAACTTCAACAACCATTTCAGCACCCGAAACATCGATGAAAACGGTGAAATAAAAAATCTCCTCGACCAGTACAATTCAGCATCTGATATTTCTCCTACAGCCGGACAAGTACCTCGTTTGCTGGGATTGGCGCAAGCTTCAAAAATAGTACGCAACAATCCGTCGCTAAAAAAGCATCTTAAAAATAATGTAACCGGTAACGAAGTTGCTTTTGGAATGATTGGCGATGCCAGTACTTCGGAAGGTATTTTCTTTGAAACCATCAATGCGGCAGGCGTGATGCAGGTTCCTGTGGTTGTTGCGGTTTACGATGATAATTACGGAATTAGTGTACCTGTTGAACTGCAAACCACAAAATCGAGTATTTCGGAAGTATTAAAAGGATTTCGAAAAGAAAAAAATACAAACGGAATTGAGATCTACACCTGCAAAGGCTGGGATTACCCGGTGCTTGTAGAAACTTTTGCCGGGGGAGTTGCCAAATGCAGGGAAACACATGTTCCGGCAGTTTTTCACATTACCGAACTTACCCAGCCGTTAGGCCATTCCACTTCAGGTTCGCACGAACGTTACAAAACACGCGAACGGCTGGGATGGGAAAAGGAACACGATGCTTTAAAGCAATTTAGAAAGTGGTTGCTGGAAGAGGCAAAAGTGGATTCAGAAGCCCTGGAAAAGATTGAAAAGAAAGCTGAAAAACTGGCAAAGGAAGCCCGGGACAATGCCTGGCAAAATTACATTGGCGGGTTTAAAAAAGAGCAGGATGAAATTAGAAAAATCATCTTGAAAATTGAAAATAAAGTCGATCTCCCAACTTACACTTTATCTGATTTTGAAAAAATTACACAAAAAACATTTCCGACACGACGTTCGCATTTGAGTTTTGCAAAAGGCCTTTCTTTGAAAATTCACCTGAAAAAAGAAGTCGAAAATGACCGGAAAGAACTAAAAGAATGGATTAAAAAATTTGAAGCAAACAGCGCCGAATTTTACAACAAACAACTTTACAGAACAGGCGTTGATTCAACGCTGAATGTTACCGGAGTTCCTGTAAAATATGACAAGAATGCACCGGAAGTAAACGGTTCGGTAATCATCAGTAAAAACTTTGATGTTCTTTTTCATAAATATCCGAATCTGGTAACTTTTGGTCAGGATACCGGCAAACTGGGCGATGTAAACCAGGGAATGAAGGGGATGCAGAAAAAATACGGTGCCGACCGAGTTTCAGACGCAGGAATCCGGGAAGCCACAATCCTTGGACAGGGAATTGGATTGGCGTTGCGGGGCTTTCGCCCCATTGCTGAAATTCAATATTTGGATTACCTGATTTACGCGCTGTCGCAAATCAGCGACGACCTGGCCACCATGCAATACCGGACTCATGGGAAACAGGCTGCGCCCGTGATTATTCGCACGCGCGGTCATCAGTTGCAGGGAATCTGGCACGCGGGTTCGCCGATGCAAATGCTATTGGGTTCCATGCGAGGAATATATTTGTGCGTACCCCGAAACCTCACACAAGCAGCAGGTTTTTACACCACCCTGCTCGAAGGAAACGATCCTGCGCTGGTGATTGAGCCATTGAAAGGCTACAATGTAAAGGAAAAAATGCCGGCCAATATCGGTAAATATAAAATTCCGCTTGGTGTTCCGGAAATCTTACGAACCGGCACCGATATTACGATTGTAACTTACGGATGGAACTCACACCACGCCATTAAAGCAGCCCGTTTGCTAACAAGGTCTAAAGGAATTTCGGCAGAAGTGATTGATGTGCAAACCCTGATACCTTTCGATATTAATCAAATCATTCTTGAATCGGTTAAAAAAACGAATAAAGTACTTTTTGTTGACGAAGATTACCCGGGTGGCGCTTCGGCTTATATGATGCAAAAGGTAATTGAAGAACAAAAAGCATTCGATTATCTTGACACTGCGCCACGCACGCTTTCTGCAATGGAACACCGGCCTGCTTATGGAATTGATGGGGAATACTTTTCGAAACCAAACGTGGAAAAGATTTTCAGGAATGCATACGATATGATGCGGGAAACCGATGAGAAAAGATTTCCTGAGTTGTAAAACATTCCAATCAATCCTGCTTTTTTAGTTATATTGTATTCAAAATTTGCAATTTGTTAAAAAACAGGTGAAAATATGTTGGCAAAATTTAAGGCATTGCTTTTCAGACTATCTCTTTTCTTTGTTGCTTTGGTTTTAACCATACCCGGAATTGCTTTTGTTGATTCCCGGGCTACTTTCAGTCAGGAATATTTAACGGATATAAAAGCTCAGGATTCAGGGAATTCTCTTCAACACCCATCCAACGACGATAATAACATTCGCATTGAATATGAAATTAAACTGAGATTGCCGCTTGAACAAATTGATGAAGTTTGGGATTGGTTGGTTGTACGTTATAAAGATGTTGCCTGGCTCAATGATGAGGATTACAGATTTGAAGCTGAATTTGGAGATGAAGATTTCACCGATACTTACTTCGACACACCGGATTTAATGATTCTTTCAGAAAACAATGGAATTCGGCACCGGATGCGTACTGTTCACTCAGGTCCGGCAATTGAAAAAGATGAACGTCAGCTTATTCAGTTTTAAGTATCATTTTTATAATTATTCTGTTTTCGGGCATTTTTTATATCGTAAGATTAATGTGGTTACGGATTAAAAGAAGAAAATATGAAAATTAACCCGACAAATCTTTCTGAAAGCTTTTCTACAAAATCAATCAAATCTGATAAGGATTCCTCATTTCACGGAAAAACCAACGATTTGCTTCCTGATCTTCTTCCACTTCGCCCTTCAACGGGTTCCAGGTAATCTTTCGCCCGGTACGGATGGCAATATTTCCCATGTGACTGACACAGTCGGAAATAATGGCATCATCAAGCGGACAAACTTCCGGAATATTTCCTTTAATAACATCAACAAACAATTGCCCCATTGTATTTTCTTCACTTCGAATCCAACCGTTTTCATTTTTGGGAAAATCATTCAATTGTCTGTCCAGGTCGGAAAGATTCGATTGGGCGGATGACCGGCTGAGGGAAATCCAGCCTTTTGTTCCGTAAAATGTTGTTCCGTTTCCTTCTTTCAGATTCCGGTAATGCAACAAGTTGTTTTCATTGGCAAAATCTGTATCGAAAAAGTGCATTTGAATACCTGAATCATAGGCATAATTCAAATCCCAGGCCCGGATGTTATTGTAAATTCCACCAGGTTCCCAGTACTTTCCGGTGCCTTCGCAGGCGTATTTTCCGTTCAGCTTATCTTTCAGTGCCCAAGCCATAACATCGAGCGGATGTGCACCCCAGCCGGCCAGAAACCCGATGCTGTAGTCCCACTGAAACCAGCTACTGTTATTGGTAACGCGGTCGGGGCAATAAGTATTTAGTAGTGCAGGGCCGGTCCAAAGGTCGTAATCAAAATCATCGGGAACCGGCACTTCTTGGCAAACCGGTGATTCAACCGGATTGTAACCCGGCGCCCAGACTTCCACCCTTTCAATTTCGCCGATTTTTCCATCCTTTATCATATCTATTCCCAGTTGAATATGGCGCATTGAGCGTTGCTGGGTGCCATAATGAAACCTTACATCATTTTCCTTCACTTCTTTTTCAAGAATTTTAAAATTGGGATAGCTCAAACCGAGCGGTTTTTCTAAGTAAATATGTTTTCCGGCGCGCGCTGCTTCCACTGCCAGCGGAACATGCCAGTGATCGGGTGTGGAAATATGAACCGCATCGATATCGCTGCGCTCCAGTATCTCCCGGTAATGAAGATAAGGATTACACTTCGGAGCTTTTACACCTTTTTCGCGGTATTGTGTCCTGATATAATCAGATGAAGCATTCCGGCGCTGCTCAAACGGATCGCAGGTGGCTACCGAAAAGGAAGTTTCCAGGGGTACAAAATAGCTTTTCATAGTACTCTGCCCGCGCGACCCCACCCCGATGTGGGCCATTAAAATACGATCGTTAATACCTTTGGCACACGATGAAAGTATGGTGGGAACCAAAACAGTTCCGGCAACTCCGGCTGAGGTACTTTTCAAAAAATCCCTTCTCGATAATTTTTGTTCGGTTTTTTTCATGGTTTCTTTTTAATTTTTCTTTTCAGAAAATTTCATAAAATGATTTTTCAATATGGATTCAGTTACTTCGGCGTTATGATGAACTATACGATAATTCAAATGTAACTTTTCTCCTCTTAAAAGCATCATAGATTTCTTGTATAAAACAGCCGGACTGAAATAATAAAACGGCAAATCACCGGTATTCACAGAATACCAGGCAGCCCCTTCGGTTTGGGGTTCCGGGTAAACCATTATCTGAGTGCCAACCGGTTTCCCGTCAAGGCCCTTAAAACCCATGTACAACCAATCGCCTGTTTTTCCGTTGATGTTTTCATGGTCGCCCCACGCCGAAATAAAACGTGAATCTGTAAAGTCCTGATTAAACCTGATGGAAAGTCCGGCATATCCGCCCCACGATTTCCCATCCGGTTCGCCTTCAATCGGGGTACGATCCAACAAAACTGTATCAGCAAGAGCTTCAAAAACAAAATTGTAATCCATCTGAATATTCCCGTTTTCCTGCGGAGGTGAAACTTTAATAACCCGTTTTTCAGCCAAAACATTCTCCCCACTTACAGGATGATAAACAATTTCCATGTTAATTTCAGCAGAATAATCAGGATTTGATATAATTTCAATAGATTGAATTTCAGTTTTCCCTGCTGAGTTGAATGAATCACCAAGGTATTCCCAGTAATTTACCCCGTTTATGTATTTCCAGCAAAACCATTGCCCCAAATGCCATCGGTGATCGACGGGGCTCAGGCAGGTTAAATTATTTCTGCCCGCATAAACAGGATGAAAAAACGGCCTGCCGTGTTTCGTGTTAAAATTGTATTGCCATACCATATTTTCCCCTTTCAGCAGGGCGAAAGTGGTATCAGATTTTTGCCACGAATAGTTTTGCTCCGGAACATTCTTTAGACTGAGTTCCTGTGGCAAAATTTGGGCTACCTCTCCTGTTGCCGCCCACTCAACGGCTCTTCGCAGCAGAGTTTGAAAACCGGTATTTCGCATGGCTCTTACGTCATGCCCCAGAATGGTATGGAATATCCTTCCTTTTCCGAATTCTGAAACCATTATTGCAGGCTGATTCTCCATTCCTTTATTTAAAAAATCTTCGTTTGTGGCACTTCCCAGAATTTCAAATTTTTCATTTTTCCCGGCATTTATCCACAATTCATCGAAAATAAAAAAGCCTGACAAACCATTTGTTACGGGATGCTCATCGTTTTCAATAATTATTTTGGTTGGGCTGTTTTTCCCGTGCCAGGTGCTGTCCAATATCCAGGCGGATGAGCTGATTTCCTGAAACTCCGGCCAGTTATTAAATGCAGAGGTTGATGCATGAAACGTAACAAATCCTCCGCCTTTTTTTATAAAATTCAACAAAGCTTTTTCGGTGGTTTCAGGCCAGCGCAGTTCATTTTCCGGCCATGAATTCCAGTTACTAAGAATTACATCAAATTTATTCAAATCCGATTCTTTCAGCGTATCAGGCCGGTTGGTGATCTGAACCCCGAACATTCCTGTCCCGCTCAAAAGGATTTCCAAATAAGGTGTGGTTTGCTGCCAGTTGTGATTGTTGCTCCCGCTAAAAATCAGTACTTGAATCAAATCATTTTCATTTGAACAACTATGTAAGTTGAGCAGCAGAATGCAGATAAGAAATTGAAGCAAATACTTTTTCATTTCCTGAGTTATAAGGTCATTTAGCGGTCATCCTCCTTTAATTTCTCAAGCAACTCCAAAAGGTAACGGGCCTTTTCAGGATTTGCTCCACTCAAATCACGCGTTTCTCTGAAATCATTTTCAAGGTTGAACAATTCGGATTGACCTGAATTCCTGTGAACCAGCAGTTTCCAGTTGCCCTCCCTTACTGCATACATTTGATTTGTTTTCCAGTAAATCGAACGTTTTTCTGCCACACTCTGCTCACCATTTAACAAAGTCCAGACATTTTTGCCATCCAGTTTCAAATTTTCCAAATCCTTTTTTATTCCGGTTAAAAAACAAAGCGTTGGAAGCCAGTCAGACATGTGCATAGGAAAATCAGCAGCGCCCGGTTCCAGTTTTCCCGGCCAGTTGGCAATGGCCGGTACCCGGATTCCCCCTTCGTACAAATCGCCTTTCCAGCCCCGCAGCGGGTAATTGTTACCGAGCACCGAATGAGGTTTGTCTGCATATTTTCCACGGTATTCCGTATTGCTGTGCCAGCTATGTTGTCCACCATTGTCACTCAGAAACAATATCAACGTATTTTCTCGTTTACCTGTCCTTTCCAGCGCATCAATAATTTTCCCAACACCTTCATCCATGTGGGAAACGCTTGCTGCAAACAACTTGCGCGAAGGATGCAGGGCCAAACCATCATAAAGCGACATCCATTCATCGGGCTCTTCCAATGGAAAGTGCGGAACGTGGTGAGCCAGACATAGGAAAAACGGCTCTTTCCGCTCCTCCTCAATTATCCGTACCGCCTCGGCAGTCAGTAAATCGGTTACGTGGCCTTCTTCAGTCAAATATTCATCATTCCGGTGCCACGATTCTCTTTTTGTCAATTCAGTTTCTGTTTTATATTCGTGGGTATAAGGATCAATCTGTCCGTCGAAATAACCGTAAGATGACTGAAAACCATACTTTAACGGTGTATATGGCGGGGAACCCAGATGCCATTTTCCGGCAATAGCTGTAAAATAACCGTTATCGCTCAATACAGAAGCCAGAGTCGGATCACCCAAATCAATTACTTCCCCATAATCGGGGCCGGTAACGCCATAACGGCTTGCATATTTGCCCGTCAGCAGGCTTACCCGAGTTGGCGTACAGGTGGGCATAACGTAATGTTGCTCCAGACGGACTCCGGTTTTGGCCAGCATGTCGATGTTTGGTGTTTTTACCACCGAACCGTGATATCCCACATCCGACCAGCCCAAATCATCCGGGATGATAACCAGGATATTCGGTTTTGGTGGAGAAGCAATTTTTTGGGATTCTGTATTGTTACCAAAAGCAGAAAAAGTCAAAAACCCTGCTATTGAAAAGGTTAATAAATTTTGATGCGTAAACTTCATGTTGTTTAATTTTGAATTTTAAATTCCGTATTATTCAATAGCGACGCGAATAGTGGATGAAAATTTCTTCTTTTCCGGGCCTGGAATTCTCTCCGGTTAAAACATTTGCAAAGCTTTTTCCGTCGCTGAAAGAAGAAGCCTGCTACATTCCTGCCACATCGGCCAGGGTCGGCAGAAAATCGGCAAAATCAACCAAAACTTGAAAAACCCTGCCCTCTTTAGATAATTTAATCTCATCCCGGTAATTTTTCAAAAATAAATTCTGACTGCTCATAAATCCATTAATTGTAAATATAAGCAGAAATTCATTCCGGATCAATCATTGCCAAACAATCCCGTATTTCCCTTTTCCCAAAGTGGCATCAAACTTTCCACAATACCGGGATTTTCATTTGCAATGTTTTTAGTCTCATTGGGATCTTTTTGGTGATCATACAATTCGATGACGGGTTCGGCATCTCTGAAATAACGGGTCAACCGGTACCTGTCTGTCCGCAGCGAAATTCCGTTTCGATAGTAACCGTAAGAAGCATCTTCCCATTCAGCCAGCGAATTGGTTACAAGTGGAATTAAACTTTTTCCATCTGTTTCATGCGGCATTTCAACGTTACACAATTCCATAAGTGTGGGATAAATATCAACCGAACTTACCACTTTGTCAACAGATTTGCCTTTTGTCTTTCCGGGAATATGCACAATAAAGGCACTTTTCAACGCCCGCTCAAAAACGGTGTGTTTTCCCCACACCAGATGATCGCCCAAATGCCAGCCGTGATCACCCCAAATTATAACAATTGTATTTTCTGCCAATCCTTGTTTTTCCAGTTCATCCAATAATTTACCAACCTGTGCATCAATGTAACTCACGCAGGCAAAATAAGCATGCCGAAGTTTCCGTGCGTATTCATCAGACACCGGTCCGTTCACTGTAGCTTCCTCATCGCCCAACTGGTAGCCGTTAAATTCACCGCTTCCGTGCAGGCTGGCTGGATGCACATTTTCGGGAATGTACGGATTGGGAGACAACGGAATTTCATCTTCATTATACAAATCCCAATACTTTTTGGGCGCATTAAACGGAAGGTGGGGTTTAAAAAACCCGACACCCAAAAAGAAAGGTTCATCTTTTTTGGCTAGTTCGCCCAATTTTTCCAAAGCTTGCTCTGTAATCAATCCGTCGGGATAACCGGTATCCGGAACATCGGCCATTTCATAAGGTTTTACCTGGCGGTTCATACTCTGGCGGTTTTCGCCATCAGCATACCCGAAAAAAGCATTCCAGCCGGTGCCCCATTTGCCGGAGTTCAGTAACATTTCATCCCAACTGTGCGGCAATTCGTATTCTGTTCCCACGGGGTCGGTATATCCATAAAGCAGTCCATCCACATAATGGCTTATTTTTCCGATACCCGCAGTGTAATATCCGTTTCGGCGCAAATGATGAATAAAAGTTTCGGGAACTTCCGTCTCCGGTTTGCCGGCTATAAAATTGCGACAGGCTTCGTTGCTCAAATGCCCTTTTGTTTTGGGCAACATGCCGGTTAATAAACTGTACCGCGATGCGCCGCAGGTGGGTATCTGCACAAAGTGGTTTGTAAAAACAGCACCGGTTTCCGCTAACATGTCGATGTTGGGCGATTTGATGTAATCGTTTCCGTAACAACCCAGTTCAGGCCGCAGGTCGTCAATGGCTATGAAGAGGATGTTGGGGTTTTCCGGAAGATTTATATTTGCAGATTCATCCTTTCCTTTACAGGAAAACAATATGCAGATGAGGGAGAGGTACAAACAGATTCTTTTTATTTTCATAGAAATAGTTTTTTAATTTCAATTATACTGCGCATGGGATAAAATGTGCCAAGAGAGTTTAGTTGGCAGTTGACTGTTTAAATTTTACCTCTGCCTTTTTGACAAGTAATCATCTAAAAACTGCCAGGTTAATTCATCGGAATCATCATACTGGTTCCGAAGTTCATTCAACCTGATGTGCAACATTTCCTTAACTTCGGAATAAGCAGAATCATCGTAAATATTCCTCATCTCATCCGGGTCTTTTTGAAGGTCATACATTTCCCACTCATCAACATCATAATAAAAGTGAATAAGCTTGTACCGGTCAGTGCGCACACCGTAATGCCGCTTCACCATGTGTACCGATGGATATTCATAGTAATGATAATAAACAGCATCGCGCCAGGGAATGGTTTTTCCGGCTGCAACTGAGCGCCAGGATTTGCCCTGCATATCTGATGGAATTTCTACTCCTGCATAATCCAAAATTGTTGGCGCATGGTCGAGGTTTAGCACCATTTCCCGGACTACAGTCCCGGCTTTAATTTCCTGCGGATATCTGACCAAAAGCGGGGTGCTTAGCGACTGTTCGTACATGAACCGTTTGTCATACCACCCATGTTCCCCTAAATAAAAACCCTGATCGGATGTATAAATCACAACAGTATTTTCCAGCAAATCATTTTCTTCAAGGTATTTCATGACTTTTCCAATGCCATCATCTACTGATTTTACAACTTTCAGGTAATCGCGTAAATATCTGTGATACATAAATTTTGCAAGTTCCCTGCCTTCTGGTTTTTCCTTTAAAAATTTCTCGTTTGGGGGGCCGTAAACGGAATTCCACGCTTCCATCTGCTCCCGGCTCATCCGTCCAAATGGCGCCGGCAACCTGCTGGGCTCCCCGGTAAATGGATTCTTTTCAAATTTCATATCCCAACCCCAGTACATATCGTTTACAATTTCCATTTCCTGTTCGCGGGCTGCTGTGCCCCTTCCTTGGTAATCATCGAAAAAGTTTTCGGGAAATTCGAATTCATGGTCTTCCAGATAATCAAGATATTTTGGTTCAGGCATCCAGTTCCGATGCGGGGCTTTTGTATGAAAATTTACAGCAAAAGGTTTACTTCTGTCCCAGTCGTTCTCAATCCAATCTACTACCAGTTGCGGAATTATCGCTTCGCAATGACCTTCAAGTTTTGTTTGTTCCGTTCCGTTTTTAATGAACTCCGGATTGTAATAACTTCCCTGCCCCGGCAATGTCATTGAGTAATCATATCCCTGCGGTTTCCCGCCCAGGTGAATCTTGCCAATCAAGGCCGTTTGATAACCAGCTTTTTGCAATAACTTAGGGTACGTAGGCTGGTCCCAGTCAAATGGCACTGAATTGTCAATCTTGCCATTTATATGACTGTACTTCCCTGTAAGCAAAACTGCCCGGCTGGGTGCACAAATTGAATTTGTCACAAAGCTTTGCGTAAAAATTGCTCCTTCTTTTGCCAAACGATCCATATTCGGAAAAAGAACAGAATCCAGCAAACCATGTCCATAGGCATGAAGAGCCTGCTGGGTATGGTCGTCGGTCATAATAAACAGGATATTGGGTCGTTGCTGAACAGTTGTGGTGTCATTACAACCTACAGCAATTGCGGTTCCCAATGACAGCAATATAATTATTTTTGACAAACTTGTTTTCATTTGAATCGGTATTGAATGTTATAAACTTATTTAAGCAATTTATATTACGTTTTTAAATTTTTTCTACGTTTTTAACAGACCAACTGTTTTTATTAATTTGAAAGAAACCTTTTTTCAAAGTCATACAGCAGTGGGTCATTTGTTTTTTTCATTTCCAGGTACACCATTTTTTTCAGCCTTTGTTTCACCTCGTTTAGAGACGGATCATTAATAAGATTAACCAGTCCATCGGGATCTGTTCCGAAATTATACAGTTCTTCGGGCACCCTGTAAACATACATATTGAGGCGATCGGCTATTTCTTCGTCAGTTGCGGCAGCCTTTTGCATAGCCGAAAACGTTCTTCCGCTGGTGGCATCGCCCCTGATTGCATGCTTTCCGTCACTCCAAAAATTTACTATATAGCCGTAATTTTCTTCCTGTACACATCGCATGGAATAGTCAATACCTGCATAAATTCTGTTAAATTCAGTAAAAACAACATTTCTTTTATTTTGATTTTCACCTTGCAACAGCGGTAAAAAAGACCCGCCATCCATATCAGGAACAACAGGCAGGCGCAATGCGTGAAGAATTGTTGGCATATAATCTATGCCCGAAATAAAATGAATACTATCAACACTGCCTGCTTCCACTTGACCGGGCCATCTCACTATCCAGGGGGTTTTGTTGCTGTTGATATAACAATTGGATTTGGCGAATGGAACAGCCATTCCGTTATCACTAATAAACATCACAATTGTATTATCACTCAATCCTGATTCATCAAGTGCCTTTAAAACCGCCCCAACAACCTCATCCATACGGTAAACCGAAGTATAATATTCCGATATTTCCAATCTGATTTCAGGCAGGTCGGGAAGAAAATCAGGAATAGTCACTTCTTTGGGGAGAATTTGTCTCCTGAAAGCAGGAAGATCTTCACCCCATGCTCTCATCTCCTGTTCACTTCCGGCAAATGGCCTATGCGGATCATGTGCATTTGCCATCAAAAAGAAGGGTTTGTTTTGACTGGCTGCTCTGTTAAAGAACTCCTGTGAATACTTGTAATACAATTCCGGGTCTCTTCCTATTCCAAGCCCTGATGACAAATCGCCCTCCCTGATGTAAAAATCCCAGCAATATTTATTGGTTGGTTTAAGGTGTATTTCTTTTCCCAATATTCCGTTAATGTAGCCTGCGTCTCTCAGTTGTTCCTGCAATGTAACGACATCTGTATCAATTGGGTCAAATCCCGGTGCACCGTTATTGTGCGGGTACCTGCCGGTCATTATCGATTGTCGCGATGGCTGGCAAACAGCAATATTCACAAATGCATTGGTAAACCGTATGCCACTTTGCGCCAGCTTGTCAATATTCGGTGTTATGTTTTCAACAGGGCATCCATAGCAACCTACCGAATTGTAATTCAAATCATCTGCTGTTATTAAAAGGACATTTACAGGATGGTAATCATTCTGCTCCATTCCTTGGTTACAGCCTGAAAAAAACAGTAAAAATTGAATGGTTACTGAGGCTAATACAACACTTTTAACCAACTTCTTTTTTTTCATTATTTAGCTCCGTTTACTAACCTGAAATTTATAATTATATTAAAAAACATTAAGGTTCTATAGTCACCGTTACAGGTTCATTCTTTTCCAGAAATAAAAAAACCACCAGATTATCACCTTCAAGTTCATGTTGTACCCCAACTCTTGCATCTTTTGCCGGTTTGCCATTAACGAGAACAGTTGCCGTTTCCGAATTCCAGTTATTTACAACAAAAGCAGGATTAATTGCAGGCGAATCAGCACTGCAAGAAATAACAATATCGAGTTTTTTACTATTCGGGTTGTTGTTCACAATTCTATAACATCTTTCACTCATATCGTATCCATTTGAGCTGAAATCGTTTCCTGTAATTTTTAATTTCGGTGCATAAGCCCACGACCTTCCCAAATTAACAACTTCTTCCATTTGCAAATCATTTATCCCATACAGACCATTCCAGTATTCACGGTCTTCAGTTTCATGAATTACAGGTTCCGAAATTGGAAAACTTCCGCAATGTGAAGGCCGGTCGGATGTAGTACTGGTTCTGCCGTCGCACCTGGCCTGCCCAACAGGAAAATGGTTACAGCCGCCATGTTCGTTGTATCGGACAATATTGTTTTCTCTTAAAACCATTTTATTGCCAGGTTCAAAACAGATAAATGGCTTATTTTCCGATTTAAAATTATATTGTTGAACAGTATAATCTTCAAGGTTGTTCCAGTCAAGAGGTTTTGGATTTTCGACATACGAAACAGGTCTTCTATTTCCTTTATAATCTGAGACATGAACAAAATCTTTGTGCAACAAATCGCTTTCCACCTGCCCGGGATGCAGCAGGGGCAATGATTCCTGGAATTGTCTCGGAAAACCAAGTGTTCCTTTTTTCCATGAAACTTTACGAATCCCAACTGCATCAGGATAAATATAATGGTACTCATCAATCCAGCATTCCCAGCCTGTTTTTGGATCGACCCTCCAGGTGTGGTTGTAAGCACTTACCGGAGCATACCGCCAGTGCACCACGACTCTTGCTGGGGTGTTTTCAATAATCCTGACATGCGAAAACCGGCAATGCCGATCCTGCATGTGTTCAAAACAGCCTTCGGCGTCATTTCCGGCATCGTCCCATGCTTCCACACTCTGATCCGACATCCAGTTGTTGTTTTCCGACACCCATGAAGTTCCGTATCTGATTCCTCTCCAGAACATTACCTTAACAGGCAGTTTGTCGAAACACACCACTATATCGGGGTCCTTCTCTACAGGCCACAAATTGTCCCAACCATCATAATATTTAAGTTTGGTATAAAAAGCGCCAAAACGCCCCGGATGTTTTTCAATGTCGGGCAAACGGTGAGGTTTCAGGTCAGGCATTTTTGGTGGGTAGCTTTTATATTCCGCGGCTATCTCGCTTTCAGATTTTGCACCTTTATAAACTTTAACTTCATCTAAAATTCCGGTCAGCCCGAAATACTGGGGCAGTGTTCCCCAGGTACGGTGAATATCGGAAGGTTTATCAGGATGAGCTACCATTCCAATTACACACCCCGCCCGTCCAGAGTAATTTATTTTCCCATGAATGGGCATTTGCGCCTGCATTTCGCCATTTACGTATACGGTCAAATCTTTGCCAGCCCTGTAAACGCCAACAATGTGCATCCAATTTCGCAGCGGAAGCATTAATCTTTCGGTGGTACACGAAACCCATTGTTCGGCAATGGCAACCTGCATGGAGACCTGTCCGTGCGGGCCAATCATTAAGCGATAACCTTTGGTTTCGTTATTTTCGGTGGTAAGAACTGGACACCAGTTCCAGGGATAATTTTCCAAAGTAATCCATGCTTCCACCGTGAATTCATCACCTGCGACAGGCATTTTACGGTCGTCGTGCTTTAAACAGGTTGTGAATCCATCGAGTTTCAAACCTTTACCTTTCATTCCTTCCACAATGCTGAAATTCCCTTCAAGCGTATCGGCAATACCGCTAATTTTTTCCACGACACTCCTGTTTTGACTTTCCTCAAAGCCCCAGGACAGAATGTAGTTTTGTGCGTTTAATGACAGAGAAAATACAGTGATAATAAGCAACAATAAAATGCTTTGATTAAATTTAATTACCTTACTCATAATCCGATTTGAATGAATTTTATTTTCGATTTTGTTGATTTTTATTTCCGGTTTAAAACCAATAGTTTTCTTTCCCAGGGATGCGGATAAGCTGTTATCCATAAATCCGGGAAAAAGTTAAGATTTTCCTCATCGTATCCCATCACAAATACCTCAATTGTTTTTCCTTTATATTCCTCCAACATAGGAATGTAATAGGTATAGTTTTTTTCTTTGCTCGGATTAAAGCTTTCCCACGGATTGCTCAGGTGTGAAGGCGCCCTGTTGGGAGCGCCAATAAATTTCCCGTCAACCTTTGCGGCAGCATAGGCCCCTTCCCTGCCATGCTTTCCGTTAATTGCCACACACAGGTAACTTCCTTTCGCAACCTCCTCTGGTTTTACTTCGGTTTTCCATGTTTTTACTGGCTTTTTGTAATTCGGATGCGCAAACAAATTTGATGCCCGCCACAGGGATCGATCTAAGCTCTTTCCTCCGGTTACTCCTTCAATTTCCGAAATTTGTTGAGGAAACCGGTTAAACCTGAGATATCTCACCGGCTTACTCATGGGAATTCGTATTTTGAGTTCAGTCATAAATGTTATTTGTTCCCAATTTTTAAGGTCTGTTGAAATTTCCACATAATTTCCCTCATCGGGTAATATTGGAAGGAGCGAAAACATATCGGGGACGGTTAAAATTATTTCGTCCACTTCCTGAATTTTTCCAAGATCAATTCTAAGGCATCCCCTGTCAGTCTGATACCTTCGGGTTTGCCAAAATCCGGTTGTCGTGTCTCCGTCAAACAGGTTGCGATCCCAAACGCCTCGTTCTACAAAAGCTTTTTGATTGAAGAATGCATCGCGTGCAGCTTTAACTTCCTGAACAGATGTTTTGCCCGAACGTTCCAGCGAACGTACTTCAAGCGCATTGTTGTCGGTTGAAAAAACGGTGGCTTCATATAATGTTTCAGCGTCTTCAGGTATTTCTGTTTCTTTGAAAGAACCAAGGTGCCGGTGAAATTCATCTTTCAATTCTTCTCCTGGAAAATCTATCTGAATTGTTTTTCCGTCAATCAATTCAGAATTATTTTCCCCGTCAAGTGATGCTTCATTGTATAACTCCGGGTTTATAAGCGCTATTTCTGATTTCGTCCCGGGCATCCCAAGTATCTCGATTTCAACAGGTTTTCCTTTTACATTTTTTAAAACTTGAAAATCAGAACCAATAATTGCAGGCTCATCATATTTTTCTGAAGTAGCCAGCAACATATATGACCGGAATGGTAAAACTTCAATAGTTACCTGATCGCTTCTCTTAAAGTTGCCCAGTACTTTTTCGGTAGGATGCAACTGTATCAAGGTTATTTTACCTTTCGACTCCAAACCAATTTCCTCATCCAGTTTAATTGTATAAAATTCGGAAGTCCATTGCAAATTCCTCAAGGTTATTAATCGTGTATTTTTATCGCCGCGTGAAACAGCATGTGGTCCGTAGGATTCAGGAAGCACTTTTCCATTAAAAAGAATATTTCTGTATTTTCTGTGAAGGTTGTAAATTCGGGCAAGTTTCGAAAACTCATCGTCGTGAAGCAACCAGGGATTTCCATAAATCTGGGGCGCCAGAATCAACGATCTGTTGAAGGCCTGTAACACCAGATCATCATCCCAGTAATCGAGGCACGATGACAGGCAAACGCCATGGTCTTCCGTTAATCGCTGCAATCCGGGCACAAGTCCGCGGGATAATGCTTCTGCCCGGTTATGAGGAGCAGTTATACTGTTTGTCATGTGTACATCGATATAAGTTTCAGCACCTCCAAATAAAAAAGTAGTGGCATAAGGTTTACTTTTATTCAACCCGAGGCGATGGTTTAACAAAATTAAATCGGGGCTATATTTTCTGCACTCCCGCATCATGTTGATAAAAGCATCTTCCTTTTCAGGACGCAATGGTCCGCAAACAGCATCAAATTTGAACAATGCAAATTCGTAATCTCGGCATAATTTTACCATTTGATCTGCCCTGTTTTTTTCTTCCTCCGGCGTATCGCCAAAACCATCTGGTCCTCCCCAAACTCCTAAACGAATACCCAGCGATTTTGCCTGTTGATAAAGAGGATCGAAACCATTCGGAAATTGTTTTTTGAAACGATCGGAATAAATGCTGCCATAGAACCTGGCTCCGTCTATTGCACCCGCATCGAAAGCATAAATATCGAGCTGCATCCCATATTCTTCTTTTAACCAGGCAAAAAAATCCAAATTGATTCTTGTATGTTCTTCGTTTGTTCCTTCGTTTGTATTATTTATCCAGCTAAAATACTGCGCTTTTGAAGGCGTATTTTCGTCAGCCCCGGGGAAAATTTTTTCCTGTGCTTTGGAGCTAATTAAAAAGAAAAAAAATGTTGAAAGAATGACAACTAATCGTTTCATAATCGAATTTCTCTTAATTTATTTTTGTAACTGTAATGAGGTAACTCCCTTCGTCCAGCTTAAAACTTCCGGACTCTAAACCTTCAATTTTCCCTTTTTCAATATTCATGTTGTTTTTCTGAACAGAAATGGATTGAAAATCATCAACCGGTAATTTTACATTTGCTGTGCTTCCTGCAGGAATTTTCATTTCGTACCGGTAAGAATTCTCCATACTTTTTTGCCAGTTCGATACAATTTCGCCGAACGGAGAATGATAGTTGCACTTTACAAAATCGAGGCCTTCGGGAGTTGCAGGCGCCAAAATAAACTCTTTAAATCCGGGATTTTGCGGATCGGGCCGGATTCCGCCAAGCCAGCGGTAATACCACTCGGTTACAGTCCCAAACATGGGATGACAATTCGAATAGGTATTGTCGCTTTCTTTCCAGGTTTCCCAGATGGTAGTGGCGCCCCGGTCAATCATAAATCCCCAGCCCGGATAAGTTGTGCTGTTCACAATGTTGAACACCATCTCCGGGGAATAATTTTCAGAAAGCGTTTCCAGTATATATTTCGTACCAAAAATTCCGGTGCTGAAGTGGCCTGACGGTCCGTTTTTAACCGCGATTAGTAAAGAATCCGTTGCGGCATCCAATTCTTTTTCAGGTATAATCTCATGATAAAGCAGGGTAGCAAACAGCGTCTGCCGGTTTATTTTTCCGGTAACAGGTTTGTCCCAGAATTCAGCTTTTATCTTCTTTTTCAAATCATCGGCAAACATTTCGTATTTCGTTTCATTTGTTTTGTCGCCCATCACCGAAGCAAAAGTTTTCATAATCCTGGCACATTGCAGGTAATGACTGGTGCCCGTTAACTGCACCGGAACCGGTTCCATCGATTCATGGTCGCTCAGTCCTTTGTCCACCATTCCGTCGGGATGAAGCCGGGCCACTTTGTCCATCCATTTCTTATTCAGGCCATAGAGTTCTTTTACAATTTCGGTGTCGTTGTAATACAAATAAAGGTAATATTGTGTGATTAGAAAAGCGGACTCCCAGCTTATTCCGCAGTAGGCTATTCCGGTGTAGGGAGCCGTGTCCACAAAAGTCGAGTCGTTCATGGCATCCACCCAGTCGTAAATGGTTTTGCGGTAAAATTCCTGCATATCGAAATTGTAGATGAACGATTCGCTGGTTGCATTCAAATCGCCACCGTATGCAAATTTTTCCCTTGCCGGGCAATCCGACTGAACACTGATGAGATTGGCTAAAAATGTTCTCTCGGTGGCTTCCTGTATCGAATTTAATAAATCGGACGAGCAGTTAAAACTGTTCAGGTTAGGGATATTTGAATGAAAAAACAACCCTTGAATATCTTCCGGTTCAGGCTTATTTTTCAATCCTGAAATCTCCATGTACCGGTAGGCATGATACGTAAAATCAGGTGAAAACCATTCTTCCGATTCTCCTTTAAAAATGTAACTGTCGGTTTGCCAGGCAATAGCGGGTGCGCCGGGGCCGCCAATTCCTTTTCGTTTAATTTGCCCGGCAACAGTTGTCATCGGGTTTAACGTGCCGTCTTCATAAACGCGTTCGCCAAACCGGAACACAACCGTATCGTCTTTTTCGCCGGTTAATTTCATTTTAAAAGTGCCTGTAAAATTAACGCCCATATCCACTATAAAAATACCTGTTTCAGGTCTATAAATTTCTACCGGTGTTATTTCCTGTGTTATCTGAACAGGCGGGAAAAATGCTTTTTGAAGCTGCCCTCCCGGAGCTTTGCCTGGCTCAGCCGAACTCCACGAACGGTCATCAAAACCGGGAAAATTCCAGTCTTTTATTTCTCTTCGGGCATCGTACACCACCCCCAGGTAAACATCGTTTTTAACCATGGGGCCGTAAGCATATTTCCAGGTTTCATCGGTAACCACCTCTTCTGTTTTTCCATTTTTAAAAGTGATAAGAAGTTTGGCAATGAACGTGGGTTTGCCAACGGTTAAATCGTTTCTCAAATTCCGTCGTCCCCATTTCCGGAGGGGAAGCGGATTATAAAAACCATTTCCCAAGGCAACACCAAGGCAATTATTTCCCGCTGCCAGCAGCGGGGTAACATCGTATTCTGAATAATAGATGCGTTTACTGTAATCGGTCCAGGCCGGATCGAGCACATTCATACCAACCGGGGCGCCATTTATTGTGGCATGATAATATCCGGCAGCGGTGATAAAGAGTGTAGCCTTTTCAATTTTGCTTTTCAGTGAAAAATCTTTTCTGAAAAGTGGAGCCGGATCATCCAGGTAAAACAGCGAATCGCTCTCAGGTAAAGGACTGCCATCCTGAATCCACTGTGCGTTGCTGTTTTCACCAAAAACAACATGATCATTTTTTTCAGAAGTTTGAACACAGGAAAACAAAATAAACAGCATAAAAAAGATGGAATAATTCTTCATTTTTGGTTATTAAAAGTCTTTTAAAACAAATTGTAATGCAAAGTAGAATTTTACGGAATTCATATTTTACAGTTTAACCTGAATCACAAATTTAAGAAAAACCGCCTCTTAAAAGAAGCGGTTTTGTCAAACTAAACTAAATTCTCAATCAAAATTACAAATTGAGAAAACTCTTTTAATAAAAAATCATTCTATCATTCAGGCTTCGGAAACTCCCGCATCGGACTGTAACGAATGTAGGAATCAAACACTTCCTTATCCGGCCCAACAATTCGTGTATCTTGTGATTTTTTCAATTCAGCCAGTAACGCTTGTTTCAATTCTTGTTCAACCGCTGTAAATTCAGGTTTGCCTGCCAGGTTGGTCAGGTTATACAGGTCGTTTTTGATGTTGAACAATTCAAACTCGGGACGTTTGGCATGAGTCCAATCAAAATACGGCCGAATAGTTTCATCCTGCCAGTTTTCGATAATATACGATTTGGTGGGAGCAGCATCAATATCTGTAAAGGCCCATTCCGAATGGTGCTCGCCGTTTTGGTCGATTCCATATAGCGGCCAAAGTTCATTATCAGTTTCGGGTTTAATGCGCTGAGGCGCACCAGATGGCCAACGATCGGGTTTCATGTTCCACACAAGTAAATAATCGTGACTTCGGATGGCCCGCTGTGGATAGCCCCAGTTCAGGTAACGTGAAGATGAATGTCTTTCCCTGCCTGTAAATACATATTTTTTTGATTCATCCACTACACCCTCCTGTTTCGATTTCAAAATATGCAAAACACTTTTTCCTGAAATGGGCAACATTCCGTCGCTGCTTGTGCCAGTTATTTCCAAAATGGTAGGCGCCAAATCGGCAAATCCCAACAGGTAATCCACTGTTCTGCCACCGGGAAATGCTGCCGGATAACGCACGGCAAACGGAACATGAATACCATATTCATAACAATTGGCTTTTGCTCTCGGGAAAGCCATACCGTTATCTGAAGTCACAATCACAATCGTATTTTCCAGTTCGCCTGTTTTTTCGAGGTATTCCAGCATCCGTTGCAAATGCAGGTCGAACCACTCAATTTCAACTGCATAATCCAGAATATCGCCCCTTACAATTTCATGGTCGGGAAAAAAACCGGGAACTTCCACATCTTCCAGTTTCTTATCTGTTCGTTTCCAGGCATCCTGCTCAAAAGCCCGGTGGGGTTCGCTGGCGCCATACCAGAAAAAAAACGGTTTATCTCCTTTCACATTTTCCATAAAGTATTTAAAGTTTTCGAAGTAATTCACATTGCTGATAAACTTTGCCGGGCGCTCGTCGCCGGGAGTACCATCTTCGTAACGGATGTTGCTGTGCGCAATGCCTGCTGCATCGGTGGCGCGCCAGAGCGAATCAGTGTCATCCTGTGCATAACGAAACGGAGAAACGCCTTTCCCTGTTCTCCCGGTAATATAACCGTTGGCATCGAGCAGGTCAATAAACGGAACATGCTTTTTAAGCCACGACGAGGCATGTTGCCCCGATTGTTCGTTTTGCCAGTGGTGGCGGCCTGTAACAATGCTGCTGCGCGAGGGGGCACAGCCAGGAGAACCGGCAATACAATTGGTAAAGTAAACACCTTCTGAAGCGATTCTGTCGAAAGCCGGTGTATTAACAAATTTGCTACCGGCAAAACTGGTGTGGGCAAAAGATTGATCATCGCTTATGGCAAATAAAATATTCGGACGGGGGTTCTGTTCTTCCTGTTGATGGCTGCATCCGGCCAAAGAAAGCGCACTCAATGATACGGCTGCAAAAAAAAGTGTCTTCATGTTGAAATATTTCGTTTTGATTTATTTAAAACCTGTTTTCTATTAAAATTTTCTACCGGTCTCCTTTTTTGAATTCTTCCAGAAGGTTCATCAGGTGCTCCAGCTTTTCAGGATTGGAACTGCTGAGATCGCGTGATTCCCGGAAGTCATTTTTAAGGTTGTACAATTCGGCTTTGTTGTTGTTTCTGTGCACCAGAAGTTTCCAATTTCCTTCCCTTGCAGCAAAAGCCTGATTTGTTTTCCAGTAAATCGAACGTTCTTCTGCCACATTCTGCTCTCCATTTAACAAAGTCCAGACATTTTTGCCATCCAGTTTCAAATTTTCCAAATCCGTTTTTATTCCGGTTAAAAAACAAAGCGTTGGAAGCCAGTCAGACATGTGCATAGGAAAATCAGCAGCGCCTGGTTCCAGTTTTCCGGGCCAGTTGGCAATGGCCGGTACCCGGATTCCCCCTTCGTACAAATCGCCTTTCCAGCCACGCAACGGGAAATTGTTGCCCAGGACAGAATGAGGCTTGTTTGCGTACTTTCCACGGTATTCGGTGTTGCTGTGCCAGCTATGTTGACCACCATTGTCACTCAGAAACAATATCAAAGTATTTTCCCGTTTACCTGTTCGTTCCAACGCATCAATAATTTTTCCGATACCGTCATCCATGTGGGAAACACTGGCAGCAAACAATTTACGCGAAGGATGCATGGACAAATCATCGTAAAGCGACATCCATTCATCGGGCTCTTCCAATGGAAAGTGCGGAACGTGGTGAGCCAGATATAGGAAAAACGGCTCTTCCCGCTCCTCCTCAATTATCCGTACCGCCTCGGCAGTCAGTAAATCGGTTACGTGGCCTTCTTCCGTCAAATATTCATCGTTCCGGTGCCACGATTCTCTTTTTGTCAATTCAGTTTCTGTTTTGTATTCGTGCGTGTATGGATCAATCTGCCCGTCGAAATAACCGTAAGATGACTGAAAACCATACTTTAACGGTGTATATGGCGGGGAACCCAGATGCCATTTTCCGGCTATGGCCGTATAATACCCATTTGCACTGAGAATGCTTGCCAGCGTCGGATCGCCCAGGTCGATTACTTCCCCGTAATCCGGGCCGGTAACCCCGTAGCGGCTTGGATATTTCCCGGTAAGAAGACTCACCCGGGTGGGCGTGCAGGTGGGCATCACATAATGCTGGTCGAACCGCAAACCTGATTTTGCAAGTTTGTCGATATTGGGTGTTTTAATTTCGGAACCATGGTAACCCACATCATTCCATCCCAAATCATCAGGAATGATTACTACAATATTAGGCTTGGCAATGGTTTTGTTTTGTGCACTTAACCGGCTGCCCGTGGCAGAAAATGCCATAATACCGGCCAGGGAAAGGCTCAAAAGCACAGGATGATTTCGTTCCATTTTTAAAAATTACAGGTTTATTATTTTCAACTTTACTATTTTATGCAAGTAACTTTTCAACTTCAAACGAATGGAGCATCAATATTTTTACTTATAATCCGCTCCTGTCAGGCTGTTCAATACAGATTCCTGCCATTTGCGCAATTCAGCCTGCATTTCCTCCAATATTTCAGGATATTCATCAGCCAGGTTTTTTGTTTCTGCCGGGTCATTTTGAATATTATACAATTCATAGCCTTTTTCATTTGGTGTTTTTCCTTCAACTACCAGTTTGTACTGATCTTT